>CBFHYV010000236.1:0-4504 GCA_965660085.1 uncultured Paracoccaceae bacterium
CGTGTTCACCGCGGCGGATGCGCAGGCCATGGCCGCGCGGGGCGAGGCCTGCGTTCTGGTGCGGCGCGAAACCTTCCCCGAGGATATCCGCGGGATGCACGCCGCCAGCGCGGTGCTGACGGAAAAGGGCGGCATGACCAGCCACGCCGCGGTGATCGGGCGGGGCATCGGGCTGCCGTGTGTGGTGGGTGCGGCGCGCATCCGCTTTCAGACCCGCCGCCGCCAGATCGTGGCCGAAACCGGCGAGGTGTTTCGGGAAGGTGACGTGATTACGGTGGATGGCACCAATGGCCAGATCCTCGGCGGCGCGGTGGAGATGGTCGAGGCCGCGCAGGACGACGCCTTTCAAACGCTGATGGGCTGGGCGGATCTGGCGCGGGACATCGGCATCCGCGCCAATGCCGACACGCCCGCCGATGCGCTGACCGCGCGCAATTTCGCCGCGCAGGGCATCGGGCTGTGCCGGACGGAGCATATGTTCTTCGAGGAAGACCGCCTGACCCCGATGCGAGAGATGATCTTTGCCGACAGCCCGGAGGACCGGCGCGCCACGCTGTCCAAGCTGTTGCCCATGCAGCGGGCCGATTTCATCGAACTGTTCCGAATCATGGCCGGCAAGCCCGTGTGCATCCGCCTGTTTGACCCGCCCCTGCATGAGTTCCTGCCCAGTGACCGCGACGGTCTGCGGGACCTGGCAGAGGCGCTGGACATGCCCGTCAGCGAAGTGACCCGCCGAGTGGAGGCGATGGGGGAATACAACCCCATGCTGGGCATGCGCGGCGTGCGGCTGGGCGTGACCGTGCCAGAAATCTATGACATGCAGGCCCGCGCGATTTTCGAGGCAACCATCGCCGTCAGCCGCGAAGGCGCCCCCGTGGTGCCGGAGGTGATGATCCCGCTGGTCTCCGCCCGGCGCGAGGTGGAGCTGGTGCGCGCGCGAATCGATGCCGTGGCCGCCGCCGTGCGCAGCGAAACGGGCCGGGCGCTGGAATACAGGCTGGGCGTCATGGTGGAGACGCCGCGCGCCTGCCTGCGCGCGGATGAGATCGCGCAGCATGTGCATTTCCTGTCCTTCGGCACCAATGACCTGACGCAGATGACCTATGGCCTGTCGCGCGACGATGCCGGGCGGTTCATGTCGGATTATGTGCAGCTGGGCGTGTTCCCTGAAGATCCCTTTCACGTGCTGGACACCGACGGCGTGGGCGAGCTGTTGCAGATCGGCGCGCAGCGCGGGCGCGGGGTGCATCCGGGCATCACCCTGTCCGTCTGCGGGGAACATGGCGGCAACCCCGAATCCATCGCCTTCTGCCGCGAGGCGGGGTTTGACTATGTCAGCTGCTCGCCGTTCCGGGTGCCGGTGGCGCGCCTGGCGGCGGCACAGCTTGCGATTCGGGGGCGCGCCAGCCAGCCAAAGGGCGGCTGACCGCAGCCTTGCACGCAGCCCATGGCCGGTCCCCGGCCGGGGGGGTGGAAAAGCGGAGCATTTTCCGCTATCCCGCCCGCGTCGGGTGCCTGAATGTTGGGCATCTATCCTGTAGGAGGTGCCCGCGTGCGGTCCGTTTTCTCTCGTCTGTCCCTTGCCCTGTCGCTGGCGGCGGCCCTGGTGCTGCCCTTTTCCCGCGACGCCGGTGCAGAGGTGTCGGCAGAGGCTGCGGCACAGCTGATCCGCAACGATCTGCAAATGCAATCCAGCATGAGCGCATCTGACCTGGCGCGCCTGACGACCCCGATGGAGCAGCCTGGCGCCAAGGTGCGCTATGACGCCGCCTGGCTGGCCGCCCAGCCCGCCCCCCGTGGCGGGCCGGAATGGCATTGCCTGGCCGAGGCGCTGTATTTCGAGGCGCGCGGCGAATCCATCCGCGGCCAGTTCGCGGTGGCGGAGGTGATCCTGAACCGCGTTGACAGCAGCCGCTTTCCCAACACAGTCTGCGGGGTCATCACCCAGGGCACCGGCCGCCGCTTTGCCTGCCAGTTCACATATACCTGCGATGGCCGCGCGGAGGTCATCACCGAACCCGCCGCCTGGCACCAGGTGGGCAAGGTGGCCCGCGCCATGCTGGACGGTGCGCCGCGGCGCCTGACGGGCGGGGCCACGCATTACCACACCGGCAGCGTCGCGCCGCGCTGGTCGCGGGTGTTTCCGCGCACGGCGACCATCGGGTATCATCATTTCTATCGCCAGCCGCTGCGGGTGCGCGGCAACTGATCCGGGCCGGCGCGCAGGCCCGCCTGCGGCTTGGCCATGTCGGAACTGGCGCGCGATGCGCCGCCTTATCCGCTGGCGCAGGGCCATCGCGCTTTGATAGACCGGGCCCAGCCTTGCAGGAGCCGCATCATGCCCTCAGAGATCCACCTTGCCTTTTCCCACCCGGCAGAGCGCGCCGCCGCCACTGCGGACCGCCCGCGCGACAGGATCTCTCTGCGCGATCATATCGTGGAGGTCGATATCGGGGCGTTTCAGCTGGAACGCGGCACGACGCAGCGGATCTGTTTCAACGTCGTGGTGGAGGTTGCCGACAGCCACGAGCCGCTGGAGGACGATGTGGACCGCATCCTGTCCTATGACCGCGTGGTGGAGGCGATTGCCCATGAACTGGCGGTAGAGCGGCTGAACCTGCTGGAAACGCTGGCCGAGCGTGTGGCCGAACGCATCCTGCTGGAGCCGCAGGCCATGCGCGCCTTTGTCCGGATCGAGAAGCTGGATCGCGGCCCCGGTGCGCTGGGCGTCGAGATCGTGCGCGCCCGCCCCGCCGCAGCACCGCTGCGCACGGATGCCGATGACAAGCCCCACCCGCAGATCCTGTTTGTGTCACAATCCATGATGGCGTCCGGGGATCTGGGCACCCGGCTGGATGCCGCGCAGGCCGCGGGCGGCCCGCTGATCCTGTGCGTGGACATGCCCGATGGCCCCCGGCCAAGCTCGGCCCACGCACTGGCGCAGCGGCGCATTGACCTGCTGGCGATCGAACAACAGGCTTGGGTGCTGGCCGGGCTGGACCCGCGCTGTGTGGTTGTCGCCAGCCGGACAGAGCTGGACTGGGCCATGAAACATGACCAGATCAGCGTCTGGGCGCCGTCCAAGATCACGCTGGACGCCACGGATACCCCGCCGCTGAACTGTGCGGATGCCCGCGGCCTTGCCGGATGGTTCGCCCGGCACATAGAGGCGCGGGGTCTGCGCGACCTCTGACAAGGTTTTGCAGCCCTCACGCAATTTTGTGTCATGGGCTTTCAGCCGGTGAAAAAGCCTTTATGTATAGTGGGATAGGCCAGGAATATCTCACGAATGTTTACTTATGTTCGCCCCCTCGTCAGCTTTGATCCCGCCCGCCCGCAGGGGGCCTTGCCAGTGGCAGGCGGGGCGGGCTGGTTTCGGTTTGTCGAGGTCCTGTCGCGGCAGGCCGCGCCCCGTATCTGCCCGCTGGAGGAGGCGCCGGCCGACGTAGTCGCGCGGATCAGCGCGCCGCGTCCGGCCATTGCCGGGGTCGATATGTCCCGCCCAGCGCTGATGGGGATCTTGAATGTCACGCCGGACAGCTTTTCGGACGGGGGGCGCCATGATGTGCCGGCCATGGCCGTGCTGCATGGCCGGACGATGGCCAGCCAGGGCGCCGCGCTGATCGACATCGGCGGCGAATCCACGCGCCCCGGCGCGTTGACCGTCCCGATGGAGGCAGAGGTTGCCCGGACCGAGCCTGTGATCACTGCGCTGTCTCGCCAGATCTCGGCGCCGATCTCCATTGACACCCGCAAGGCCCCCGTGGCGGCGGCCGCCTTGGATGCGGGCGCGGCGGTGGTCAATGATGTGTCCGGCCTGACCTATGATGCCGGGCTGGCCGCGCTGTGTGTCCAGCGGCAGGTGCCTGTCTGCGTGATGCATGCGCAGGGCACGCCGGATGTGATGCAGCAGCAGCCCGAATATGAGGACGTTCTGCTGGATGTCTATGACATGCTTGCCACGCAGGTCGAACATCTGGAGCAGATGGGCCTGCCCCGGTCCCATGTGATCGTCGATCCGGGCATCGGGTTCGGCAAGACGCTGGACCACAACCTTGCGCTGTTGCAGCGGATTTCGCTGTTTCACAGCCTGGGCTGCGTGATCCTGCTGGGCGCGTCGCGCAAGCGGTTCATTGGCAGCCTGTCCGGCGTGGACGCCGCGGATCAGCGCATCCACGGCTCTGTCGGTGTGGCTGTGGCCGCGGCGGCGCAGGGCGTGCAGATCCTGCGGGTGCATGATGTGGCCCAGACACGGCAGGCGCTGGATCTGTGGCTGGCCACCGTTGGCCAAGCCCAGCATTCCCCCGAGGCCTAGCGGCCCTGCACGCCACCCCCCGGCACGGATGCCTGCGCGCGGCGCCCGAACAGCGCGCGCAACGCCGCCCATTGGCCCACCGCGACGCCCAGCAGGATCAGCCCCAGCGCCCCGATCAACCGCGCGCTCAGCGGCTCTGCCAGGACAATCGCGCCCAGCAGCACGGACACCACCGGCACCATGTAATTG
>CBFHYV010000237.1:0-4495 GCA_965660085.1 uncultured Paracoccaceae bacterium
GCCATCCAGCAGGCGCAGAACCGCGCACGCCAGACCCGGGCCGTTCTGGAACTGTCAGTGGTGATGGAGGGCGTGCAGAGGCATCTGGGCTATGGCGGCTTCATCCATGATTTCAAGAACGCGGTTCTGCGCCCGGCGGAGCGGGGCACCTACCTGGCGGCGGCGCGGGCCGATCTGGACGCGGCACTTGCGCTGCTGGACCAGGTAGAGGTTCTTTTGCCGCAAGAGGCGGACAGCCTGAACGCCGTGCGCGGGGTCCTGGCCAGCTATGCCGAAGGGGTCGAACTGGCTGCCTCTGCGCCTGCCGGGCAAAGCCCGCTGGAACTTGACCCGCAGGTGCGCGTGCCAGATGACCCCGCGGTCCGCGGGCTGCTGCAGGTGATGCAGGAGGCGATTTCGACCCAGCGCAGCGAACTGTCGCGCCTGGGCGTTTTGGCCCCCGGCGCGCGGCTGGGCCTTGGGGCGATGCTTGTGGTGTTGGTGGCCGTGCTGACGCTGACGGTCAGGGTGTCCCTGCGCTTGCGTGCGCTGGAACGCCAAGATCGCAGCCGCGCGCGCGAGCAGGACCTGGTTGCAGGGATTGCCCGGGGCATTTCCACTGGCTTGATCCTGGGTGAACCGGGGCAGGCCCCGGCCTTTGTCAATGACGCCGCGCGGGACATGCTGTTCCAGCCGCCGGATCGCCCCTTGTCTGAGCTGGGCCGGGACCTTGGCGCCCTGTTGCAGGATCAGCCCGGGGCGGTGGCACTGTCGCGGGCACTGCGGGGGCGCGCGTGTCAGGGGGTGCATCTGGCCTTGCGCGACCATTCCCGCCACCACACCCGGTGGCTGGTGGTCAGCGCCCAACACCAGCCGCTGCCCTCGGCGCCCCAGACCATGCTGATCGAGCTGCGCGATGTCACCACGCTCTATCTGTCCAGCCTGATGCGCCGCAACTCCCGGCCGCTGGACACCATCGGGCAGCTTGTGGGGGCGATCAGCCATGATTTCCGCAACACCATCGGCACCTTGCGCCTTGTGATCGATGCGCTGGCCCGGCGGGTGGAGCCGGGGCGCGGGCACACGGCGGTAGAGGCCGGGCGCAATGCGCTGCGCCGCGCCGATGGGCAGGTGGACAATCTGCAGGGCCTGATCCGCAGCGCCCGCAGCGCGACCGAGCCTGTTGACCTGCGCGGGGCCCTTTCGGTGTTGCGCGATGCGGCGCGGAGCGTCATGGCGCCCGGCGTGGTTCTGGACATGATGCCCGCGCCTGACGGTGCCGCCGTTCTGGCCCCGCCCGCACGGCTGGACCGCGCGCTGGTCAACCTGGTGATGGAGGCCGCGCGTCACCACCGGCCTGCCGACCACGCCACGGCCCTGACCCTGACGGTGGAGCCTGCGCAAGCCTTGCTGCGCCATCCGGCATGGCGGATCGTGATCCGTTATGTGGGTCAGGGCTTCTCGCCCGAGGCGGAGGCACTGGGCGCGCCGCATATCTTTTCCACCTATGCCGCCGAAGACACCGTGGACCTGTATGCCGCACATGTGCTGGCGCAGGACAGCGGCGGCACGCTTCGCCTGGGCAACTGGGCGCAGGGCGGTGAGCTGGCCCTGACCCTGCCCGCGCAAACGGATGGCCCGCGCCTGAAAGGCACGGAGCCGCATCCCCTTGCGGGCCGGCGTCTGCTGCATATCGAGGATGACCCAGTTTGGGCACGGCTGGTCGAGGATGGGCTGCGCGGTTGCGGGGCCGATTGCAGCATTGCCCCCACGGGCGCCGTGGGCCTGGCCATGTTGTTGGCGGAACCCTTCGACCTTGTGCTGAGCGATCTGCATCTGCCGGGCACCCCATCCGGCATTGAACTGGTGATGGAAATCCTCAGCACGGAACCCGCGCCGCCAGTGGTCATCTACAGCCACAACACCGACGATGTGATGGAGATTGCCAGGGAGCTGGGCGTGGCCTGCGTGCCCAAATCCAGCGCGCCGCCGCGGTTGGAAAACGCGCTGATCGCCGCGCTGGGGATCGATGCGCCGGACGGGGGCGCGGCGGCCGGCGTATGGCCACAGCTGCCCAAATCCGCGCGGGACGGCTAGCGCGCGGCCAGCGTGTCCGCGATCATCGCCAGAAGCTGGGGCATGTCCACTGGCTTTGTCAGGCGTTTGGCCCCTGCGGGCGTGGGATAGGCCGCGTCGTCATAGCCGGACACGAAGATGACCGGACAGTCCTGATCCAGCAGATGTTGGGCCAGCCCCAGCGACGTGTCGCCGTGGATGTTGATGTCCAGCACGGCAATATCGCACCGCTGCGCCGCAAATGCCGCCTGGGCGCGGTCCAGATGCACATGCGGGCCGGACACGTCATACCCCGCGCCCCGCAGAGCCGTGGCCATGAACATACCGATCAATGCGTTGTCTTCCAACAACAGCAGGCGGTGCGGAGATGTGTCATTTCTTGACATCCCCTACCTGTCCGCCGCCGGGCACCGGCTGTCAAGCGGCGAAGGGGTCAGCCGTCCTTTTGGGCCATCCGTGCCGCCCGTCCACCACGCCGCTGCGCCAGCAGGGGGCGGCGTTCGGGCAACTGCTGCATCACGCTGCGGCGGGCCTCTGGCGTCATGCGGGACCACTGGGTGATCTCATCGATGCTGCGCAGGCATCCGGTGCACAGCCGCGCGGCCGGGTGGATCACGCAGACCTTGGTGCAGGGCGAGTCAATCTCGTCTCGTTTCCAGATGGTGTCGCTCACGCCTGTGGTCCCTGTTTTGCTGGTGCGGGGCTGCCTGTGCGGCCCTGATGGTCTTGTGGTTGCGCGGTCAGTCGGTGTCCATATGGTGCAACCGGTCCAGCGCCCCTTGCAGGATATAGCTCGCCGCGACGTGGTCGATCACCTCTGCGCGACGTTTTCGGGTCGTATCCGCCTCCAGCAGGGCGCGTTCCGCCGCGACAGTGGACAAACGCTCATCCCAAAAGCCGATCGGCCCGGACCACAGCCCCGACAGGTTGCGCGCAAACGCGCGGGTGGACTGACAGCGCGGCCCCTCGCTGCCGTCCATGTTGCGCGGCAGGCCCAGGATCACACCGCAGAGCGCGCGCGCCGCCAGCAGCTCTTGCAGGCGCTGGGCGTCCAGCGTGAACTTGCGCCGCCGCACCGTTTCCAGCCCGGAGGCGACGCTGCGCAACCCGTCCGAGACAGCGACGCCGATGGTCTTTTCGCCCAGGTCCAGCCCCATCAGCCCGCCCGTGCGGGGCAGGCTGGCGGCGAAATCGGCGAAGTCGTCATGCACGCTCACTGCAACACGCCGGCGTTGCGCGCCGCCGCGCGCAGGCTGTCCATCGCCGCGGCATCGGCGGCGAAGATCGACTGCGCCTCGTTCCAGATGGCGCGGGCCTGGTCGGTATCGCCCAGCACACCCAGCGCGCCGATCAGCCGCGCCCAGTCCTGCGGGCCGCCGCCTTCGGTGGCCAGACGGTCTGACAGGCGCTGGACCATGCCGCGGATCATCTCCTGACGGTCGTCCTCGCTCATCTCGGCGGCGTTCTGCATGTCCTCGGCGGTGGGGCCGGGGATGATGGGGGCGGCAGCGGCGGGGGGCAGGGTAAAGCGGGTCTCGCCCGCCAGCATCGCCATTTCCTCGATCTGCAGGCGGATGGGCTGAATCCAGGGGGCATCCGCAGGCCCGCGGTTCAGCAGGAAGTTCCAGACGCGGAAGGCCCGGTCAGGCCGGCCTGTCTGGGCCTCCAGAAGCCCGGCGTAATACAGCGCCACCCCGTTGTCCCGGTCCTTCTCCAGGGCGGCGGTCAGCACGGTTTCGGCCTTGGGTGAGACATAGCCCCCCGCCGCAAGGATCAGCATGTCCGCCCAATCGGCCAGGTCCTGCGCGGTTGCGGCGTCCCCTTTGGCGGCAACAAGCCGTTCCTGCACCTGGTGGGCGGCGCTGAAATTGCCAAGGTTGGCCTCGTTCTGGGCCAGCAGGGCCAGGCCGCGCAGGTCATCGGGGCGGTTGGCCACGGCGGCGCGCAGCTGTTCCATCAGGCGGGCATAGTCATCCGGCACGGCGGGGGTGATGCTGGCGGGCATCTGCGCCTCTGCCGTTTCCTGCGAGGGGCGGTTTTCACGCGCCTCGGCGGCTTGGGCGATGCGCGCGGCGCGCGGCAGATCGCCGTAGCCCGGCGCGCCGAGCCGGAGATAGAGCGCAAAGGCCCCGACGATCACCGCCACGCCCATGACGGCGGCCAGCACCATCACGCCCGCCTGGCGTGTCCCTCCGCCGGCACGGGCGGCCTGCAGCTTGGCATCCGCGGCCAGGATACGGCGCGAGACTTCGGCGCGCAGGCGTTCGGCATCCTCCGGCGCGATGGTGCCCCGCGCGGCGTCACGTTCCACCTCTTGCAACTGGTCGCGATAGACCTGCAGGTCGAATGCTTCCGCGGGCTGCGCCTCGGCCCGGCCGCGCAGGGCCGCCGCCACCAGCAACCCCGCCCCGGCAAGCGCCAGCGCACCCGCCGCGACCCA
>CBFHYV010000238.1:0-4459 GCA_965660085.1 uncultured Paracoccaceae bacterium
TGATCCGCGCGCCTGGGGGCGGGCTGGCCTGGGTGCTGGACCAGCCGGCGGAGCCTGCGCTGGTCATTCCGCTGGATGCCGAAGGCGCGGATGCGCTGATGGATCTGCTGGGCAGCCTGCCGGGGCTGAGCCTGGCGCGGCTGATCGCGGCCACGCGCAGGCCGCCGCAGGGCCGGATGCTGCTGTGGCAGCGCGGCCCGGATCCTGCGGTTGCCGCGCGGGTGCATTGACACCTGCGACGTTTGCGCCCACAGGTTGTCACCCAAGCCAAGGCATCAAGGACGGGAGCCTGCAGCATGTCCATCCCCCAGTCCGGCGGCGGACCGATCGAACGCCGCGAACAACTGGCCGAATACCTCGAATCCGGGTGCAAGCCGAAGGATGCGTGGCGGATCGGAACCGAGCATGAGAAATTCGGCTATTGCCGAGAGACGCTGAAGCCGCTGCCCTATGACGGCCCAAGCTCCATCCGGGCGGTGCTGGAAGGCCTGCGCGACCGCCACGGCTGGGCGCCGGTTCTGGAGGCCGGGCAGCTGATTGGCCTGGAAAAGGATGGCGCGAATGTCAGCCTGGAACCGGGCGGGCAGCTGGAGCTGTCGGGCGCGCCGCTGGAGACCATTCACCAGACCTGTGATGAGGTGAACGCGCATCTGGCGGATGTGAAGGACATTGCCGATGCGCTGAACGTTGGCTTCCTGGGCCTGGGCGCGGCGCCCGTCTGGCAGCATGAAGAGATGCCGATGATGCCCAAGGGGCGCTATCGCCTGATGACCGACTACATGGACAAGGTCGGCACCATGGGCAAATCCATGATGTATCGCACCTGCACCGTTCAGGTGAACCTGGATTTCGCCACTGAGGCCGACATGGTGCAGAAGATGCGCGTGGCGCTGGCGTTGCAGCCCGTGGCCACGGCGCTGTTTGCCAATTCCCCGTTCTTTGAGGGCAAGCCCAACGGCCACAAATCCTGGCGCTCGCGCGTGTGGCGGGATCTGGATCCGGCGCGCACTGGCACCTTGCCTTTCGTGTTTGAACAGGGCTTCGGCTTTGACGCCTGGGTGGATTACGCGCTGGATGTGCCCATGTATTTCGTCTACCGCGACGGGCGGTATATCGATGCGCTGGGCCAGTCCTTCCGTGACTTCATGGATGGCCGCCTGCCCGCCCTGCCGGGCGAAACGCCGACCCTGTCCGATTGGGCCGATCACCTGACCACGATCTTCCCCGAGGCGCGGATGAAGAAATTCATCGAAATGCGCGGCGCCGATGGCGGGCCGTGGCGGCGGCTGTGCGCGCTGCCCGCCCTGTGGGTGGGGCTGACCTATGACCAATCCGCACTGGATGCGGCCTGGGATCTGGCCAAGGGCTGGAGCGCGGAGCAGCGCGAGGCGCTGCGCATTGCCGCATCGGTCGATGGGTTGCAGGCCAGGGTTGACGGGATCGACATGCATGACCTCGCCCGTGAGGTGGTGCAGATCGCCGAGGCCGGGCTGAAGGCGCGCGCGCGCCCCGGCAGCGGCGGCCTTGTGCCCGATGAGACCCATTTCCTGAACGCGCTGAAGGAAAGCGTGGAGACAGGCCAGACCCCGGCCGATGAACTGCTGGATCTGTATCACGGCGAATGGGCCGGGGATCTCAGCAAGGTCTATGAGGCTTTCGCCTACTGATCCGTCCTGGATCACACGGCATCCGGGCCGGCACGGCCCGCCCGGATGCCGCGCGGGTCAGCCCGTCAGCGCGGCCAGAAGCGCATCCACCGTTTCATCCGTCTGGTGCCAATCGGCCACGAAACGGCCCATGATCGGCTCATCCGCGGGGCCGTTTTCCAGATCCCCTGTCCAGATGTAGTATTGCGCGCCCGCCGCCATGGCGCGCTGATGCCAGGCGCGCGGCAGGTTGGCGAAGATCATGTTGGCGCGCGGATCGTTCAGCAGCGTCACCTCCGGGTGGCGGGCAAGCCCTGCGGCCAGCCGGGCACAGGCGGCATTGGCGCTGCGCGCCATGTCCAGCCACAGATCATCGCGCAGCACACCCAGCATCTGCGCCGCCAGATAGCGGTTCTTGGACATCAGGTGCCCGCCGCGCTTGCGCCGGTGGGCAAAGCTGGCGGCCTGATCGGGGTTGAAGAACACCACCGCTTCCACCCCCATAAGCCCGTTCTTGGTGCCGCCAAAGCTCAGCACATCCACGCCGGCCTTCCATGTCATCTCTGCGGCGGTGCAGCCAAGGGCCACCAGCGCATTGGCAAAGCGCGCGCCATCCATATGCACGGGCAGGCCATAGTCCCGCGCCACGGCGGTCAGCGCGCGGATCTGGTCCAGGCTGTGGACATTGCCGCGTTCCGTCACCTGGGTGATGGAGACAGGGCCACGCGCCGGGCCATGCACGCCGCGGACCTCCTCGGCCTCGATCGCGCTGCGCAGGGCGTCGGGGGTCATCATGTCACTGCCCGGCACCAGCGTCAGCTTTGCCCCGCCGGTGTAGAATTCCGGCGCGTTGCATTCATCCTCATGGATATGCGCCACGGGTGAGCAGAACACAGTGTGCCAGGGCGGGCAGAGCGCAGCCAGCGCCAGCGAATTGGCCGCTGTGCCCGTGGTCACCAGAAAGACCTCGGCCTGCGGGGCCTCGAACAGGGTGCGGATGCGGTCTGTGACCTCGGCTGTCCAGGGGTCCGCGCCATAGCCGTGGGTGTATCCGCTGTTGGCCTCGGCCAGGCTGTCCAGAACGGCCTGGGGCACGGGGCCGGAATTGTCAGAGGCAAAGAACATGGCGGCGGCCTTTCCTATTGCGGGGGATCGATGATGTGGTCTTCCCAGTCGTCTTCATCCACCTCGTATTCCGGGACGGTGCGGTGGCGCATGCTCACCCCCGCCAGAAACACGCTCTCCGGCGACCCGGTCAGCAGCGGATGCCAGTCAGGCAGCGATTCGCCGCGCCACAGGCGGCGATAGGCGCAGCTGCGGGGCAGCCAATAGGCGTGCTGGCTGATGGTCTCGGGGCTGAGCACGATGCATTCGGGCACGAACTGGTGGCGGATGTCATATTGCGCGCAGCGGCAGGTGCTGTCGTCGAACAGGCGGCAGGCCACGCGGGTCAGGGCGACCTCGCCCGTGTCCTCATCCTCCAGCTTGTTCAAGCAGCATTGGCCGCAGCCATCGCAGAGCGCTTCCCATTCCTCGGGGCTCATCTGGGTCAGGCGCTTGCGTTCCCAGAAACGGGGCGTCAGCCCGGCGCGGCGGATGGGGTCATCGGTCATGTTTGCGCCAGGATGGCGCGGGCGCGCTGGCAATCGGCATCCATCTGGGCGATCAGCGCGTCCAGCCCGTCAAACGTGGCCTCCGGGCGCAGGAATTCCACCAGGGCCACAGACAGCGTCGCGCCATAAAGATCGCCGGAGAAATCGAACAGGAAGGTTTCCAGGTTCGGCTCCTGCCCGTTGAACATGGGCCGCAGCCCCAACGAGGCCGCGCCCTGATAGCTGCCCTTGTGCGGCCCGTCCTGCACATCCACCAGCACGGCATAGACGCCAAAGCGCGGCGGGTGCAGCCCGGTGATGGACATGTTGGCGGTGGGATAGCCCAGTTCACGGCCGCGCTGTTCACCGCTGATCACCGGGCCTTCGATGCGGTGCCAATGGCCCAGCATGGCGGCGGCGTCGCGGGGGCGGCCCTCGGTCAGGGCGGTGCGGATGCTGGTGGAGGACACGCGCCCGCCCGGCCCCGCGACCAGCTCCGCGATGCTGACGCCAAAACCCAGCTGCGCGCCAAAACGCGCCAGATCGGCGGTGTCGCCCGCGCGCCCAGCGCCAAAGCGGAAATCCTGCCCCACGACCACATGGCGCAGGCCCAGCCCTTCGTGGATCACGCGGGTGGCGAAATCCTGCGGGGTCAGCTGCGCCAGGGCGGCGTTGAACTGAAGCTCGAACAGAAGGTCCACGCCCAGCTTGGTCAGCCGATGTGCGCGGGCCTGCGGCCCGGTCAGGCGGAAGGGCGCGGCATCGGGGCGGAAATAGCTGCGCGGATGCGGATCAAAGGTCAGCACCGCCAGCGGCGCGTCCGGGCAGGCGGCCTGCGCCTGGTCGATCACCGCCTGATGGCCCAGATGCACGCCATCGAAATTACCGATTGCCGCTGTCGCGCCACGGTCTTCGGGTGAGACGAACTGATAATCCCGCACGATTTTCATGGCCGGATGCCTAGCCAAGCCGGATCACGGCCACAAGCCCCTTATCGTGAGCCAAGGCCGCGAATGACCGGCCCCGCGCAGGCCCCGGGCGTTGACAGCCCCGCCCCGCACGGGCACCCCGGTGGGGCGATGCCCGAGGGATCACAACAGCGCGCGCCGGAGGTGAGGCATGAGCCGCAAGGACAGACGCAGGGTGGTGACGGTGACAGTGGACCGCGCCATCCGCCGCCGCATGGCCCGCCACCGGGGCCGCAGCGCCAGTGCGCGGCTG
>CBFHYV010000239.1:0-4457 GCA_965660085.1 uncultured Paracoccaceae bacterium
GGTTTGCGTTGCTTTGGGCCGCGGGGCTGGCCCTGCGCCCGGACCCCGCGCCGCCCGGTCCGCAGGTGGTGCGCATTGTGCAGCCCAACGCCGCGCAGCATCTGAAATGGGACCCGGCCTATATGGGCCTGTTTCTGGACAGGCTGATGCAGGGCACTGCCGCGCCGGCGGAGGGCACGCCGCCTGCGCTGATCCTGTGGCCGGAAACGGCGCTGCCCATGTTGCTGCGCGATGCCGGGCCCGTGCTGGCGGAGGCCGCCGGACTTGCGGCAGGCGCGCCCGTCCTGATGGGCGTGCAGCGGCTGGCTGGCGGACGCTTTTACAACTCCGCCATCACCGACGGCCCCGGGGGGCAGGTCAGCGCGCTCTATGACAAGCACCACCTGGTGCCCTTCGGGGAATACATGCCGCTGCCGGGGCTGTTTGCTCGGCTGGGCATTGCAGCGCTGGCCGCGCGGGCGGAGGGCGGCTATGCGCCCGGCCCCGGCCCGGCGGTTCTGCCCACGCCGCTGGGCAATGTGCTGCCGCTGATCTGTTACGAGGCCGTCTTTCCCCGCCACGCGCGCCTGCGCGGCCCGCGGCCTGCGGCACTGGTGCAGCTGACCAATGACGCGTGGTTCGGCCAGTGGTCCGGCCCGTATCAGCATCTGGCGCAGGCCCGGCTGCGGGCCATTGAAACCGGGCTGCCCATGATCCGCGCTGCCAATACCGGCGTGTCCGCCGTGATCGACCCGGCCGGGCGGGTGGTGGCGCAGATGGGGCTGGGCCGGCACGGGCATCTGGATGCGGCCCTGCCGCGCCCGGCACCGCCCACGCTTTATGCGCGGCTGGGCGAATGGCCCTTTGCCGTGGCGCTTGCGGCACTGTGGCTGTGGGTTTTGCGCCGCCGGCGCCATGTTGTGGATTGACGCGGCTGCCTTGTGCGCCTACCGCCACCGGGTGTGGTCGGCACACACCCGTCACAACGGCTTCCTGACGTGACGGCGTAACATTTCATCGGAGCACTAGCATGTCTCGTCAGAACTACATCTTTACCTCGGAATCCGTGTCCGAGGGGCATCCCGACAAGGTCTGTGACCGTATCTCGGATGCCGTCCTCGACGCTTTCCTTTCCGAAGAGCCCGAAGCCCGCGTTGCCTGCGAAACCTTTGCCACCACCGGCATGGTTGTCATCGGCGGCGAGGTCGGCCTGTCTGATCAGGACAAGCTCAAGAACTACATGGGCCGCATCGGCGAAATCGCCCGCGACTGTATCAAGGACATCGGGTATGAGCAGGAAAAGTTCCATTGGAACACCTGCCATGTGTTGAACTTCCTGCATGAGCAGTCCGCCCATATCGCACAGGGTGTCACCGGCGAACGCGGCGATGAAGGCGCGGGCGACCAGGGCATCATGTTCGGTTTCGCCACCAATGAGACCGAGGCGCTGATGCCGGCGCCGATCCAGTATTCCCACGCCATCCTGCGCCGCCTGGCAGAGGTGCGCAAGTCCGGTCAGGAACCGGCGCTGCGCCCGGACGCCAAATCGCAGCTGTCTGTGCGCTATGAGGATGGCAAGCCGGTCGGCGTGACCTCCATCGTGCTGTCCACCCAGCACGCCAGCGAAGATCAGAAGAGCGATGACATCCGCGCCATCGTGGAGCCCTACATCCGTGAGGTTCTGCCCGCCGGCTGGATCACCGAGGAGACCGAATGGTGGGTCAACCCCACCGGCACCTTCGTGATCGGCGGCCCGGACGGGGACGCGGGCCTGACGGGCCGCAAGATCATCGTGGACACCTATGGCGGCGCGGCCCCTCATGGCGGCGGCGCGTTCTCCGGCAAGGACCCGACCAAGGTTGACCGCTCCGCGGCTTATGCGGCGCGCTACCTTGCCAAAAACATCGTGGCCTCCGGCGCGGCGGAACGCTGCACGGTGCAGCTGTCCTACGCCATTGGCGTGGCCAAGCCGCTGTCGATCTATGTCGACACCCACGGCACGGGTGAGGTGGACAGCGCCGCGATCGAGGCCGCGATCCCGCAGGTCATGGACCTGACCCCGCGCGGCATCCGCACGCATCTGGACCTGAACAAGCCCATCTATCAGCGCACGGCGGCCTATGGCCATTTCGGCCGTGAGCCCGATGCCGATGGCGGCTTCAGCTGGGAGCGCGTCGACCTGGTCGAGGCGCTGAAGAAGGCCCTGTAAGCCCCGGCGCGCAGGCGCCCCATGATCTGACGGCATCCGCCCCGGCCCCTGGCCGGGGCGGTTTTGCGTTGTGGGGGGGAGGGCTGGCGCACAGGGCCTGTGCGGGGTGCGGGGGGGCTTTTTGACGCGGCGCGCTATCCTTTCGCCCAACGTCACCGGCCGCGCCGGGGCGTCTGGTCAACAGGAGGACCCGCAATGAACCGTATTCTCGCCACCACCGCCCTGACCGCCCTGCTGGGCACCGCCGCCGCAGCGGGTATCGAGGGCAGCTATGTCACCTACACCGTCGATGGCATGGAGTTTGAGGGCTATGTGGCCACCAACACCGACATCACCCCCAAGGGCACCGTGCTGATCGTGCATGATTGGGACGGGATGACCGAATATGAAGAGCGCCGCGCCGAAATGCTGGCCGCGCTGGGCTATACCGCCTTTGCCGTGGATGTGTATGGCAAGGATGAAAACCCCCAGTCCATCGATGACAACCGCCGCCTGTCCGGCGCGCTCTATGCAGACCGCGCGGCCTTCCGCGCCCGGCTCATGGGCTCCATCGAGGCCGCTGCAACCATCCCCGGTGCCACCGCGGATATGGTCATGATGGGCTATTGCTTCGGCGGTGCCGCAACGCTGGAGGCCGCGCGGGCCGGCGCGGATCTGGAAGGGTTCGTCAGCTTCCACGGCGGGCTGGGCACGCCGGAGGGGCAGGATTATTCCATGACCTCCGCGCCGGTGATGCTGTTTCACGGCTCCGCTGACCCGGTGTCCGGCATGGCCGATGTCGCCGCGCTGATGGATGAACTGCAGGCCGCCGGCGTGCCCCATGGTGCGGAAATCTTCGGCGGCGCGCGCCACAGCTTCACAGTCTATGGCTCGCGCGATTATCTGCAGGCCGCCGATGAAGGCGCATGGGAAGGCCTGCTGGAGTTCCTGGACGAGCGTCTGTAACCAAAAGGCAGGGTGCGCGCGGCCATGCGCGCGCCCGCGTCCATCGCCGCGCGGGGTGTGACGTGGCCCGTGCCCGGCGTTGCACAGCCGCGCAGGCTTGGCTAAACGCCCCGCATGAGCGACAAACAGCATCCCTCCGGCGCCCCGTGGCGCAATTTCTATGGCCGGTTCAAGGGCAAGACCCTGCGCCCCAATCAGCAGACCTACCTGGCCGAAGACCTCGCGCCCCTGTCGCCCGGTGCCGTCAGCTGGGAGGAAAACCCGGACCGCGCCCCGCTGGACCCCGCCGCGCTGTTCGGGGACCGGCCCCTGTGGCTGGAGATCGGCTTTGGCGCGGGCGAGCATCTGGTCCATCAGGCCCAAACCTACCCGGAGGTGGGCTTGATCGGGTGTGAGCCGTTCATCAACGGCGTTGCCATGCTGCTGGGCAAGATCCGCGGCGCGGGGGTCACGAACCTGCGCGTCCATCCCGGCGATGTGCGCGACCTGTTTGATGTGCTGCCCGCGCAAAGCGTCGCGCGGGCGTTCCTGCTATATCCTGATCCCTGGCCGAAGAAACGCCACCACCGCCGCCGCTTCGTGACGCAGGAGCATCTGCGGCCGCTGCATCACGTGATGGCACCGGGGGCAGAGCTGCGCGTGGCCACGGACATCCCCGATTACGTCCGCCAGACCCTGCTGGAGGTGCCGCGCGCGGGCTTCGCCTGGGCCGCCGAAGGCCCGCAGGACTGGCGCCAGCCCTGGGATGACTGGATCTCCACCCGATATGAACAAAAGGCCCTGCGCGAAGGGCGCCACCCGCATTACCTGACCTTTCACCGGGTCTGACCGCGCGGCAGATCTGGCGTGGCCGATGGCGCATCTGGCGGCGCGGCTGGTGATGGACCCGCCCCGCGGGGCCTGCTATCAGGCGCAAAAACAGCCCGCCTGCGATCTGGCGGCGCATCGCCTCAGGAGAGTTTGCCCATGTCGTCCCATGGTGTGCCCGTGCCCATGACCTCTCACCGCTCCGGCCCGCTGACGGGGCAGGCCGTGGTGCCCGGTGACAAGTCCATCTCCCACCGCTCGTTGATCCTTGGGGCGCTGGCCGTGGGGGAAACCACCGTCACCGGCCTGCTGGAAGGCCAGGACGTGCTGGACACCGCCAAAGCCATGCAGGCCTTTGGCGCGGAAGTCACTCGCCACGGTCCGGGGCAATGGTCCATCCACGGCGTGGGCGTGGGCGGCTTTGCCGAGCCTGAGCAGGTGATCGATTGCGGCAATTCCGGCACCGGGGTGCGGCTGATCATGGGGGCCATGGCCACCACGGACATCACCGCCACCT
>CBFHYV010000240.1:0-4366 GCA_965660085.1 uncultured Paracoccaceae bacterium
CCCTGACGAATGAAAACACCCCCAGCCCGGCGGCCGATCCGCCCGTGCGCAGCGTGGTGGACATGGCCCTGGCGGAGGCGCTGTCAGACTCCGCGCCCCGGTTTGAGGAGGCCGCGCCCAGCCCGCAGCCCGCCGGCCCGCCGCTCTCCGCGGGCGAGATCGCCGCGCTGCGTGTGGCGGTGCAGAATTGCTGGGTGGTGGATGTCGGGTCAGAGGCCGCGCGCGTGCGGGTCACGCTGGGCATGTCTATGCAGCCCGATGGCCGCGTCACCCCCGGTTCGATATACATGATCTCGGCGCAGGGCGGCAGTGGCACCGCTGCCAGCGCAGCATACAATGCCGCCCGCCGGGCTGTGCTGCGCTGCCAGGGCGATGGCTATGACCTGCCGCCGGAGAAATACGAGCTGTGGAAAGAGATCGAAATGGAATTCGATCCAAATGACATGAGGACGCGATGAGATCTGATCGGTTGTGCATGTGGCGCCAGAAGGGCGGCGTGGTCTGGGCTGTTGCGGCTGTGCTGGCGTTGTGCGTCGCCGGATTGGCGGGCAGCCCGCCCGCGCTGGCCCAGTCCGGCCCGCTGCGCATCCAGATCACCGAGGGCGTGGTGGAGCCTGTCTCCGTTGCCGTGCCGGATTTCGTGTCCGAAGGGGCGGGCACCGGCACCCTGGCCGCGGAGGTGGCGCAGGTGATTGCCGCGGACCTGACCGGCACGGGCCTGTTCCGGGAAGTCCCCAAGGCCGCCCATATCGGCCGGATCACCAATTTTGAAAGCCCGGTGCAATATGCCGATTGGCGGGCGATCAACGCGCAGGTGCTGGTGTCCGGCGCGGTGGCGGTTTCTGGCGGGCAGGTCACGGTGAAATTCCGCGTCCATGACAGCTTTGCCGGGGCGGAGCTGGGCAAGGGCTTTCAATTCACCGGCCCGCGCGATGGCTGGCGGCGCATGGCGCATAAGGTGGCCGATGCCGTCTATGCCCGCATCACCGGCGAAACCCCCTATTTCGACAGCCGCGTGGTCTTCGTGTCCGAAACCGGGCCAAAGAACCTGCGCCGCAAGCGGCTGGCGATCATGGATTACGATGGCGCGAACCTGCAATACCTGACCGACTCCAGCGCGCTTGTGCTGGCGCCGCGCTTTTCGCCCGATGGGCGGCAGGTGCTGTATACCAGCTATGCCACCGGCCTGCCGGGGATCTACCTGCTGGATCTGCAAAGCGTGCGCAGCCGCCCGCTGCCGGCCACGGATGGCATCATCAGCTTCGCGCCGCGGTTTTCGCCCGATGGCACGCGGGTGATCTATTCAGTCACCACGGGGTCCAACACCGACATTTTCTCCATGGAGCTGTCCAGCCGGCGCACTGTCCGGTTGACCAACACGCCCGCGATCGAAACCGCGCCCAGCTTTTCCCCCGATGGGCAGCAGATCGTGTTTGAAAGCGACCGCTCCGGCTCTCAGCAGTTGTATGTGATGTCGGCCAACGGCGGGCCGGCCACCCGCATCAGCTTTGGCGAGGGGCGCTACGGCACGCCGGTCTGGTCGCCGCGCGGGGACATGATTGCCTTTACCAAGCAGAACCGGGGCCGCTTCCACATCGGTGTCATGCGCACCGATGGCAGCGAGGAGCGCCTTCTGACAGCCTCTTTCCTTGATGAGGGGCCGACATGGGCGCCAAACGGGCGGGTGCTGATGTTCACCCGTGAAACCCAGGGCGAAGACGGGCAGGCGGCAATCTACACGGTCGATGTCTCGGGGCGGAACCTGCGGCGGTTGCGGCTGCCCGATGGGGCATCCGACCCCAACTGGGGCCCGCTGCAATAACGGCCGCGGCGCTGCGCGGCGGCCCGCGCATGGGCTGTGGGGTCAGGTTTTGCACCGTTCCCCCGCTGCGCTGGCCGTGTTAGGGCTGACCCAACCTGTTTGCGATCACCCCGGAGCCCCCATGCGCCTGAGCCCACGCCTTCTTGCCATTGCCGTTGCGCTGACCCTGACGGGCTGCGCCAACCAGTTTCCCGGATTCGAGGACCCCGCCCAGCCCGCGCCACAGGCCGCCCCGGCAGAGCAGGCCCCGCAGGTAGATCCGAACTCTCCGGCCTATTTCCGCACGGTGGTGGGCAACCGCGTCTTCTTCGCGGTGGACGAATCGACCCTCACCGCGGAGGCCCGCGCGATCCTGGACGGGCAGGTGGGCTGGCTGCAGGCCAATGGCGGCTATCTGGCCATCATCGAAGGCCACGCCGATGAACAGGGCACGCGGGAATACAACCTTGCGCTCAGCGCGCGTCGGGCCAGCGCGGTGCAGGAATATCTGGTCTCGCGCGGGGTGCGCGCGTCTCGTCTGACGATCGTGCCTTATGGCAAGGAACGTCCCGTGGCCGTCTGTTCCACTGAAAGCTGCTATGCCCGCAACCGCCGCGCCGTCACCGTGCTGACGACGGCCCCGGCGGGGTGATCGCCATGGCCCGCCCGCGCGTTCTGGCGGCTGCCGCGCTGACCGCCCTGCTGTGCTGCGGGGGGGCGGCTTTTGCGCAGGACAGCCCATCGCCCGATGCTGCCACCCTGGCCGATATTCGCGCCGCGCTGGATGCGGTGTCCGCCGAACTGGCCAGCCTGTCCGCGCAGCGCCGTCCGGGGCCGGGTGTGTCCTTGCCGGACCTCTCCCCCGATGTGCCCGCCCGCCTGGCCCAGCTGGAGGGGCTGTTGCAGGATCTGACCGCCCGCACCGAGGCGCTGGAATACGCGCTGACCCGCATGGCCCGCGACGGCGCCAACCGGCTGGGCGATCTGGAGTTCCGCCTGTGCGAGCTTGAGCCGGGATGTGACATCGGCCAGATCGGCACCCCCGCGCCGCTGGGCGGCGGGGTGCTGTCGCGCCCAGCGTCACCAGAGACTGCCGCGCCGGAACTGGCGCTGGTGGAGCGTGCGGATTTCGAGGCCGCGCAGGCCGCGTTGCAGGCCGGCCGCGCCGCAGAGGCCGTGCAGCGCTTCCGCGCATTTCAGCAGGCCTATCCCGGATCGCCGCTCGCGCCGCGGGTCTGGCTGGGCCTGGGGCAGGCGCTGGAGCTGCAGGGGGACATCCGCGAATCCGCCCGCGCCTTCCTGTCCGCCTATTCGGGCTACCCGGACCACGCCGAGGCGCCAGAGGCGCTGTGGCGTCTGGGCGCCGCCCTTGGCGCGCTGGGCCGTCCGGCGGAGGCCTGCGTGACACTGGGGCAGGTGGCGTTTCGCTACCCTGAGGCCACCGATGCCATCGCCGCCGCCACGCGGGAGGCGCAGGCCCTGACCTGCCCATGACCGCCGCGCCCCAGGGGGGGCTGGCGGCGCATTTCGCGGCCCGCATGGGCGCGCTGCTGGGGCCGGAGTTTCCCACGGACATCGCGCTGGCTGTCTCTGGCGGAGGGGACAGCATGGCCATGCTGACCCTGGCCCATAACTGGAGCCGCGATTGGGGCGTCCGGCTGTGGGTGGTCACCGTGGATCACGGCCTGCGCCCCGAGTCCGCGGCCGAGGCCCGCATGGTGGCGGAGGAGGCCGCGGCGATGGGCTGGCCCCATGCCACGCTGCGTTGGCATTGGGACGGGCAGGGCAACCTGCCCGATGCCGCCCGCCGGGCGCGCCTGTCCCTGATTGACCGGTGGCGCGGGAGGATCAACCATGTGCTGATGGCCCATACCCGCGACGATATTGCCGAAACCTTCGTGATGCGGCTGCGGCGCGGCTCCGGGGTGGAGGGGCTGTCTGCCATGGCGCCGCTGCGCCGTCTGGCCGACGCGCCCCTGCCTGCGTCCCTGCGGCCTGATGAGATTACGGCAGATGATCTGCCCGCCGCCGCCGGGCGCGGGCCGATGCAGGTGGTGCGCCCGCTGCTGGATGTTGCGCGCGACGATCTGCGGTTCTATCTGCGGGTTCTGCAGGGCCGCTGGGTTGAGGACCCCACCAATAGTGACCCCGCCTATGAACGCGCCCGGGTGCGCGCGGCGATGGATGCGCTGGCTGACCTTGGCCTTAGCCGCGATATCCTGGCGGACACGGCCCACCGCATGGCCCGCGCCCGCAGCGCGCTGGAGGCGCGCGCCCATGACGTTGCGCGGCAGGTGCTGACCTGTGAGGCCCACAGCCAGCACCTTTTGATTGACCGCGACGGTTTCGCGCAGGTGGAGCGCGACAGCCAGATGCGCCTGCTGGCCGCGGCGCTGACTTGCCGCCGGCCGACAAGGAGTGACCGCTCGCGCCAGCGCCAGGGTGGCCGCTGCCCTTGCCCTTACCTTTGCCCTTACCACCAGCGCCCTTGCCGCAAGCGCCCTTGCCCTTCGCAGCGTAGCCCTCTCCCTTGCCCTTACCTTTCCCCTTGCCCTTGGCGCCAGC
>CBFHYV010000241.1:0-4355 GCA_965660085.1 uncultured Paracoccaceae bacterium
GGCTCCATGTCGCAATATTCGCGCATGGTGCTGCATTTCCTGCACGCGGTGTCCAACCATCGCGGGGACGGCTGGGCGCAGGTCCATGCCTTTACCTTCGGCACGCGGCTGACCAACATCACCCGCCATCTGCGCACCCGGGACGTGGACGCCGCCCTGGCCGCCGCCGGCGCGCAGGCCCAGGACTGGGAGGGCGGCACCCGCATCGGGGCCTGCCTGCACCGGTTCAACGTGGACTGGTCCCGCCGGGTGCTGGGGCAGGGGGCGGTGGTGCTGCTGATCACGGACGGGCTGGACCGTGACGATGCCGGCGCGCTGGCGCGCGAGGCAGAGCGGCTGCATCTTTCCGCCCGGCGGCTGATCTGGCTGAACCCGCTGCTGCGCTGGGACGGCTTTGCCCCCCGCGCCACGGGCATCCGCGCGCTGCTGCCCCATGTGGACAGTTTCCGCGCGGGCCATAACATCCAGTCGCTGGAGGATCTTGCGCAGGCCATTGCCCGCGCGGAGGATGGCGGCGAAAAGGCGCGGCTGATGGCGGCGCTGCACACAGGCTGAGGAGGCCCAGATGGACCGGTTCGACACCTGCCCCGAAACCGCCCTGCGCTGGCACCGCGACGGCCGCGGCGCGGCGCTGGCGACGGTCATCCAGACATGGGGCAGCGCCCCGCGCCGCGTGGGCGCGCAGCTGGCCATCTCAGGCGATGGCCAGATCGAAGGCTCCGTATCCGGCGGCTGCGTGGAAGGCGCCGTGGTGCTGGAGGCGCAGGAGGCCCTGGCCGCGGGCGCGGCGCGAGAGCTGGAATATGGCGTCAGCGATGGCGATGCCTTCGCCGTTGGCCTGGCCTGTGGCGGCACCATCCGCATCCTTGTGGAACCCGTGGGCAGCGCCCTGCCAGAGGATCTGCTGGCTGCGCTGGTGCAGGCCCGCGCGGACCGGCAGGCCGTGGCCTATGTGGTGGATCTGGACAGCGGCGCGCGGCATCTGGCGCGCGATGGCCATGCAGAGCGGTTTCGCATGGATCGCTCCGGGTTTGAGGACGACAGCCGCCAGTTCATTGCCGTGCACAACCCGCCGCTGCGGCTGATCGTGGTGGGGGCGGTGCATATCGCACAGGCGCTGCTGCCCATGGCGCGGGTGGCGGGCTATGACCCGGTGCTGGTGGACCCGCGTGATGCCTTCGGCTCTGCCGCGCGCTTCCCCGGCGAACGCATCCTGAACGATTGGCCCGATGAGGCCGTGGCCCGGATTGGCCTGGATGCACGCAGCGCGCTGGTGCTGCTGACCCATGACCCCAAGCTGGATGACCCGGCGCTGCGCGCGGCGCTGGCCTCGGACTGTTTCTACATCGGCGCGCTGGGTTCCACCCGCACCCATGCCAAGCGCGTGGCCCGGATGGAGGAGGCCGGCTTCGACGCCGCCGCCATTGCGCGCATCCACGGCCCCGTGGGGCTGGACATCGGCGCCGCTGGCCCGGCGGAAATCGCCCTGTCCATCCTGGCGGAAATGACGCGCGTGCTGAGGCGCGGCGCGTGATCTTCGGCCCCGTTCCGCCGCATGATGCGCTGGGCGCGATCCTGGCGCATTCGGTTGCGCTGCCGGGGCGGCGGCTGCGCAAGGGGCTGTGCCTTGGGCCGGATGACATCGCCGCGATCCAGGCCGCGGGTCTGGCGGAGGTCACGGTTGCGCAGTTGCAGCAGGGCGATGTGGACGAAGATACCGCCGCACAGCGCCTGGCCCGGGCCGTGGTGCCCGCGCCCGATGACGCAGGGCTGGCCTTGCAGCCCGTTGGCACCGGCCGGGTGAACATCCGCGCCACGGGGGCGGGCATTTTGAATGTCGATGCCGCGCGGATCGAGGCGCTGAACAGCGTCCACCCCATGATCACCCTGTGCACCCTGCCGCCGCTGCAGCGCGTGGCGGACGCCACCATGTGCGCCACGGTCAAGATCATCAGCTATGCCGTGCCGGATGTGGCGCTGCAGGCGGCCTGTGCTGCTGGGGCGGGGGCGATCAACCGGATTGGCCCCCGCCTGCGCCGCGCCGTGCTGATCCAGACCCAGGTGCCCGGCGGGGCCGATCTGTCCCAAAAGGGGCAGGCCGTGACCGCGCAGCGCCTGTCCCGCCTGGGGGTTGAGATGGGGCAGGGCGCGCTGGTGCCCCATGCCGTTGCCCCCTTGGCGCGGGAGGTGGCACGCGCCGCCGCGCGGGCCGATCTGGTGCTGATCCTGACTGGCTCCGCCACCTCTGACCCGGCCGATGTCGCGCCATCGGCGTTGCGGCAGGCGGGCGGCACGGTCACGCATTTCGGGATGCCGGTGGACCCGGGCAACCTGCTGTTTCTGGGGGCGCTGGGCGATGTGCCGGTGATCGGGCTGCCCGGCTGCGCCCGCGCGCCCGCGCTCAACGGTGCCGACTGGGTGTTGGAGCGGATCGTCTGCGGGCTGGAGGTCACGGCCCGGGACATCATGCGCATGGGGGTCGGCGGCCTGCTGAAGGAAATGCCCTCCCGCCCGCATCCACGTGGACAGGCGCAGGCGGATTGACGGGCCACGGGTGGGCCGGGCGGTGGCCGCGGTTGGTCAAAAAAAAGAAAAAGCGGCCCGCTGGGCCGCTTCGACACGCCGGGTGGGGCGCGATTGCTGAGATGTTGCGGGCGCGGTTACTTCGCCTGCGGGCCGATCATCATGACCATCTGGCGGCCTTCCATCTTGGGCATGTTTTCGACCTTGCCCATCTCCTTGACGTCCTCGGCGATGCGCTGCAGCAGCTCGCGGCCCAGATTCTGGTGCGCCATCTCACGGCCCCGGAAGCGCAGGGTGATCTTCACCTTGTCGCCCTTTTCAAGGAACTTGAGCACGTTGCGCAGCTTGACGTCATAGTCATGCGTATCGGTGCCGGGGCGGAACTTGACTTCCTTGACCTCGATCACCTTCTGCTTCTTGCGCGCCTCGGATTCCCGCTTTTGCTGTTCATATTTGAACTTGCCGAAATCCATGATCTTGCACACCGGCGGCGTGGCGTTGGGAGAAATCTCCACAAGGTCCAGCCCGGCGGCCAGGGCCAGGTCCATGGCGCGCGACGGGGTGACGACACCCACGTTTTCGCCTTCGGCGCCGATCAGGCGGATTTCAGGGGCGCGAATACGTTCGTTCACGCGGGGGCCGGTGTCGCGCGTCGGGGGCGCGTTATGCGGTCTGCGGGCTATGGCTTGGGCTCCTTTTGCCAATAACGTCAGAGCGTCACGGTAAACTTGGGGTCAGTTCGATTCAAGCGTATTGTCGGGCCCAAGGCGCTTTGGCAACGCATGATTCGCCCTAACCCGGCCCTTCGGCCCGAACGGACAGGACGCAGCGATGGAAAACATGAGCAACTTCACCCTTGGGGTGCTGATCGCGGGATTCGCATTCGCCATGTGGATTCTGTTTGGATTTGAGTGGGGCCAGCCGCAGCCCAGCGTGGTGCTGCGGATCCCCGAAGGTCTTGGCCCCACCACCATGTCCCAGGAGGAGATCCGCAGCGCCGTGGCCGGCGACCCGGTGCGCAGCGGGATGCAGGAGCTGGTGAGCGATGCGCGCGTGGCGGCGCAATCCGGCCTGCAGACGCTGGCCGAATCGGGCAGCGCGGGGGCGGAGGCTGCGTCGCAGATCGCGCGCAGCATCGTGGCTGTCGGCACCGCGCCAGATGCCTCGCAGGTGGCGCAGCCGCTGCAACTGGCGCCCACGGTGCCGGTGACGGGTGCGGCGCCGCTGGTGTCGCCGCAGGGCACGGTGAGCAACCCGGCCTTGCTGCCGCAGACACCCATCACGCCGCTCGCCCTGCCGGGGCTGAACATCACCGCGGATGAACTGCGCAGCCTGCTGACGGTTGAAGGATACAGCGCGGAAATGGTGGACCGCGTGATCGACGCCGCGCCCATGGATGCGGCATCCAAGATCACGATGCGCGCCGCCTTGCAGGCCGCCGCCGACCAGCCGCCGGTGTTGCAGGCGGTGCTGGCCCAGCTGCGCGATCAGCTGGGGGTCTGAGGCCCTCCGGCACGGCGCGGCCAGCGGATATGCCGTTCCTGCGGGGCCCGGCAGCAAATGGCCCGCGGCCTTGCCCGCGCCGCAAACAGGCGTCAGCGCGCCAGCTGCACGGCAGGGGTCAGGGCCTTGTGC
Source organism: uncultured Paracoccaceae bacterium (assembly GCA_965660085.1). Lineage (GTDB taxonomy): Bacteria > Pseudomonadota > Alphaproteobacteria > Rhodobacterales > Rhodobacteraceae > CBFHYV01. Next base: position 4,159 of record CBFHYV010000241.1, read on the forward strand.
AGGTCAGTACCTTCGCCCGCCAGGGACTCGGCCAGCAGCCGGGCCGTGGTGGGCCCAAGGGTAAAGCCCTGATGCCCATGTCCGAAATTCACCCACAGCCCCGGCTGGCCGGGCACCGGCCCGACCATCGGGATCATGCCCGGCAGACAGGGCCGCGTGCCGTGCCAATCGGCCCCGGCCACTCGCGGTCCAAGCTC
>CBFHYV010000242.1:0-4296 GCA_965660085.1 uncultured Paracoccaceae bacterium
CCAATGCGCCGCCAATGCCGAGCTGGGGCTGGATGCCTTGCGCGCGGCATTGGCGGCGCATTGGGGCCGGCTCTATGCCGCGCCGGTCAACCCGGAGGAGGTCGCCATCACCTCCGGCTGCAATCAGGCCTTTGCCGCGACGATTGCGGCGCTGTGCGCCCCGGGCGATGAGGTCATCCTGCCCTGCCCGTGGTATTTCAACCACAAGATGTGGCTGGACATGGCCGGCGTGGCGGCGCGCCCGCTGCCCGTGGGCGCGGATATGCTGCCCTGCCCCGACCGGGCGCGCGCGTTGATCGGCCCGCGCACGCGGGCGATTGTGCTGGTCAGCCCCAACAACCCTGCGGGACTGTGCTATCCTGCCCCCCTGTTGCAGGCGTTTTTTGACCTCGCCCAGGCGCATGGCCTGCGGCTGATCCTGGATGAGACCTACCGCGATTATCACAGCGCGCCGGACCCGGTGCATGGCCTGCTGGGCAATCCCGATTGGCAGGCGACGCTGGTGCAGCTGTATTCCTTTTCCAAGGCCTACAGGCTGTCGGGCCACCGCATTGGCGCCATCGTGGCAGATGCCGCGCTGATGCCCGAGGTTGAGAAATTCATCGACACCGTCACAATCTGCCCCTCGGGGCTGGGCCAGCGCGCGGCGCTGTTCGGCCTGACCGGGATGCAGGGCTGGCTGGCCGGGGAACGCGCCGCCGTGCTGGGCCGCGCGCAGACCGTGGCCGGGGCCGCGCAGACGCTCGCGCCCCTTGGCTGGCAGGTGCACGGGCTGGGCGGCTATTTCGCCTGGCTCAGCCACCCTTATGATGCGCCCTCCGACACGGTGGCGCGGCACTTGCTGGCCCACACCGCCATTCTGGCCCTGCCCGGCAGCATGTTTGTCCCTGAAGGGGATGCCGCCGGGGCGTGGGGGCTGCGGCTGGCCTTTGCCAATGTCGATAACGCAGGGATTGCAGAGCTGTTCCGCAGGCTGGCCGCGCTGCCCCTTGCCCTGCCCCGCAGCGGAGCTTAGACACGGGCGGACAGGCGCAACCGCGGGGGTCCCTATGTCGTCTCAAAAGCTGACACCGTCCAAGATCTTCTTGTGGATCCTCATGGGCCTACTCTTCGTGGGGATCGCCGGGTTCGGCGCAACCAGCTTTACCGGCAGCGTCAGCCGCATCGGCACGGTCGGGGACACCGACATCACGGTGGATGATTATGCCCGCGCCCTGCAACAGGACATCCGCGCGATCGAGGCGCAGTTCGGCCAGGCCATCACCTTTGAACAGGCGCGCCAGTTCGGTGTGCCGGATCAGGTCATGGCGCGTCTGGTGACCTCTGCCGCGCTGGACGATGAGGCCGCGCGCATCGGCCTGTCCGTTGGCGATGCCGAAGTGGCCCGCCAGGTGCAGGAGATCCCGGCCTTTGCCGGCGGCGATGGCCAGTTCGACCGCGAGGCCTATCGCTTTGCCCTGGAAAACGCAGGCTTCACCGAGGCCGAGTTCGAAGCCGACCTGCGGGCGGAAACCGCGCGGTCGCTGCTGCAAGGCGCGGTGGTCTCGGGCGCGGAAATGCCTGACATCTACTATGACACGCTGGTGGATTACGCCCTGGAATCGCGCGACATCCTGTTTCTGACCCTGGAGCCGGAAGATCTGCCCCAGCCGCCCGCCCCCGCCACGCCGGAGGATCTGCGCGCCCATTACGAGGCCAACATCGCCGCCTACACCCGGCCAGAGGCCAAGGCCCTGACCGTGGCCTATGTGACGCCGGAGATGATGCTGGCCGAGGTCGAGGTGGACGAGGCCAATCTGCGCGCGCTCTATGCCGACCGGATTGACCAATATGTCCTGCCGGAGCGCCGGCTGGTGGAACGGCTGGTCTTCCCCAATGACGCCGCCGCCGAGGCCGCGCTGGCCCGCATCACCGCTGGCGAGAGCGATTTCGAGGCCGAGGTGACCGCCCGCGGCCTGTCCGTACTGGACGTGGACATGGGCGACGTGACAGAGGCCGATCTGGGCGCCGCGGCGCAGGCTGTCTTTGCCGCGGATATCGGCGCGGTTGCCGGCCCCGCGCCCAGCGATTTCGGCCCGGCGCTGTTCCGCGTCAACGCCACACTGCCCGCACAGGAAACCCCCTTTGAGGCCGTCCGGGACGAGCTGCAGGACGAGCTGGCCCGGGACCGCGCGGTGCGCGTGATCGAAACCCTGGCAGAGGCGGCGGAGAATGAGCTCGCCGCAGGCGGCACGTTGGAGGAGCTGGCCGACAGCACCGCCATGGCGCTGACCACGCTGGAATGGACCCCGCAGAGCGAAGGCGGCCTGTCCGGCTACCAGGCCTTCCGCGAGGCCGCCCTGTCCGTGACGCAGGACGATTTCCCCAGCATCCTGTCGCTGGTGGATGGCGGGGCCTTTGCGCTGCGGCTGGATGATGTGCTGCCCGCTGCCCCCTACCCGTTTGCCGAGGTTGAGGCCGAGGTGCGCGCCGACCTGGACAGCCAGCGCCTGCTGGATGCCCTGGCCGCCGAAGGCGAGGCGCTGGCCGCGCGCGTGGCCGAAGGCGTGACCCCCGCCGCCGTGCTGGGCAATGAGGCCCAAGCCCTGGCCGGCGTGACGCGGGATGACTTCCTCTCTGCCCTGCCCGAAGGATCGGTCACCCAGATCTTCGCCATGCAGCCCGGCCAGGCCCGGGCGCTGCGCGGCGCAGACATGGTGGCCGTTGTGGCGCTGACCGGGATCACCCCGGCGGACCGCGACAGCGAAGATGCCCGCGCCTATGCGCGCCTTCTGCGCGACTCTGCCCGCAGCGATCTGGCGCAGGATCTGTTCCGCGCGCTGGCCGTGGATGTGCAGGGCCGCGCCGGGCTGACCATCGACCAGGCCGCGGTCAACGCGGTGCATGCGAATTTCCAGTAACGGACGACCCATGGCGCAGCTGACCCCAGCCTTTGAAGATTTCGCCCCCGCCTATGAGGCGGGGCACAACCAGGTGGTCTATGCGCGGCTGGCCGCGGATCTGGACACGCCGGTTTCACTGATGCTGAAGCTGACGGGCGCGGCGCGGGATGCCTTCGTGCTGGAATCCGTGACCGGCGGGGACACGCGCGGGCGCTATTCCATCATCGGGATGAAGCCGGACCTGATCTGGCACTGCCACGGCACCACCAGCCGCCTGAACCGCGCCGCGCGCTTTGACCCCGACGCGTTTGAGCAGCAGGACAGCCCCCCGCTGGATGCGCTGCGCGCGCTGATCGCGGAATCCCGCATCGACCTGCCCGCGGACCTGCCGCAGGCCGCGGCGGGGCTGTTTGGCTATTTGGGCTATGACATGATCCGCCTGGTGGAACATCTGCCGGATGTGAACCCGGACCCGCTGGGCCTGCCCGACGCGGTCATGCTGCGCCCCTCTGTCGTGGCTGTGCTGGACGGTGTGAAGGGCGAGGTCACGGTCGTCTCCCCCGCCTGGGTGACGGCGGGCCAATCCGCCCGTGCCGCCTATGCCCAGGCCGCCGAACGCGTGATGGACGCCGTGCGTGACCTGGAACGCGCCCTGCCCGAACAGGCGCGCGACCTTGGCGATCCGGCGCAGGATGCGGAGCCGACCTCCAACTTCACGCATGAGGGCTACAAACAGGCCGTGGAAAAGGCCAAGGACTATATCCGCGCGGGCGACATCTTTCAGGTGGTGCCATCGCAGCGCTGGACACAGCCCTTCCCGCTGCCGCCCTTTGCGCTCTATCGGTCCTTGCGGCGCACGAACCCGTCGCCCTTCATGTTCTATTTCAACTTCGGCGGCTTTCAGGTAATCGGGGCCAGCCCGGAAATCCTGGTGCGCGTCTTCGGGCAAGAGGTCACAATCCGGCCCATCGCCGGCACGCGCCCGCGCGGCGCCACGCCCGAGGCCGATGACGCGAACGAGGCCGACCTGCTGGCCGACAAGAAGGAACTGGCCGAACATCTGATGCTGCTGGACCTGGGCCGCAACGATGTGGGCCGCGTGGCACGCATCGGCACCGTGCGCCCGACGGAACAGTTCATCATCGAACGCTACAGCCATGTGATGCATATCGTGTCCAACGTGGTGGGCGAACTGGCCGAGGATCAGGACGCGCTGTCGGCCCTGCTGGCGGGGCTGCCCGCGGGCACGGTATCCGGCGCGCCCAAGGTCCGCGCCATGCAGATCATCGATGAGCTGGAGCCGGAGAAACGCGGCGTCTATGGCGGCGGCGTGGGCTATTTCAGCGCCGGCGGCGACATGGACATGTGCATCGCCCTGCGCACCGCCGTGGTGCAGGACAAGAAACTGTATATC
>CBFHYV010000243.1:0-4281 GCA_965660085.1 uncultured Paracoccaceae bacterium
GCCATCGCACTCGCCACAGAGATCGACCGGCTTGAGGCGCTGCTGGCGCAGATCCAGCGCCGCCTCGCTCAGACCCCCATCCATCCCCAAACCGACAAGGAGGCCTTTCATGCCCTATCCTGAGAATATCCCCAGCATCAATGACATGCTGAACCTGCCCGCAGGCGAGCTGTCCCAACTGCCGGTGGAACTGCTTGCGGCGCTGCAAGGTGAGCTGGATCATGCGGCCAAGCAGCTGAAGGCCGCCAGCGCCAAATTCAGCACGGCACTCGAGGTTCGCTACGCCACCCGCGCCGCTGAGGCGCGCCGGGCCTGCGGCAAAGACACCGGAACGGTCCGCCTGGTCGATGGCGAATACACCGTAGTCGCAGACCTGCCCAAGCGCGTCGACTGGGATCAGGAAAAGCTGGCGCAGATCGCAGCGAACATCGCCGACAGCGGCGAGGACCCGGCCGAGTTCATTGACACCAAGCTGTCGGTCTCCGAGCGCAAATACGGTGCGCTGCCCGAGGCCTGGCGCAGGGGTTTCGAGCCTGCGCGCACCGTGAAGGTCGGGGCGCTGAAAGTCACGCTGGAGCCGGCGGAGGCGCGGACATGACTGCGCTCGCCCCAATCCCCTTGGCCGGCGAGAACCTTCCAGGCCTCATCGACCGTGCGGCCACCATGCTGGCCAGCGCCAAGACAGCGGCGGAGGTGCTCGAAGCCCGCGAGGCAGCTGGCGTTGCCTATGATGTCGCCAAACGTGCTGCGCGGCTGAAAAGCGCAAAAGCCGCCCATGATGATCTTGTCGCTGCCGCCCACCGCGCGCAGGCCGATGCCCTGGAAATCGAGGCCGCCGCCAAGCGCCGCCTCGCCGATGAATATGACGCGGCCCAGGCGCGGGGTGAGGTTGCAAAGCGCGGCTGGGAGAGTGGTGTTGACAAGCACAACATCACTACCTCCGCTGACCTCGGCCTGCGCCGCGACCAGATCCATGATGCGCGCCTGATCCGCGACGCAGAGGTCGCTGATCCCGGTATCGTGCGGCGCACGCTAGATGAACGCCTCGAACGTGGCGAGGAGCCGAACCGAGCGGCGCTGCGCCGTGCGGCAGAGGATAGGCTGCAACGCTCGCTCGACCGGCTTCAGCGCATTCAGGACAGTGTCCGCCGCCTCGAGGAAAACCGCCCGCCGCCGCTGACGCCGGAGATGCGGGCGCGCCAGATCGCAGTGTTCGGGACGCAAGAGGATCGTGCGATTCACGAGCGTCTCGTGGAAATCGTCGAGCGCATCGATGAGCAGCCAAGCCCTCTCGAGGCGGTCCGCCGCATTCCACCAGCTTCACGCCATGCCGTGGAGATTGCGCCCATGCGGCGCGCGGCGGCCTGGCTCACCGATTTCACCAACCTTTACGAACAGGAGGTCCAGAATGGGACAAATGCGACTGAATGATGTCGTCGGCGAGATCGTCGGCGAGGTGATCGCGGGGCGTGCGATCAACAAGCGGCAGGCGGCAGTTAACCGCTGGGACGATATCGACGCGGATGGCCAGTATCTCGCCGGGATTGATGGCGTTGTCGCCCGCATCGACACTCGTGCCCGGAGGCTGAAGCTCAAGGCCGAGCAATCCTCAACACCCGAGCAGGCGGCTTTGCCGTTCGAACTGCCAGCTGCGGTCGCCTTGGACATCGACGGCAGCACGCTGGTCGCCACGCGTCAGTTGTCGCGGGAAGGCTTTGCACGGGCGATCGAGATCCGGCGTCTGCAGATCATCAACGATCAACATGCGCTGCGCGAATGGCGCAATGCGCTGCGCCAAGCTGATCAGTTCTGGGCGGCACACCCGGACTGGAACTTCGGTGACTGCCTTGATGCCATTTTGGCAAAGGGCGGCCCCGCGCTCGGTGGGGAGGCAGTGCAATGAAAACGCTGCCTCCCAAGCCCAACAATCCGGCTGCCGATCTCGCCCTGCTCGAAGAAAAGCGGCGCGCCATGCGGCGCGAGGCCCGCGCATATCTCGAGGAAGCTGACCGACTCGATGCGCTGTACGCGGCTGTGACCGGCAATGATCCGGCGGCGACCGCGCCGGATGAGGTGCTGTCATGACCGGCGCGCTTCCCATCATCACCGCCGATCAGCGCCTTGCAGAGCACCGTGGCGTCAAGGGTGTGATCTTCGGCAGCTCCGGGATTGGCAAGACCAGCCTGCTCTGGACGCTCAACGCCTCCACCACGCTGTTCCTCGATCTCGAAGCTGGAGATCTGGCCATCGAGGGGCTGGCGATTGACGCCATTCGGCCGCGGACCTGGACGGAATGTCGGGACTTTGCGGTGTTCATTGGTGGCCCGAACCCGGCGCTGCGCGATGAACAAGCCTACAGCCCCGCGCATTATGCGGCCGTTTGCCAGAAATTCGGCGATCCTGAGGCGCTGGCCAAATACGACACGGTGTTCATAGACTCGATCACCGTGGCCGGGCGGCTGTGCTTTCAATGGTGCAAGGGCCAGCCAGAGGCGCATTCGGACAAAACTGGCAAGCCCGATGTGCGCGGGGCCTACGGGCTGCACGGGCGCGAGATGATCGCCTGGCTCACCCATCTGCAGCACACACGCGGCAAGAACGTCTGGTTCGTGGGGATCCTTGATCAGAAGCTGGATGACTTCAATCGCAAGGTTTTCGTGCCGCAGATCGATGGGAGCAAGACCGGGTTGGAGCTGCCCGGGATTGTCGATCAGGTCATCACCATGGCCGAGATCAAGGACGACGGCGATCAGCTGCAACGCGGCTTTGTCTGTCAGACACTGAACCCTTGGGGTTACCCCGCCAAGGATCGCTCGGGGCGTCTCGACCTGATGGAGCCCCCGCATCTGGGCCGGCTGATGGAGAAGGTCCGTGGCCCGCTCGTGCCGGTTGAGCGCCGCCTGATCTACCAGCCGCCACAGCTCCCCAAGCCGTCCACTGCGATGGCTGGCACCCCCGACGTTTCCTCCAATTGAAAGGACCTGAGCCATGTCTCTCTGGAACGATTTCAACGACGCGCAATCCAACGCCAACGTCATCCCGAAAGGCACGCTCGCCAAGGTGCGCCTGACCATTCGCCCCGGCGGCTTTGACGACCCGTCTCAAGGCTGGACCGGTGGCTATGCCAAGCGCGGCAGCACCGGGTCGGTCTACCTGGATGCCGAATACACCGTGCTGGAAGGGCCCTATGCCAAGCGCAAGATTTGGTCGCTGATCGGCCTTTACAGCCCCAATGGTCCGAATTGGGCCAATATGGGGCGCAGCCTTGTGCGCGGCATCCTCAATTCGTCACGCGGTATCTCGGACAAGGACAACTCGCCCGAGGCCCAGGCCCGGCGCCGCATCAACGGGTTTGCGGACCTCGATGGTCTGGAGTTTGTCGCCCGGATCGACGTTGGGCAGGATACCAATGGCGAGGACAAGAACGAGATCAAAAGCGCGGTGCTGCCAAACCACCGTGATTATGCGCAGATCATGGGGGTCGGTGCGGCCAGCATGCCGCGTGCCCCGGCCGCGCCTTATCATGCCCCTCCCGCCACACCGACACAGTCCGCGCCGATGGGGCAGGGCTACGGCACAGGGCCGCAAGCCCCGCAACAGCCGGCCCAAGCGCCAGCGCAGCCGCCAGCCAGCCCCGGGTTCACCGGCCGACCCAGCTGGGCTGAGTGAGGGGACACGCCATGCGACTGCGTCCCCGCCAGAAACTCTTTGTCGAGCGCAGCCTTGCTGCGCTCGGCACCCGAGCCAACACGCTCGGCATCGCCCCGACCGGGGCGGGCAAGACGATCATGCTGTCCGCCGTCACCGGCGAAAGCATCGGCGACAGCGACGCCAAGGCCTGCGTGCTGGCCCATCGTGATGAGCTGACAGCGCAGAACCGCGCGAAGTTCGGGCGGGTCAATCCGTCCATGACCACGTCGGTGGTGGACGCCACGACCAAGTCCTGGGGCGGGCAGGTGACCTTCGCCATGGTGCCGACGCTGACGCGCGAGAAGAACCTCGCCGCCATGCCGAAGCTGGATCTGCTGGTCATTGATGAGGCGCATCACGCGGTGGCCGACAGTTACCGCCGTATCATCGATCGCGTCCGGGACGCCAACCCCGACGCGCGCATCTTCGGGGTCACGGCCACACCAAACCGGGGTGACAAGAAGGGGCTGCGGGCGGTTTTCGACAATGTCGCCGATCAGGTGCAGCTTGGCGAGCTGATCGCCTCCGGCCACCTGGTGACGCCGCGGACCTTCGTCATCGACGTTGGCGTGCAGGAAAAACTCAAGGCCG
>CBFHYV010000244.1:0-4266 GCA_965660085.1 uncultured Paracoccaceae bacterium
CATGCCATCGAACACCCGCGCACTGTCAGGAAAATCGGCCCGCAACCGCTGCGCATACAAACGATAGATTCGGGAGTCGTCTTCCTCGGACGAGATCGCAAGCGCCAGCACCTCCTGCTCGCTCAGATCGGCAAAGCGCCGCCTTTGGGAAAAGAACCGCATGGGACCTCCAGATTAGAACAGTTCTAATATATCGGAGTCCAGATACAAGACAAGCCTCCCCACCGGCTTGCTCAAACTGAACCGTTCGGTCTATGCTGCAGGCCGGGGGCGAGGAGCACGAATGCAGCAGGCAGATCTCAAGGTTCGCAAGGGCCGGAAATACGAACAGGTGCTGGACGGCGCACGCCAGGTCTTCCTCAGCGACGGGTTCGAGGGCGCCAGCGTCGATGCCATCGCCCGCACCGCAGGCGTGTCAAAGGCCACGCTTTACAGCTATTTCCCCGACAAGCGCCTGCTGTTCCTTGAGGTCGCGTCCCAGCAATGTGACCATCAGGCCCAACAGGCGCTGCGCACCCTGGACATGACCCGCCCCCCGCGCGAGGTGCTGCGCCAGGTGGCCCGGCAATTCATGAAGTTCATCTTTTCCGACATCGGCCAACGCATCTTCCGCATCTGCGTGGCCGAGGCCGACCGTTTCCCCGATCTGGGCCGTCAGTTCTACGCCACCGGTCCAAAACGGGTGCATAAGGTCCTGGTGGATTACCTCTCCGGCGCACAGGCCCGGCAAGAGGTCGACATCCCGGACCTGGACCTGGCCGCCGACCAATTCGCCGAAATGTGCAAGGCGGATCTCTGGCCCAAGCTGATCTTCAACATCCGGACCGAGTTTTCAGAGGCCGAGATCGACCGCGTGATCGACGGCGCCGTGGACACGTTCATGGCCCGCTACGGCGCGCCTCAGTCCACCCGCCGCACCAACAGCTGATTGCCCGGCCCGCGCCGCGTCTCAAACACCTTCAACTCCGCAATCAGGTCGCTCAGCTTGCGCTTGCCATAGCTGCGGGTGTCGAAATCGGGATGCGCCGTGGTCACGAACTGGCCCAGTTGACCCAGGAAATACCAATCATCATCCTGGTCGATCTTGTCCATCGCCTCAAAGATGAAATTGCGCGCCTCCGCCAGGCTGCGGCTGCCCGCCGACACCTCCGCAGGTTTGCCATCCGCTTCCGGCCCGGTGAGGTTTTCCAGAAAGATGAAGCGCTTGCAGGCCCGGCGAAACGCCTCAGGCGTCTTCTGCATACCCATCCCGTAAACATCCAGCCCCTGTTCGCGCAGGCGTTGGGCCAGCCGGGTGAAATCACTGTCCGAACTGACCAGCACAAACCCGTCAAACCGGCCCGTATGCATCAGATCCATCGCATCGATCACCAGCGCGATGTCGCTGGCATTCTTGCCAACGGTATTGGCCGGCTGGTGATGCGGCACAATCCCGAATTCCGCCTGAACCCGGGACCACCCGGACATCTGCTGACTGGAGAAATCCCCATAACAGCGCCGCACGCTGGCCTCGCCCAGCCCGGCAATCTCCTCGAACAGGGCCTTCGCATAGCGCGGCGAGGTATTGTCTGCATCGATCAACACCGCCAGCAGGCGCGTTTCGTCACTCATCTGCCCGTTCCTTTTCCTGTGTCAGGTCCCGATACAGGATCAAAGCATCCACGTCACCCAGCCGCGGGTGCCGAAACCCCCGCGGCACCCGGCCAATTTCACGAAACCCCGCGGCCAGCCAGGTCCGCACCGCCCTGTGATTGCTCTCCAGCACGAAATTGAACTGCATCGCGGCAAAGCCCATCGCACGCGCCTGCACCAGAGATTCCGCCAACATCCGCCGAGCAACGCCCCACCCCTGCGCATCCGCCGCGGTGACATAGCCACAGTTGCACACATGGCTGCCGCCACCGGCCTGGTTGCGCACGATGTAATAGCTGCCCAGAATACGGCCCTGCCCGTCACTGGCCACAAACACCCGCCGCCCGCCACCGGTCCAATAGGCCAGCATTGCCACCTCGCTCAGATCGCGATCCACCGCATAGGTCTCACCGGCGCGAAACACCGGCCCAAGGATCCCGACAACCGCATCGCCATCGGCATCGTGATACGGCCTGACCTCCAGCGCGCCATCCTGCTTCATCTTGCCAAGAAAACTCCCGCCGGAGGCTCCCGCACTCTCAGCCGGCACGACACCGGGCCAAGAGTGCGCGCGCCGCCAAGGTCAGTAGACCACCACAGAGCGGATGGATTCGCCGGAATGCATCAGGTCGAACCCGCGGTTGATCTCATCCAGGCTCAATGTGTGGGTGATCATGGGGTCGATCTCGATCTTGCCCTCCATGTACCACTCCACGATCTTGGGCACATCGGTGCGCCCGCGCGCGCCCCCGAAGGCCGTGCCTTTCCACACACGCCCGGTCACAAGCTGGAACGGCCGCGTCGAAATCTCCGCGCCCGCCGGGGCCACGCCAATGATGATGGACTCGCCCCAACCCTTGTGCGCTGATTCCAGCGCGGTGCGCATCACGCCCACATTGCCCGTCGCATCAAAGGTATAATCGGCCCCGCCCTTCGTCAGGTTGACAAGGTAGGGCACAAGATCGCCCTCCACCTCGGAGGGGTTGACGAAATCCGTCATCCCGAACCGTTCCGCCATGGCGCGCTTGTCGGGGTTCAGATCCACACCGACGATCTGGTCCGCACCCGCAAGGCGCAGCCCCTGGATCACGTTCAGCCCAATGCCGCCCAGACCAAAGACAATGGCGCGCGAGCCGATCTCGACCTTGGCGGTGTTGATCACCGCGCCAATGCCCGTGGTCACGCCACAGCCGATATAGCACACCTTGTCGAACGGCGCGTCGGGGTGGATCTTCGCCAGTGCGATCTCCGGCAGGACGGTGTGGTTGGAGAAGGTCGAACAGCCCATGTAATGCAGGATCGGCGTCCCATCCAGCATCGAGAACCGCGAGGTTCCGTCCGGCATCACGCCCTTGCCCTGCGTCTCCCGGATGGCCTGGCACAGGTTGGTCTTGGGATGCAGGCAGTAGTCGCACTGCCGGCACTCCGGCGTATAGAGCGGGATGACATGATCGCCGGGTTTCAGGCTGGTGACACCAGGGCCGACCTCCAGCACAACGCCCGCGCCCTCATGGCCCAGAATGGCCGGGAACATCCCCTCCGGATCGGCGCCGGACAGGGTGAATTCATCCGTGTGGCAAATGCCGGTTGCCTTGATTTCAACCAGAACCTCGCCCGCCTTGGGGCCGTCCAGGTTCACGTCCATGATTTCCAGCGGTTTGCCGGCCTCAAGGGCCACGGCGGCTTTGGTGCGCATCTTGTCCTCCCGCATCGTCTGCGTGCATGTCTCTGGCCGCACAGTGCGTCAGCCCCGCAGCACGTGCAATGCGCAAATGCCGCATCCTTGCTCAGGCAAATGCCCCTAGTCGAAGGTCCCGGCCACACGTCCCAGCAACATGAAGGCCCGTGCCGTGCGGGTGTTGGCAAATTCCACGATCTCGGCGTCGCTGGCCTCCGACTCGAACCGGGTAAAGCCCTTGTCGAACAGGCGCAGGAAGTGATGCACCGTATCGCGGAAGATCGCGTCCTTCTTCATCCGCCCCGACGCCAGCGCGAGGCTCGCGCGGTCCCGCACCCCGCCCAGCGCGGCAACACCGCGGCCCCGCTCACCCTTGGCGAACCGGCGCCAGACCTCTGGGCGCGCGGGATCGGGGCGCAGGTCATCCATGTAGATGCCTTCCTGGCTCAGCATGGTCAGCACATCTTGTGCCGCCCTCACCAGGGGCAGCACGCGACGGTCCTTCAGGGCCCGGCGCAACGCGTCGAACCCCTCCTGATCCTCCGGTGTTTCGGGGAAATGCAGCGCCCGGATCAGATCGGGGGTGGACAGCGGCGGCGATGCGGCCTCGCGCGGGACATCCAGCGCCAGCCCCGGCTGATCCTCGGCGCTGCCGGACGGATCGGCGGCGTCCACCACCATTTGCGGCGCAGGGCCGGTGACCTCCGCCGCGGCCCGGTTGGAGGCCAGCAGCACCAACTGCGCCTCGACCTTGCGCTGGGAAATCGCGATATCGTCCATGCGGCGGGCCATGGCCCGCAGCGGTGCGTCCTTGCCCACCTGCCCCGGCGCCACGTGGGACTTGCGCAACGCCTCCAGCGCCAGATGCAGGCGCGCGCTTTCGCGCCGCAGCTCCAGCGTGGCCAGACGCGCGCTGAGCGCCACCCACAAAAGCCCCGGCGGAACCACGGCCAACA
>CBFHYV010000245.1:0-4262 GCA_965660085.1 uncultured Paracoccaceae bacterium
GCCGTGCTGGCCCGATGCCGCCTTCGGCCCAGATTTCGCGGATGATCTGCAGCGGCTCCCAGATGGTGAAGGCCATGACCCGCGGCAGGGGCTTGTCCGTCAGCGCGGCAATGGGGCCAAGCCAAATCGTGACCGGATCCACCACGACATAGCCGCGCGCGGCCAGGGCGGCATCCAGTTCCTCCTCCCCCTCACGCAGCATGAACAGCGGCTCCTGCCCCAGGATGCGCATGGCGTCTTCGGCGGCGGGCAGATCCACGGGCGCATCGCATTGCCGGGCCAGGGTCGCGGCGGACACCCGCTTACCGCCGCCAGCGCCGTCGCGCAGCGTCCACGGGCCGGCGGGAAAGGTCTTGCGCGCGGGCCAGGTGGCCTCGGACGCGGCCAGAAGGCGGCGATAGCCCGGCCGGCTCATGCCGGGAACAGCCGCGACAGTTCCGACATCGCCGCATCCAGCCGCGCGCCATCGGTGCCGCGGATCACCACATTGGCGCCAAAGACGCCGTCTTTCTGAAAGGGGTAGGAGCCGAAGGACAGATCCGGGAACCGCCCCGCCAGGTCAGAGAGCGGCTGCGCGATCTCCCCCTCGCCACGCAGGATGCGCAGGCTTTGCGACAGCAGCGGATCGCCGCCCGTCAGCGTGGGCAGCACGCTGGCCACCATGGCCTGAAACACCGAAGGCACCCCCGCCATCACATGCACATTGCCCAAGGTGAACCCCGGCGCGACGGATACCGGATTGTCGATCAGCGTGGCGCCATCGGGGATGCGGGCCATGCGCATCCGCGCGGCGTTGAATTCCACCCCCTGGCGGGCATAGTGGGCCGCCAGCAGGGCGCGGGCATCTTCGCGCACATCGACATGCACGCCAAAGGCCTGGGCAACACTGTCGGCGGTGATGTCATCATGGGTTGGTCCGATGCCGCCGCTGGTGAACACGCTGTCATAGGCCGCGCGCAGGGCGTTCAGCGCGGAGACGATGGCCTGCGCCTCATCCTGCACGATCCGCACCTCCGCCAGCGTGATGCCGTGTTTCGTCAATTCCTGGGCCAGGTGGTGCATGTTGGCGTCACGCGTGCGACCCGAGAGGATCTCGTCCCCGATCACTAGCATGGCCGCGGTTGGGTTGGGCATGGCAGGCTCCTTGCGCGCGGTGCGCCTCAGGTATAGGGCCAGCGTCATGCGCTTTCCAACCCCTCTTGTGGCCGCGCGGCTGGTGCGGCGCTACAAACGCTTTCTGGCCGATATCGTCCTTGACGATGGCACCACGGCCACGGCCCATGTGGCCAACCCCGGTTCCATGATGGGGCTGGATGCGCCGGGCCTGCGCATCTGGGTGGAGGACGTGCGCCACCCCAAGCGCAAGCTGGGCTGGGCCTGGCGCCTGGCGGAGCTGCCCGGCGGGGCCATGGTGGGGGTGGATACCGGCGCGCCCAACCGGCTGATCAAGGCCGCGCTGGCCGCGGATGCCCTGCCGGACCTGGCAGGATACCCGATCATCCAGCCAGAGGTGCCCTATGGCGCCGCCAGCCGGGTGGATTTCCTGCTGCGCGGGGGCGGGCGCCCCGATTGCTGGCTGGAGGTCAAATCCGTCACCCTGTCCCGCCAGCCCGGGCTGGCCGAGTTCCCAGACAGCGTGACCAAGCGCGGCACCACGCATTTGCAGGAACTGGCCGACCGCGTCCGCGCCGGTGACAGGGCGGTGCTGTGTTTCGTTCTGCAACGCGATGACTGCAGCGCCATGCAGCTTGCCGCCGATATCGACCCCGCCTATGCGCGCGCCTATGCACAGGCCCGTGCCGCCGGGGTGGAGGTTCTGGTGCTGCCAACGCGGTCATCGCGCCTTGAAATCCGGCTGGCGGACCCGCTTGCCGCACCGTCGCCCGAGGTCGCTGACGCTTCTGGTGGCCCTTTGCCCCGCGATCCATTAGGTATCAGCAAAACCGCAAAAGACCCGAAGCCCCGAGACACCCATGACAGCGCGACTGACTTCTGACGGCATCCGTATCCATTCCCCCGAAGACTTCGCCGGCATGCACAAGGCCGGCGCCCTGGCCGCACAGATCCTGGATGACGTGATCCCGCTGGTAGAGCCCGGCCAGCCGACCGCCGTGATTGACGATTTCATCCGCACCCGCGTGGAAGAGGCCGGCGCGACCTCTGCCACCATCGGCTATCGCGGCTATCAACACGCCAGCTGCATCAGCGTGAATCACGTGGTCTGCCACGGCATCCCCAGCGACAAGCGCCTGAAGGACGGGGACATCCTGAACATCGATGTCACCGTGATCGTGGATGGCTGGTTCGGCGACACCAGCCGCATGTATGTGGCCGGCAAACTGCCACGCAAGGCCGAACGGCTGATCGAGGTCACGCATGATGCCCTGTTCAAGGGGATCGAGGCCGTGAAGCCCGGCAATACCTTCGGTGACATCGGCCACGCCATCCAGTCCTTCGTGGAGGCGCATCGCATGTCCGTGGTGCGTGATTTCTGCGGCCACGGCCTGGGCCAGGTGTTTCACGCGCCGCCGAATGTGCTGCATTACGGCCGCGCCGGCACCGGGCCCGTCCTGGAAGAGGGGATGTTCTTCACCATCGAGCCGATGGTGAACCTCGGCCGCCCCGAGACCAAGGTTCTGGCCGATGAATGGACCGCCGTGACACGGGACAAGTCGCTGTCCGCGCAGTTTGAACATTCCATCGGCGTCACCGCCACCGGGGCGGAGATCTTCACGCTGTCGCCCGGCGGTCTGTTCCACCCGACCTACACGGCCTAGAGCGCGCAAGGCCGCCGCGCAAGGCCAATGGCCCAGGGCGGCGGCCCCCCTGTTATCCTGCCACGGTCACTCCGTAAATTGCCACAGCGCGGGCACGAAGCGATAGGCCCCGCCATCGCGCATCACATGGCCCACGCCGGGGAAGGGGAAGTGATAGCCCAGCACGGCAATCCGATCCGTCGCGGCCATGTCCAACAGGCGGCGGCGGGTGGCCACGGTGGTGTCCCCATCCATGTCAAAACCGTTGTACCATTCCGGGTGGGCGAAGTTGGTATAGGCGTTGTTCATGGAATCGCCCAGGGCGATCAACTGCTGGCCCTCGCTCTCAACCACGACGGACAGGTGCCCCGGCGTATGGCCGGGCGTGTCGATCACGCGGACACCGGGCACAATCTCTTGTCCGTCGGTCAGCAGGGTCCATTCCGCGCCATCGACGTTGATGGAGTTCTGCGCACCCACCACGAATTGCTGCATCTCCGTGGGGACAGAGCTCACCAGCCCGTCCTGCAGCCAGAAATCATGCTCTGCCGCGCCCAGGAAATATTCCGAATCCGGCAGGATCGCCTCATCGAAATCATCGCGGATGCCCCAGATATGGTCGGGGTGCGCATGGGTGATGACGGTATGCGTCACGCCATACGGGTCGATCCCCGCGGCCTCCAGGTTGGCCAGCAGACGGCCCGCCGTGGGCATGAACCGGTTGCCGGAGCCGACATCCACCAGCACCCGCGCATCGCCCGTTTCGATATACAGGTGGTTGGTGTGGGAATAGCTGCTTTCGGGTGACAGGAAATGCCGGCGCAGAAAGGCCTTCACCTCCTCCGGGTCCGCATTGACGCCGAGGCCGGCGGCCGGCGTTTCAAAGAACCCGTCGGACACCACCGTCAGCTTGGCCGCGCCGATGCTGAAGGTAAAATGCCCCGGATTGGCCGACATCGGCGCGCCAAGCTGCGCGCGCGCGGCCTGCGCCGGCAAGACAAGCGCCGGCATGGCGGCGGCGATTTTCAACAGGTCGCGGCGCGACGGTGTGATGCTGGACATGACCCCTCCCAAGCATGAATTCCAATATCTGCATCTGCACCATACCGGGGTGCGACAGCTTGGCAATCCCTGCGGGTCAGTCGTCTTGCTCTGGCAGGTCAGGCCGCGGCCAAAGCAGGTGCAGCAAGGTCGTCTCCCCCGCGGCCGTGGCGCAATCGGTGATCAGCGGCGGCATGGCGCGGCGGGGCACCGGGGCGGGGCGGGTGTCCTCGGTGGTGGGCTGTGCGGCTGGTGCCGTCCAGATACCGGGAAAGAAGGTAGCAGACCGGGTCATACCCCGAGCCTATCACAGCACGGAGGGCGGCGCAGCCTCCGCGCGCAAAAAGGTGATGGAGCTGTCGCCATAGCGGCGGCTGTCCACCGGGGAAAACCCCTCTGGCGCGGTCTGGGGCGTGCGTTCTTCCCACACGATCAGGGCGCCGGGGGCGATCCAACCCGCCGCCC
>CBFHYV010000246.1:0-4258 GCA_965660085.1 uncultured Paracoccaceae bacterium
ATCAGAATGGTGTTTTCGGGGTCTTTGATCTCGGCCATTGCCGTGCCTCCTGTTGCGCTCTTTGCCACAGACCTAGCGGCGCGGGCCGCGCTTGCCAAGACGGCGCATTGACGGGTGCGCCCCGCATCGGCCATGACACCGCCGAAACCGGAACGGAGAGCATCATGGCCTGGAAGACCCTCGATGACATGGACCTTGCGGGAAAGCGCGTGCTGACGCGCGTGGACCTGAACGTGCCGCTGGATGGCACCCGCGTTACGGACCTGACCCGGATCGAACGGATCAAGCCGACGCTGGACGACATCCTGGCCAAGGGCGGCAGCCCGGTGCTGTTGGCCCATTTCGGCCGCCCCAAGGGCAAGCCCAACCCGGAGATGAGCCTGCGCCTGGTCCTGCCCGCGCTGGAACAGGTGCTGGGCCGCAGCGTGCATTTCATTGAACGGCCCGACCGCGCGGCGATCGATGCGCTGCCCGGCGATGCCGTCATCCTGGTTGAGAACACGCGCTTTTCCCCGATGGAGGAAAAGAACGACCCCGCCATGGCGCAGATGCTGGCGGGCCTGGGCGATGTCTATTGCAACGATGCGTTTTCCGCCGCCCACCGCGCCCATGCCTCGACCGAGGGTGTGGCGCATCTGTTGCCCTCTTGCGCGGGGCGGCTGATGGCGGCCGAGCTTTCGGCGCTGGAGGCCGCGCTTGGCACGCCGCAGCGCCCGGTGATGGCCGTTGTGGGCGGTGCCAAGGTGTCCACCAAGCTGGACCTGCTGGGCAATCTTGTCAGCAAGGTCGATACGCTGGTGATCGGCGGCGGCATGGCCAACACCTTCCTTGCGGCGCAGGGTGTGGATGTGGGCAAATCGCTGTGCGAACATGACATGGCCCCCACCGCGCGCGAGATCCTGCAAAAGGCCGAGGCCGCAGGCTGCACCATCCTGCTGCCCACGGACATCGTCGTGGCGCGTGAATTCCGCGCCGGGGCGGACAACCAGACCCTGCCCGTGGACGCCTGCCCCGCAGATGCCATGATCCTGGACGCTGGCCCGCAGACCGTCGCCGCCGTGGCGCAGGCGCTGGATGCCGCGCGCACGCTGATCTGGAACGGGCCGCTGGGTGCGTTTGAAATCGCGCCCTTTGACACGGCCACCAATTCTGCCGCGTCCCATGCCGCCGAACGGTCCCGCGCCGGTGCGCTGGTGTCCGTGGCCGGGGGCGGTGACACGGTCGCGGCGCTGAACCAGGCGGGGGCGGCTGCGGATTTCACCTATATCTCCACCGCCGGCGGCGCGTTTCTGGAGTGGATGGAAGGCAAGACCCTGCCCGGCGTCGCCGCCCTGGGCTGAGCCGGGGGCGAAAATCTGCCGCGGGCGTGGCCATGCCGCCGCGCCCCCTGCGCCCAAAGGCTCCGGTTAGCGCCACCACAATTGCGCTTTGCGCGCGCTTCGCCCTAATCATGCGCGGGGCCACCTTCCGGCCCGCAAGCGCATTGAGAACGGGTGAAGATTCATGTCGCACGAACAGATGAAGCAGCAGATGGCGCAGAAGGACGGCTTTATCGCCGCGCTGGACCAATCCGGTGGATCCACGCCCAAGGCGCTGCGCCTCTACGGGATCGAGGAAACCGCCTATTCCACCGATGAGGAGATGTTCGGCCTGATCCACGACATGCGCGCGCGCATCGTGAAATCCCCCGCCTTCACCGGCGACAAGGTGATCGGCGCGATCCTGTTTGAACGCACCATGGATGGCGAGATCGACGGGACCCCCACCGCCGAATACCTGTGGTCCAACCGCGGCGTCGTGCCCTTTCTGAAGGTAGACAAGGGCCTGATGGATGCCGCCGATGGCGTGAAGCTGATGAAGCCCATGCCAGAGCTGGACGCCCTGCTGGAACGCGCGGTGGCCAAGGGCGTGTTCGGCACCAAGATGCGCTCTGTCGTCGATGCGGCCAATGCCGAGGGCATCCGCGACATCGTGGTGCAGCAGTTCGAGATTGGCCAGCAGATCATGGCGCATGGACTGGTTCCGATCATCGAGCCGGAAGTCACCATCTCCATCCCTGACAAGGCCGAGGCGGAGGCCATGCTGCAAGAGCAGATCCTGGCCCAGCTGGACGCCCTGCCGGGCGAGGCGCCGGTGATGCTGAAGCTGACCCTGCCGACGCAGGCGGGCTTCTATGCGCCGCTGGTGGCCCATCCGCGCGTGCTGCGCGTCGTGGCGCTGTCGGGTGGCTACAGCCGGGATGAGGCCAACGCCAAGCTGGCCCAGAACGCCGGCATCATCGCCAGCTTCTCTCGTGCCCTGACCGAGGGGCTGAGCGCGCAGCAGAGCGACGCGGAGTTCGATGCGGCGCTGGCGCAGGCGATCGACAGCATCTATGAGGCCTCCCGCGCGGGCTGAGCCTGACCGGCCTGGCCGCGCCCGCAAGGCGCGGCATTTCGGACACAGCGCGCGGGTTCTTGCCCGCGCGCCCTTCCCCTGGCCCTGCCGGCTTGGCACTGTTTGCGCAAAGCGCAGCGACAGACTGACGCGGCAGAGGCAAGATGCACCGAGCGACCCCACGATCCTCCCCCCCCTGGGGCGCCATGATCTATGGCGCCACCTGTCTGGCCCTGGCCGGGTATTTCACCTATTCCGCCATTCAGGGGGACACCGGCCTGATCCGCCAGGCAGAGGCCCACGCCCGCCACCATGAGCTGACGCAAGAACTGGCGCAGGTGCAGGCAGAGGTGGCGCGGATGGAAAACCTCACCCGCCGCCTGTCCGACGATTACGTGGATCTGGACCTGCTGGACCAGCAGCTGCGCGATGTGCTGGGCCTTGTCCGCCATGATGAGATCGTGATCCCCCGCTGACAGCCCCGGCATCGGCGCATGCCGTCCATGACAGGCTGGACAAGCCCCGCGCGCCCGGCTTAGGCTGAGACCGTTTAACGCTAAACGGTCACCCGCAGGAGGCCCCATGCCCGCACGCCGCAGCCCCAAGGCCCCCAATGTGGCCCCGGAGATGCTGATGTCCTTCTACAAGGACATGCTGCTGATCCGCCGCTTCGAGGAAAAGGCAGGCCAGCTGTATGGCATGGGTCTGATCGGCGGCTTCTGCCATCTGTATATCGGGCAAGAGGCAGTGGTCGTCGGGCTGGAGGCCGCCGCCGAGGAGGGCGACAAGCGCATCACCTCCTACCGCGACCACGGCCATATGCTGGCCTGCGGCATGGACCCCAACGGCGTGATGGCGGAGCTGACCGGTCGCGAGGGCGGCTATTCCCGCGGCAAGGGCGGCTCCATGCACATGTTCAGCCGGGAAAAGCATTTCTACGGCGGGCACGGCATCGTGGGCGCGCAGGTGCCCCTAGGCGCAGGGCTGGCCTTTGCGGATAAATACAACCGCACGGATCGCGTCACCTTCACCTATTTCGGCGATGGCGCGGCCAACCAGGGCCAGGTGTATGAAACCTTCAACATGGCGGCGCTGTGGTCCTTGCCCGTGATCTTCGTGGTGGAGAACAACCAATACGCCATGGGCACTGCGCAGATGCGCTCCACCTCCACGCCAGAGCTGTTCACCCGCGGCGCGGCCTTCGGCATCCCCGGCCAGGCTGTGGACGGCATGGATGTGCTGGCAGTCAAGGAGGCCGGCGAAAAGGCCGTGGCCCACTGCCGCGCGGGCAAGGGGCCGTATATCCTTGAGGTCAAGACCTACCGCTATCGCGGGCATTCCATGTCCGACCCGGCCAAATACCGCACGCGTGAGGAAGTGCAGCGCATGCGCGAAGAACGCGATCCCATCGACCATGTGCGCGATCTGCTGCTGCAGGGCAAACACGCGAGTGAAGAGGACCTGCGCGCGTTGGACAAGCAGATCAAGGCCACGATCAACGCCGCCGCCGATTTCGCCCGCGAAAGCCCGGAGCCCTCGCTGGACGAGCTGTGGACAGACATCTACGCCGAAATCCCGGCCTGACCCGCGCCCGTCAGACACGCCCCCATTCGGCACCGGACCAGACAAGAGAGGCCCCAGATGCCCACGAAGATCCTCATGCCCGCGCTCTCTCCCACGATGGAGGAAGGCACCCTGTCCCGCTGGCTGGTCAAGCCGGGTGATGCCGTGCGCGCAGGCGATATCCTGGCCGAGGTCGAAACCGACAAGGCCATGATGGAGTTCGAGGCCGTGGACGAAGGCACCATTGGCGCGCTGCTGGTTGCCGAAGGCACGCAGAACGTGCGGGTGAACAGCCCCATCGCCACCCTTCTGGCCGAGG
>CBFHYV010000247.1:0-4253 GCA_965660085.1 uncultured Paracoccaceae bacterium
CCGCACGGGCCGTGGTGCGCGCGGCTTTGGGCGGCTTTGTGGGCAACCGGGCGGACGGCCCCCGCGAAGGCCCCTCTGCCTGAGGCGGCTCCAGACGTCCAGCCACCAGGGCCACGGGCTTGATCCAGCGCAAGGCGCGCACCGCCCGTTGCGTCATTCTGCGGGCAGGAGGCCCGCATGACCCAGACCCTGCAACCCCATGGCCACAGCCAGGCCGAGATCGAGGCCCGCATTGGCGCGCCCTCAGGGCGGGGATACCTGCGGGACACGATCTATGGCGCCATCGACGGGTCCATCACCACCTTTGCCATCGTGGCCGGGGTGGCGGGCGCGGGGCTGTCGCCCTTCATCATCGTGGCGCTGGGGCTGGCCAATGTGCTGGCGGACGGGTTTTCCATGGCCGCGGGCAATTATTCCGGCACCAAGGCCGAACTGGATGACCTCAACCGCCTGCGCGCGCTGGAACGCCGCGAAATCGCCACCAACCCCGAGGGCGAGCGCCGCGAGCTGCGCGAGATCCTGCGCCGCAAGGGGCTGAGCGGGGAGACCCTGGACAGTGCCGTGACGCAGATCGCCGCCAATGAGGACAGCTGGATCGCCCTGATGCTGGAGGGCGAATATGGCCTTGCCTCCGTGGACCCGCACCCGATGCGCGCCGCGCTGGCAACATTCGGGGCGTTCCTGGTGGCGGGCATGGTGCCGCTGGTGCCGTTTCTGCTGGGGCTGGACGCGGCCTTCGCAATCTCTGCCGTCATCACGATGGTGGGGTTCTTTGCCATCGGGACGTGGAAAAGCCAGTGGTCGCTCAGCCCGTGGTGGCGGTCGGGGCTGGAGACGTTGCTGATTGGCGGAGTGGCGGCGGGCATCGCCTTTGGCGTGGGCATGCTGTTTCACGCCTGATGCCCGCGGACGGCGCAGGGTGGACGGCCCGGCGCAGCGCTCCTATAAGGCGGGCATGATGTATTGGGCCGCTCTCATCCCGCGAATTATGTGCCCGGCGCTCTGACCCAGAGGCGCCGGGACAAGGCGCGCAGGCCCGCGCCGCCATCTTCACCAGATCACACCCGTATTTTCCGAGGACGCCCGAGCCATGTGCGCCGACACCCCCCGCTCTGACGCGGATCAGACCCCCGACTACAAGACAACGCTGAACCTGCCCGAAACCGATTTTCCCATGCGCGCCGGCCTGCCCAAGCGCGAACCCGCCTGGCTGGCCCGCTGGGATGAGATCGGCATCTATGACCGCCTGCGGGACAAGGCCGAGGCCGAGGCCGCCGCCGGCCAGCCGCGCAAGCCCTTCACGCTGCATGACGGCCCGCCCTATGCCAACGGCCACCTGCATATCGGCCACGCGCTGAACAAGATCCTGAAGGACATGGTGGTGCGCAGCCAGCAGATGATGGGCCGCGATGCGCGCTATATCCCCGGCTGGGATTGCCACGGCCTGCCCATCGAATGGAAGATCGAGGAGCAGTATCGCAAGAAGGGCCGCAACAAGGATGAGGTGGACGTGGTGGATTTCCGCCAGGAATGCCGCCGCTTTGCCGAAGGGTGGATCGACATCCAGCGCGATGAGTTCAAGCGGCTGGGCATCACCGGCACCTGGGGCGCGCCCTATCTGACCATGGATTTCCGCGCCGAACGCATCATCGCGGAGGAGTTCCAGAAATTCCTGATGAACGGCACGCTCTACCAGGGCTCCAAGCCGGTGATGTGGTCCCCGGTGGAAAAAACCGCCCTGGCCGAGGCCGAGGTGGAATACCATGATAAGGAGAGCTTCACCATCTGGGTGAAGTTCAAGGTCACCGGCACCGGGGACGCCACGCTGGACAGCGCCCATGTGGTGATCTGGACGACGACGCCCTGGACCATCCCCTCCAACAAGGCAGTGGTTTATGGGGCGGAGTTCTCCTATGGCCTGTATGAGGTCACCGGCCGGCCCGAGGAATGCTGGGCCCGGATCGGGGACCGCTACATCCTGGCCGATGCCCGCGCCGCCGATGTCATGGCCCGCGCGCGGCTGGAAGACGGCATGTATCGCCGCCTGTGCGACGTGAGCGCCGAGGATCTGGCAAAGATCAAGACCGTGATGCACCCGCTGGCCGGGGTTGAGGGCGGCGAGGGCGCATGGGACGACCCAAGGGATTTCCGCGCCGCCGATTTCGTGACCGATACCGAGGGCACGGGCTTTGTCCACTGCGCGCCCAGCCACGGGATGGAGGAATATGAGCTCTATCGTGATCTGGGCATGCTGGAGCAGGTCATCACCTATAACGTGACGGATGAAGGCGGCTTCCGCGCCGATCTGCCGCTGTTTGGCGGCAAATACATCCTCAACCGCAAGGGTGGCGAAGGCGATGCCAATGGCGCCGTGATCGCCAAGCTGGCCGAGGTTGGCGGGCTGCTGGCGCGCGGCAAGATCAAGCATTCCTATCCGCATTCCTGGCGGTCCAAGGCGCCGGTGATCTACCGCAACACGCCGCAATGGTTTGCCGCCATCGACCGCCCCGTGGGCGATGGCCAGGACGCGCTGGGCGACACGATCCGCAAGCGCGCGCTGACCGCGATCGACCAGGTGAAATGGACCCCGCAAACAGGCCGCAACCGCCTGTATTCCATGATGGAAAACCGCCCCGACTGGGTGCTGTCGCGCCAGCGCGCCTGGGGCGTGCCGCTGACCTGTTTCACCAAGCGCGGCGCCCTGCCGACGGACCCGGAATTCCTGCTGCGCGACCCGGCCGTGAACGCCCGCATCCTTGAGGCCTTTGAACAGGAAGGCGCGGACGCCTGGTACAAACCCGGCGCCAAGGCGCGTTTCCTGGGAAATCAATATGACCCCGAGGAGTGGGACCAGGTGTTCGACATCCTGGATGTGTGGTTCGATTCCGGCTCCACCCATGCCTTCGTGCTGCGCGACCGGGCGGATGGGTCTGAAGACGGGATGGCGGATCTGTATCTGGAGGGCACCGACCAGCACCGCGGCTGGTTCCATTCCTCCATGCTGCAATCCTGCGGCACGCAGGGCCATGCGCCCTATCGCGGGGTGCTGACCCACGGGTTCACGCTGGACGAGAAGGGCAACAAGATGTCCAAATCGCTCGGCAACACCATCGCGCCTGAAGAGGTGGTCAAGCAATATGGCGCGGACATCCTGCGGCTGTGGGTGGCGCAGGCCGATTACACCGCCGATCTGCGCATCGGGCCGGAGATCCTGAAAGGCACCGCGGACAGCTATCGCCGGTTGCGCAACACCATGCGGTTCCTGCTGGGCGCGCTTGGCCATTTCAGCGAAAGCGACCGGGTCGCGCCGGAACAGATGCCGGAACTGGAACGCTGGGTGCTGCACCGCCTGGCGGAGCTGGACGAGACCGTGCGCACGGGCCTTGCGGCCTATGACTTCCAGGGCGTGTTCCAGCAGCTGTTCAACTTTTGCACCGTGGATCTTTCGGCCTATTACTTCGATATCCGCAAGGATGCGCTGTATTGCGATGGGGACACGCCGCGCCGCCGCGCCGCGCGCACGGTGCTGGACATCCTCTTCCACCGGCTGACCACCTGGCTGGCGCCGGTTCTGGTCTTTACCATGGAAGAAGTCTGGCTGCAGCGCTTCCCCGACGATCGCGGCAGCGTGCATCTGCAGGACATGCCCGAAACCCCCGCCGACTGGCGCGATGACGCGCTGGCGGCGAAATGGGCTTTGATCCGCCGCGCGCGTCGGGCCGTCACCGCCGCGCTGGAGGTACAGCGCACCAACAAGGTCATCGGCGCCAGCCTGGAGGCCGCGCCCGTGGTGCATGTGGAAGATCCCCAGATGCTGGCGGCGCTGGGCGATGTGGATTTCGCCGATCTCTGCATCACTTCGGGCCTGACGCTCAGCGCGGATCCGATGCCGGCGGAGGCCTACCGCCTGCCGGATGTGGCGGGCGTGGGCGTTGTGTTTGAACGGGCCGAGGGCGCGAAATGCCAGCGCTGCTGGAAAATCCTGCCCGATGTCGGCCAGCACGCCCATGCGCAGACCTGCGCGCGCTGCGATGCGGCGCTGGGCTGACGCCCGGTGCCCCCGAAACCCCCAAGCGACAGGGGCGGCGATGCGCTGCCCCTGTCCGAGGCTGGCGCCCTGAAAGACTCCGGCGCAGCCAGCCCTCCGCCCGATCAACACCCGCCCGATGATGCCCGGATCGCGGCCTGCCTGATGGCGCTGGCCCGGGACCGCGGACCGGACCGCAGCCTGTGCCCGTCCGAGGCCGCGCGGG
>CBFHYV010000248.1:0-4241 GCA_965660085.1 uncultured Paracoccaceae bacterium
GTCCAGATCCCCCAAGGTGAAATGCACCACGCGCCGCAGCGCCTCGCCACAACGTTGAGACACATCCACCCCGTCGCGCAACAGCAAGGCCGCGGCCGAGGTCAGCGGCGCCACGGCGTGCAGCTGGTAATGCAGGGCCAGGCGGCCGCGCGTCATCTCTTGCGGCAGGCTGCCATCGGGGTTGGCGGTGCACAGCACATAGGTCGTGGACCAGGCCGCCCAGCCGCGGATGATCGGGTCATCCAGCACGCGTGCCGCCGTTGCCCCCGCCAGCGCCGCCCAGGCCCGCAGGTTCCCGCGCGAGGCCCCATCGGGCGCGTCAGCCTCCCAGAAGAACATCTGTTCGGCCATCAGGTTTTCCAGCCAGGGGCGGATGGCGATCATTTCGCGGGAGGCATTGCTGGCATGGGGCAGCACCTGCACCAGCACCATGCCAAAGCCCGCAATCCGCGCCCCCACCGTCAACCGTGACGTGACCGAGCGCTGGTCCGCAAGCGCATTGGCCTTGGCCCAGGTGGCAATCTGGCTCAGCGCGCAATCGGCCATGGCCTGCGCCCCGGCGGCCGAGGCCGTGTGCACACCGCTGGCCATATCCGTGAGGCTGCGCAGAAAATCATCCACCGGCTTCAGCGCGGCGTTCACCTGCTGGTTGCTTTCGCTGTCCACCACCGTCCGGCCCGCCGCGCCATCGGCATAGCGGCTGCCGTAGTTCAGCGTCATCACCGGCTGCGGGGCCGGATCACAGGTCACGAAACCCTGCGCCCGCCCTGCGTCTGGCACCAGCGCCGCACAGACCGACAGCGCCGCTGCTGCCCGCGCCACCCGGCGCAGCAGCGGCCCGGTCATTGGCCCGCGCCCAGCCGGATCAGGCTGGACAAGGATGCGGCACGGTCGCTGCCGGAACGCTCGGCCCGTTCAAGCCACAGCGCGGCTTCGCGCATGTTTTGCGGGATGCCGATGCCATAGGCCAGCACATAGCCATATTCCACCATGGCCTCCACCACGCCATTTTCCGCGGCCTGGCGCAGGTAGCTGGCCGAATCCGCCAGATCGCGCGGGTCCGTCGCCGTCTTGCGCAGATACATGCCATATTCAAACTGCGCCTCCGGGCTGCCGTTTTCGATGGCACGGGTATAGGCGGTGCTGATGTCGAACATGGCGCCGATGGCCTCGCGCAGCTCTGACGTGGCTGCGCGGACATTGGCCAGAACGAAGCTTTCGTCATCCTCTGCGCCGCGCTCCAGCAAGGCGGCCAGATAGCCCGCTGCGGCCTGGGGATCATAGGTTTCCAGATCCGGGTCGGCGGTCAGGCGATAGAGCTCGCGGTTGGCGTTGGCCTCGCCTTCGGACAGCAGACGGTCAAAGACCTGGCGCGCATTGGGCGGATCGCCCCGGCGCCACTGGTCCATCTGGGCGTCGGACAAGCGCAGCTTGGACAGCGTGTGGCCATAATCCATCTGCAACCCGATCACCCGCCACTGGAAGGTCAACCGCTGATCGCCCCAGATGGCATAGGCATCGCCCAGCTCATCCGCATCCTTGGTGCCACAGACCATTTCAGACACGGCACGGTCGATGTAATCGTCCAGCCGGTCCCGCGGGATATAGGGAATGGCGAACATCAGGGCGAGGAAATCGCCGCGGTTCTCGATCTCTTGGCTGAACTGGCGATAGACATCGGCCTGGTCGCGGCCTTCGCGGGACTGCAACCGGGCCAGCAGGCGGATGGCCGCACCTTCGCCGCGGTTGCCCGCCATGGTCAGCAGCTCAATCACCTCATCGGCGATCGATTCATCCCGCGCATCATGTTCAACAAGCGCGATGGCCAGGTCCAGCGCCGTGGTCACCCCGTTGTTGAGGTAGATCCGGCGGAACAGCTCCACCGCCAGGTCCCGCTCCGTGGGGTTGGTGGCCAGGTCGAATTCCAGCTCGGCAAAGGCTTCCAGAGCCTGGTCGGATCGGTCGATCCGCTCCGCCCACAGGCGCCGCGCAGAGTCCGTGGACATGCCATCCGCCTGCACCCGCTGGGCGTAGTTGGCGGTCGAAGTGCTCCGTCCCATCAGCGCCTGCGTCTGGACAATGGCGACATGGCGCGGGTCCTTGTAGGGGTCCATCACCAGCAGGTCCCCTGGCGTCACCGAGAATGTCTTGTCCATCGAGGCCCGATAGGCCCGCGCCCAGGCGGTGGCTTCGCGCATCCGCGGCGCGTCGTTCAGCTTGCAGCGATAGAGCCCGTCCAGATCGTCCATCGCATCGGCCAGCCCGTGCCGTTCCACGGCCAGCGTCAGCAGCGAAATCACCCGCTGCACCTGCGAAGGATCGTCCCGATAGCGCGTCAGCAGCTTGGCCAGCAGTTGCATCCCCTCCGGGTCATCGCGGGCCACGGCCTCTTCCAGATAGGCGATGGCATCGGGCTCACCGGCCCAACGGCCCTTGCGGATCAACACTTCCTTGGCCAATTCAGTGTGAATCCAGCCGGGGGCTGAGGGCAGCTGCGCGATCTCGCGCAGGTAATCCATATACAGGCTTTCCTCGTCCAGCCGGTCACCGTCAATGTTTACCACAAGACGAAAATACGGCGATATGGATCTGCGGGTGCGGTTCATGTCCTCGGAAAAATTGTATCCGAGGATCTGCAAGAGTTCCTCTTCCTGCACGTCAGACGCGGACTTGATGCGCTCCATCTCAGTGTAGTCGATGGTAATGCCACGTTCGACAGCCAACTGCAGATAGCGCAGCATCTCTTCGTTGTCCTTGCGGTCGGCAGGGGCATTCAGATGGTGTTGCACGATCAGCCAGGCACCGTTCGCCCCGCCCATATCGGCGGAGAACTTGTACCATTCCATCGCAACATCTTCATTGCGGGACACGACTTCGCCATTCAGGTATTCCAGTGCAATCCGCTCTGCGCGGCCGCACACAAATTCATTCAGCGTTCCCAACAATCCGCCGAAGGCCATGGAAACGGTCAGATCCAGCGGCGCATCCCATCCCGGCAGCGGGTCCCCTTCCAACTGGAAGCGTGCAATGGACAGCAAGGCATTGGCATTGCCCTGAAACGCTGCGTCCAGAATCAGTTTCTGCGCATATTCACGGTCTACCGCCACGCCGATGCCATTGAGGTAGAACTGCGCGAGGATCAGACGCTGGTTGCTGTCCATCTCCACTTCGCGCTGACGCAGGCGGGGCACCAGCCCGTCGGCGCGCAGCTGGTCCAGACGCTCTGCATCGATATACAGGTTGATCCGGGCAACCAGCTCATCCACGCCCCCAAAATCAGGATCAACCTGCGCCAGGCGGGTGATGAGTTCATTGATGAAGTTGAACCACTTCACCGGATCCCGGGCCTGAAGGCGGTTGATGTCCCGGTTCAGGTAGCGGATGCGGATGGGGTTGGTCAGTTGGTCGATCTCTTCTCCCACCTGCAGATCCTGGAAGAAGTCCTCCAGCGGTGGAGTGCAGACGTTACGACGCGGGATGTCCGGCGGAAGAAAGGCAAGGTCCAGCGTGCGGGCCTGCGCCTGAGGCGCAAGGCCAAGGCCCAGCAGGACAACGAACAGCGCGGGCAGGATACGGTTCATCGGTCCACTCCTCAGTAGAAACATGCGGTCAGGCTGGCGCTGCCGCCCAGCGGCGCATCCAGGGTAATGTTGACGCTGCGCGCGCCGTCGCGGCCAATGCCGGACAGCGGCACATAGAAGCGGCCCGTCATGGTGGCATCGTCCCGGCGCACCACGGTGCGCGTGCTGGTCAGGCCCGACGGCAGCACGAAGCTGAAGGACGCAAGGCTGGCGGGCGTGCCGCCGGTATCCAGGAACAGCGTATAGTCGCGGCCCGCGTCCAGCGCCGACAGGCTGGCCGACAGCGTGCGCGCATCGGTGCGCTGCAGCGGCAGGCTGGTGCGGCAGGTGCCCCCGGCGGCGGCGATGATTTCGCGCATGGGCTGATCGCCATAGCGCGCCACGTTGTTGTAAACCGGGTTTTCCCAGACGATGACCTGCGGCCGCTCGCTTTCAAACCGGCCGCTGGTGAGATAGGCAAGGAAGCCCCCGAAGGCCCCACCGCCGCGCACGGCGCTGACGCTGACATTGGCGCCCGTGGCCTCGCGCAGGAAATTGGCGAAATTGACCTCCGGCGTGCCGGTATATTCGGTGCCGACCACGGCGATGCCGCCATCTGCGCGGCGCGCGGGCACGCGAGGCGCCGGGGCGGGCTGCGGGACCGGCTGGCTGACCACCGGC
>CBFHYV010000249.1:0-4237 GCA_965660085.1 uncultured Paracoccaceae bacterium
GGGCGCGGCCTGCTGCATGGCGGTGGCGCGGGCCTCTGCCTTGGCCAGCAGGGCCGGGATATGCTGCGCCTCCGGCAGGTTTTTCCAGTATTTGCGGGGCATTTCCGATGTCATGGCCTGCACCTTGACCCGCGCCGGGTTGAAGATGTTGCAGAAATAGGTGCCCCACAGGGCCTCCGCGCCATCCTCGGGCAGGTCGGGCCTGGGCTGGCCCTCTGCCAGCCGCAGCGCGCCGCCCTCAAATATCGCGGTGACATCCGGGGTCACGATGGCCCAGTCCATATCGGCGAAGCGGCGGGTGAAAAACGGCGCTGTCGGCTCCACGGTGTGGTGCGTCGGCTCGAACCAGGCGGCAAAGCGGCGGCGCGGGCCATCCGCGCCAAGGTCCCGAAAGCGCACAAAGGCTTTCATCTTGTGGGCGCAGCGGCGCACGTTCTTTTCCCAGCCGCGCAGGCGCGCCAGATCGGCATCGCCGCGATCCTGCATCAGGCTGGGCTGATCGCGCAGCCGCCACAGAAAGGCATAGAGCCGGGCAAAGCGTTCAGGGTCGGAATGCCACACGACCGTCTGCGCCAGTTCCACAAAGGCGCGGGGCACGGACAGCGCAGGCCCGGGGGGCAGTGGCGCGCTGGCCGCGCCAAACAGATCCGCCTGCGCCGGGGCATCATAGGCCCACAGGATGTCCTGCGGTGGCACCCCGGCTGCCAGGAAGCCGCGCGCCGCATCGCGCCAGGCCTGCGCTGTATTGATTCGCGGCAGGGGGGCGCGATGCATCAGAACAGCTCCAACTGCTCCGGCGGGGGGGTGAAGCGCGCGCGCAGATCGGCGCTGTCCACCAGCGCGCCGGGCGACCAATCCCGCAAGGTGATGAAGGGGCGCGCCTTTTTCAGCTGGGCGCCCATGCGGGTCAGATCCTCATAGCGCAGGTGACGGTGGCGGCGGGTGGACAGGATGCGCCCCACCGTGCGGGTGCCAAAGCCCGGCACGCGCAGCAGCATTTCCCGATCCGCGCGCTGGACATCCACCGGAAACAGCGCCCGGTTGGCCAGAGCCCAGGCCAGCTTCGGGTCCATCTCCAGGTCCAGGTTGCCGTCACTGCGCGCGGCGGTGATTTCCGACACGTCAAACCCGTAGAACCGGATCAGCCAGTCCGCCTGATACAGCCGGTGTTCGCGCACCAGCGGCGGTTTGATCAGCGGCAGCTTCGCGCTGCTGTCCGGAATGGGGGAGAAGGCGGAATAATACACCCGCTTCAGCCCGTAATCCCCATAAAGCCGCGAGGTCTGGCCCAGGATGGTGGCGTCATTGGCGCCATCCGCTCCCACGATCATCTGGGTGGATTGCCCGCCGGGGGCAAAGCGGCGCGGGCGCTTGCCGCGGTGGCTGCGGTCCTTGCTGGCCTCGCGCAGGCGTTGGACATCGCCCATGGCCGCGCGAATGGTCTTGGCGTCTTTCTCCGGGGCGTAGCTTTGCAGGGCGCGTTCCGTGGGCAGTTCCACATTGATGGACAGCCGGTCGGCATACAGCCCCGCCTGCTCGATCAGCTCTGGCGAGGCATCGGGAATGGATTTCAGGTGGATATAGCCACGGAAATTCTCCCGCTCGCGCAGCAGGCGGGCGATCTGGACCATGTCCTCCATCGTGCGGTCGGGGGACTGGATGATGCCGGAGGACAGAAACAGCCCCTCGATGTAATTGCGGCGATAGAACTCAATGGTCAGATGCACCACCTCTTCGGGGGTGAAGCGCGCCCGCGGCGTGTTGGAGGACACCCGATTGACGCAATAGGCGCAGTCAAAAATGCAGAAATTCGTCATCAGGATCTTCAGCAGCGAGATACAGCGCCCGTCCGGGGCGTAGGAATGGCAAATCCCGCTGCCCTCGGTAGAGCCAAGCCCGCCCTTGCGCGAATCCCGCCGCGTTGTGCCCGATGAGGCGCAGGACGCGTCATAGCGCGCCGCGTCTGACAGGATCGCCAGTTTGTCCGCCAATGATCGTTTCATGATGTTCCTGATACGTTCTTTTTGCCAAATGGATCAAGTGGGCAATATGGGGCGACAATCGCGCTTTTCACCCGCGCGCGGCAGGGCTACATCTGACGGCCAAGGAGAGTGCTTACATGACGCAGATCACGCCGCAGCCCGGCATCATGGCCATCAGCCCCTATGTGGGCGGCAAATCCCGCATCGACGGGGTCCGCGATGTCGTCAAGCTCAGCTCGAACGAGAACCCCTTTGGCCCCAGCCCCGCCGCGCAGGAGGCGGTGCGCCGGTCCGCCCATGATCTGCATCGCTACCCTTCCACGGACCATCTGGCGCTGCGCGAAGCGATTGCCGAGGTGCGCGGCCTGGACCCGGCGCGGATCATCTGCGGCGTCGGTTCGGACGAGGTCATCACGTTCCTGTGCCAGGCCTTTGCCGGACCAGGGGATGAGGTGATCCACACCCGCCACGGGTTTTCGATGTATCGCATCAGCACCCTGGCCGCCGGCGCCACCCCGGTGGAGGTGCCCGAACGCGACCGCCATGTGGATGTGGATGCCATCCTGTCCGCCGTGACCCCGCGCACGCGGCTGGTGTTCATCGCCAACCCGGCCAATCCCACGGGCACTATGTTGCCGGCCGATGAGGTCACGCGGCTGGCCGATGGGCTGCCGGGGCATGTGTTGCTGGTTTTGGACGGGGCCTATGTGGAATATGTGCCGGATCATGACGGCGGCGCCCGGATGGTCGAGGCGCGCGACAACATCGTGATGACCCGCACCTTTTCCAAGATCTATGGCCTGGGCGGGTTGCGGGTGGGCTTCGGCTATGGCCCGGCGGCGGTGATCGATGTGCTCAACCGCATCCGTGGGCCGTTCAACCTCTCCGTCACGGCCCTGGCCGCGGCAGAGGCCGCTGTGCGTGACCTGGCCTATGTGGACCGCTGCCGCAGCGAAAACAGCCGCCTGCGCGCCTGGCTGCGCACGGCGCTGATCGGGCATGGGCTGGACTGTGACGTGCCCTATGCCAATTTCGTGCTGGCCCGGTTCCAGACCGCAGAGGAGGCCAATGCCTGCAATGCCGCGCTGATGGCGGAGGGGCTGATCGTGCGGCAGGTGGGCGGCTATCACCTGCCGGAGGCGCTGCGCATCACCGTGGGGGACGAATCCTCCTGCCGGCGCGTGGCGCATTGCATTGGCGGGTTCATGGCGGGCACGGCATGAGCGTGATCTATGACCGCGTCGCGCTGGTTGGCCTAGGGCTGATCGCGTCCTCAATGTTCTGGGCGATGCAGCGGGGCGGGCTGGCGGGCCATGTCTGTGGCTATGCGCGGTCCGCGGCCACGCGGGAGACCGCGCGCCGCATCGGCCTGTGTGACAGCGTGGCAGACAGCCTGGAAGATGCCGTGGCCGGGGCGGACCTGGTCGTCCTGGCGGTGCCAGTGGGCGCAATGGGCGCCGTGGCGCAGGCGATGGCCCCGCATCTGAAGCCCGGCGCGGTTGTCACCGATGTCGGCTCGGTCAAGCGGCAGGTGATTGACGCCGTCGCCCCGCACATGCCGGCGGGCGTGCATTTCATCCCCGCGCATCCGCTGGCCGGCACGGAACATTCCGGCCCCGAATCGGGCTTTGCCTCCCTGTTTGACAACCGCTGGAGCCTGATCGTCCCGCTGCCGGACAGCCCCGAGGCCGAGGTGGACCGCCTGACGCGGCTGTGGCGGGGCATGGGCGCGAATGTGGATGTCATGGACGCGGATCACCATGATCTGGTGCTGGCCGTGACCTCGCATTGTCCGCATCTGATCGCCTATACCATGGTGGGTGTGGCCGATGACCTGCGCCGCGTGACCGATAGCGAGGTCATCAAGTTTTCCGCCGCGGGGTTTCGGGATTTCACCCGGATCGCGGCCTCTGACCCGACGATGTGGCGCGATGTGTTCCTGAACAACAAGGATGCCACGCTGGAAATCCTTGGCCGGTTCACCGAAGAGCTGTTTGCCCTGCAACGCGCCATCCGCATGGGTGATGGTGATCTGCTGCATGATTACTTCACCCGCACCCGCGCGATTCGGCGGGGCATCATCGATGCCGGTCAGGACACGGACGCCCCGGATTTCGGGCGCGGGCGCAGATGATGCGCCGGGCGCTGCTGGTCTGCGGGCTGGTGATGGCCCTTGTGGGCGCCGCCGCCCGGGCTGAGCCGCCCGCATCCTCGCCCCGCCCCGTGGCGCGGTCCCTCTCGGCGCCAGCACCCGG
>CBFHYV010000250.1:0-4234 GCA_965660085.1 uncultured Paracoccaceae bacterium
GGTGCCGGCGATCGTCAGGCCGATCAGCATGGGCGCCCATTCCGGGAAGGTTTCCGCCGACACCAGCGCCAGCCCCACCGCAACCCCCGCCTGTGGCAGCAAGGCAGGCCCATAAAGGTGAACCTCCGGCTTCGGCACACGGCCCAGCCGCGCGCCGACCTCGCCACTGACCAGCCGTGCGGCGATGCGCAGGCCGATGAAGGCCGCCGTCATCCAGCCCAGCGTCCACAGCGATGCAATTTCCAGCGCGGCGCCGGCCAGCAGGAAGAACAGCACCATGAAGGGTTGTTCGATGCGCTCGATCTCGTTGAAGGCATAGTCGTGGTGCCGCGCCAGATTGGCGATCAGCGCCCCCGCCGTCATCCCCGCGATCAGGTAAGACACTTCGAACCACAGCGCGACACCAGCGGTCAGGAACACGATCCCTATGGCCTCGATGTGCTGCGGCTCACCGGGTTTGAGCCGCCCGGTCAGATAGGCCGCCGGGCCGCCCACGGCGATGCCCAGCAGCACAGCGCCCCCGATGTCCCGGCCCGCGGTCAGCAGCGGCTCGGACCAGGCGCCGGAGGATTGAACCAGTGCAAGGCAGACGCTGAACACCAGCAGCCCCCAGATATCGTCAATGGCCACGATCCCGCTGATCTTTTCGGAGAACCCGTTGCGGATGCCGGATTGGTGGATCACATCGGCAACCGCCGCGGGATCCGTGGCCGTTGCAATGGCGGCAAGGATCAGCGCAAGCCGGGGGTCCAGGCCCATCATCGTCAGCCCGCCCCAGACGATTGCCACCGTGCCCAGCACCAGGCACACCGAAATCGCCAGGATCGCGCGGCCATGCCGGGCCAGGTTGTCCAGCGTCAGTTCCGCCCCGATCAGGAAGGCCACCATCGTCAGCGCCACCACCGCAACCGGTTCAAACAGGTCATTGGACAGCACGGGCAACAGACCAAGGCCAGAGTCCCCCACCACAATCCCCAGCACCAGCAGCAGCGTCACCCGGGGCAGCCGCGTCAACCGGCCCACATAATCCGCGGCCAGCCCGCCCAGGAACAGCATGCCCAGCGTGATGAGAAAGATCGCCTGATCCACTCTGCAGCCTTTCTGTCAGCCCGGCATGCTGATCCCCAATGCGCTATCGCAGCAGGTTCAGCGCATCCATGTCCACGCCCAGCGGGGCGCTCAGATCCGAGATCGAATCGTAGAGTAGTTCCAGAGAATACTGCGGGTTGTGCGCATAGTTTCCGGGATCAGCCGTCACCAGTTTCCAGTTGAACGCGGTGCGCAGGCTGCGCGGTGTCCAGGCGCGGTAGGGCACGGGCCTGCCATCAGCCATGTCGATCGCGCCGTCGCCATTGGCATCGGCAAAGAAATAGGGATAGCGCGTGCCATCATAGATCACCGGCGCGCCGACAACATCGGCCGAATAGGCGCGGATCATGTCCAGCAACTTGCGGGAATTGGCCTCGATATCGGATTTGATGCCTACGGATGTCACGCCGCTGCCGTCATAGCTTTGCCGGGCAATGCGGATGTCCTCCGGCGCCTCGGCCTCGTGGCAGGTCGTGCAGGGCTCGAATTCAATTTCCAGCGTGTGGGGATCATGGCAGGAGTTGCAGCTTGACACCGGGCGGGCGTGGAAGAAGCGCCCGGAATAGTCCTGCCCGTCATAGTGATAGCCTGCCTCACCATAGCCGCCCAGCCATGTCGCGGCTGCGGTGGCATAGTGCGGATTGACGAAGCGCAGATCGCCGCTTGGCTCATCCTCGGACAGGCCGGCCACGGCGGCCGCCACGGTGGCCCCGGCGCTGCGGCCCTGGTGGCAGGTCAGGCAGGATGCCTCGACCCCCTGAACGGGGTGCACCACGCCACTGGGCAGCGTCACCTCGCGCACCTCTGCAAGGCCGGCATTGTGGCAGGTGCCGCAATCGACAACGCCGCCGGTGTTGATCGTCCCGTTCACGACACCCACCTCTGATCCGTCGAGGCCGTGGAAATCGCGAAAGCCCTCGCCCGAATGGCAGGTGGCACAGGTGGCGCGGATCTCGCCCTCGTCATCCCAATGGCTGAAGGCCTCCGCAGCCGCGTTGGCATGGGCCGAGCGGAACCAGTCCGTGATGGCGCTGTTG
Source organism: uncultured Paracoccaceae bacterium (assembly GCA_965660085.1). Lineage (GTDB taxonomy): Bacteria > Pseudomonadota > Alphaproteobacteria > Rhodobacterales > Rhodobacteraceae > CBFHYV01. The sequence goes on from CBFHYV010000250.1 coordinate 2,127, forward strand.
TTCTTGATCTCGATCTCGGCCGGGGTGAACGGCCCGGATTGCGGCAGGGCGAAGGGCACCACCGCGTCATCCCCCTCGGCCCCCGATTGGCCAAGAACCGCCCCGCCTGCCAAAGCGGCACCAAGACCGAAACAAAGAACTGCGGGCCGGGTCAGTCTATTCAACAAAGTGACCATTGCGAATTTCCCTTGTGATTTTTCAGGACGATTCGAAACAGGCTTACCGGCCCCCTGCCTGCCGGTCCTTGATCCGGATCATTCCGCGCGCAAGGCAGGGTGTTACCCTCCAGATGGCACGGGCCAGTGTGCGGGTCCGCCGGATTTGTCCGGCGCATGACCGCGCGGCGCGGCCACGGGACAACGCAGCGGAGGGACGATGATCAGCATAGGCTTGGGCACCGGACTGACCCCCGTGTTCCCATCCCCCGTCGCGGCACCAGCGGTGGCGGAGATCGTGACCGAGGAAGCCGCGGTGCGCGCAACGCCCGGCCGGCCCCTTGCCGTCACCCCGCTGGTTGCGGAGGGCGACATGGTCGCGCGCGGGGCCGCTGTTGCCTGCCTGCGTCACGCCCCTGACATCTGCCTGACGGCGCCGCTGGCGGGGCGGGTGGCCCGGATCAGCCTGCTGCCCGGCAGCCGTCTGTCCGAAATCGTGATCTTCCGCGAAGACATGGAAGCCACGGAACGCCATGATCCCGCATCGGCTGAAAGCCCCGGCGGGCTGCGGCGCCTGATGCAGGCCTCCGGCGTCTGGCCCTTGCTGCGCCGGCGGCCCTTTGGCGGGATGCCGGGGCCACAGGAAACCCCATCGGCCATCGTGGTCATGGCCGCAGACACGCGCCCCCTGGCACCGGACCCGCTGGCCGCGCTGGACGGGCATGAGGCCGACCTGACGCGCGGCCTGGCGGCGCTGGCGCGGCTGACCGAAGGGCCGGTGTTGCTGTGCCAAACCGCCAAAGGGCCGCATCTGGGGCCTTACGGTGTCAGCGGCCACATCCGGGCGGACCGCTGCGGTGCGCGCCATCCGCAGGGCCTGGCGGGCATCCGCATCCACAAGGCCTGCCCCGCCGGGCTGGATGCCCCGGTCTGGGACATCCATGCCGAGGATGCCGCAGCGCTTGGCGGGTTGCTGCGGACGGGCGAATTGCCGGTGATGCGCCGGGTGCACATCGCGGGCGCAGGGCTGCGCGAGGCGCGGACGGTGATGACACATCCCGGCGCCGACCTGCGGCAGCTGACTCAGCGCATCACCCAGCCGGGGCCGCATACGCTGATCTCCGGCTCGCCGCTGGACGGGCATGTCGCGCGCTGGCTGGCCCCGCGGGACCGGCAAGTGACCGTTCTGCCGCGTGTTCCCGCAGCAAGGCCGCGCCCGCACTGGCTGGTGGGGGCGCTGACGCGTTCGGCCACTGCACGGCCTGCCATCCCCTCGGCCGCGCTGGATCAGGCGATGGGCGGTGCGCTGCCCGCGCTGCCGCTGATCCGCGCCCTGGCCGCAGGCGATGACGAGACGGCGATGTCCCTTGGCGTGCTTTCGCTGCTGGAGGAGGATCTGGCGCTGGCCGATTACGTCCTGAGCGAGACGAACCAGCTGAAATCGGAACTGCGCGCCATGCTTGACCGGATCGAGACGGAGTTTGCCGCATGATGCGCGGGTTGTGGAACCGGGAGACCGTGGCGCTGATGCTGCTGGCCGCTTTCCTGCCGCTGCTGCTGGTCTGGGCCTGGTTCACCGGGGTTGCGGCGCTGGGGCGCTTTGGTTTGTGCCTGCTTGTGGCGGGGGGCTGGCACATGGCGTTCATGCTGCTGCGGGCGCAGCCGCCGTCGCTGTCGGCGGTGCTGACGGCGCTGGCGGTGGCGATGCTGGCGCCACAGGATCTGGGCCTGGCCCGCATGGTGCTGGGCCTCAGCTTCGGCGTGGTGATGGGGGAGCTGGTCTTTGGCGGCTGGGGCCGCAATGTCGTCAATCCCGCAACCGTCACGCTGTCTTTCCTGGGCTTCGGCTTTCCCGCCTTTGCCTGGCCGGGCTTTGATGATCCGGTGGCCTGGGCCGCGATCCCGGCGGCAGTGATCGGCGTGGCCAGCGGCGCGATGCCCGCGGCGCTGTTG
>CBFHYV010000251.1:0-4233 GCA_965660085.1 uncultured Paracoccaceae bacterium
GACGCCTTGCGCGCAACGCCATCGAAGGAGAAGGGGCCTATCCGGTTCACGAAAGAGAACACGCCAGTCGGCGTCAATCTGACCATGAAACCGACACTGGCACGGGCACCGCTCTGGTGGCTCAGCGCAACCTGGTTTGCCAGCCGATCCGGCATGGCGTAATCATCCGCGTCATGGCCGGTGATCCAGGCGCCACGGGCATGTTTCAGCGCGATGTTCTTGGACACATAAGGGCCGACGTTGACCTTGTTGCGCCAGATCTTCACCCGCCCGTCGCGTGCGGCGATATCCTGCAACACGGCCCAGGTGCCATCCTCGGACGCATCGTCAACGATCAGCAGCTCAAGGTTCTGCCAGCTTTGGTCGAGGATCGACTGCGCGGCCTTGCGCACGGTGGCCTCCGCGTTCCAGGCCGGCATGATGACAGAGACCAGCGGCCCGCCGGTCACGGCCTCCGGCGCGCGCGCCTGCAGCCGGTCAAAGACCGAACCTTCGCCGGACAGGCTCACCGGGCCGGACGACCGGCTGGCAAGGTAGCGGTTGAACGCTGCAAGCCAGGCGCCTTCGTCCGCCCGGGCAAGCGCTGCGTTGGCCTCAAGGATGTTGGCCGTGCTGGCCAGATCATCAGGCAGATGCTGACGCGCCAGCTTGATGGCAAGATCATGCCCCCCCCGCTGCGCGACCTGAAAGGCCGCGAACAGCACCGACATGCCCTTTGGCTGCGGCGCGGCACCATCGCGCCGGGCCAGATCGGCCAGTCGGGTGAACGGCTCATGGTCCGGGTTGGTGACACCATAGGCCGCGCGGGCAAAGCGGTTGGAGATCCCCGGCGCCGGGTCACGGCACAGCCGGGCGCCGATGGACAGATAATGCTCCACCGCGCTCATCCCCGAAGCGACAACATCGGGGTAGGATTTCACATACCAATCGGCGTCAAAAAGGCCGAGTTCCGTGAATTTTTCAATGTGTCTTTTTGAAGGTCGTCTCACAAGCAATCTCTCATTCCAAGGGAGCAGCACACCTTCTGTGTCGATGCCCGGGATGACGCCCTCAAAGGCTTGCATCACGGATCGGCTTGTCCCGAAGATTACGGCACAAATCCTTTGTGCCCCCAATGTGTGAGGGCGCTCTAGCATCAAATATGAAGGGTGGCAAACCGGCGGATAGCGCCTGCGTCAATCGGCAAAGCGCGCCACCCGTAGGGCGGCGCGCATTTGTGTCAGCTGTCCATCTTCAGGGCGCTGATGAAGGCCTCTTGCGGGATGTCCACCTTGCCGAAGGTGCGCATCTTCTTCTTGCCGGCCTTCTGCTTTTCCAGCAGCTTCTTCTTCCGCGTCGCGTCGCCGCCATAGCATTTGGCGGTCACGTCCTTGCGCAGGGCAGACAGCGTCTCACGCGCGATGACCTTGCCGCCGATGGCGGCCTGGATCGGAATCTTGAACATCTGGCGCGGGATCAGGTCCTTGAGCTTTTCGCACATGGCCCGGCCGCGGGTCTCGGCGCGGTCCCGATGCACCATGGTGGACAGGGCATCCACGGGTTCATCATTCACCAGCACCTGCATCTTGACCAGGTTGTCCTCGCGGTAGCCGTCCATCTGGTAATCGAAGGAGGCATAGCCCTTGGTCACGGATTTCAGACGGTCATAGAAATCGAAGACCACCTCGTTCAGCGGCAGGTCATAGACCACCATCGCGCGCGGGCCGGCATAGGTCAGGTCCAGCTGGATGCCGCGGCGGTCCTGGCACAGCTTCAGCACATCGCCCAGATACTCATCCGGCACCAGGATCGTGGCCTTGATCCGCGGTTCCTCGATATGGTCGATCTTGGACGGGTCCGGCATGTCGGCGGGGTTGTGCAATTCCTGCATCTCCCCGTCCTTCATGAAGATGCGGTAAACCACGCTGGGCGCCGTGGTGATCAGCTCGATGTCATATTCGCGCTCGATCCGGTCACGGATCACCTCCAGGTGCAGCAGGCCCAGGAACCCGCAGCGGAAGCCAAAGCCAAGCGCGGCGGAGGTCTCCATCTCATAGCTGAAGGAGGCATCGTTCAGGGCCAGCTTCTCGATCGCGCTGCGCAGGTCCTCGAATTCGGAGCTGTCCACCGGGAACAGGCCGCAGAAGACCACGGGGATGGAGGGTTTGAACCCCGGCAGCGGCGTCTCTGCGCCCTTCTTGTCATGGGTGATGGTATCGCCCACCTTGGTGTCGCGCACCTGCTTGATGGAGGCGGTGACGAACCCGATCTCGCCCGGGCCAAGCACGGCGCGGTCTTCCATCTTGGGGCGGAACACGCCCAGCTTGTCGATGCCATAGCGCGCGTTGGTCTGCATCATGCGGATCTGGTCGCCCTTGCGGACGGTGCCATCCATGACGCGGATGAGGACCACGACGCCCAGATAGGGGTCATACCAACTGTCCACCAGCATCGCCTTCAGCGGCGCGTCCGGGTCACCGCCATGGGGCGGCGGCAGGCGTTTGACGATGGCCTCCAGCACGTCGGGAATGCCAAGGCCCGTCTTGGCAGAAATCAGGCAGGCCTGCGAGGCATCAATGCCGATCACATCCTCGATCTGCTCCTTCACGCGCTCCGGCTCGGCGGCGGGCAGGTCGATCTTGTTCAGCACCGGCACGATCTCATGATCGGCGTCGATGGCGGTGTAGACATTGGCCAGCGTCTGCGCCTCCACGCCCTGCGTGGCATCCACGACCAGCAGCGATCCTTCGACCGCGCGCATGGAGCGGCTGACCTCATAGGCGAAGTCCACATGGCCGGGCGTGTCGATCAGGTTCAGCACATAGGCCTCGCCATCCTGCGCGACATAGTCGATGCGCACGGTGTTGGCCTTGATGGTGATGCCGCGTTCACGTTCAATGTCCATCGCGTCAAGCAGTTGGTCCTGCATGTCGCGGTCCTGAACCGTGCCGGTCATCTGGATCAGCCGGTCGGCCAGGGTGGATTTCCCGTGGTCGATATGGGCTACGATGGAGAAATTTCGGATGCGAGAAAGCGGTGTCATGCCGGGCGATATGCGGCGGAAACCGCGCCCGGTCAAGGTGGCGCGTGCGCCTGTCACGATCGCTTGTGCCTAGCCGCCGGAGGCCGTGGTCTGAATGCTCTGGATCAGGGCGATGGGCGTCAGGACACCGCCGATGAAATTCAGCGTGCCAAGGATCTTGCCCAGCGCGTCGTTCCAGTCCGCCACGGGCGATTGTGGAATGTAGATCACGTCCCCCGGCTCCAGCGGAAAGTCCAGCGCGCGGCCTTCCAGCACGGCGCGCACATCCACGATGATCAACTCCCCCGAGGTCGGCGACAGCGTGCGCACGATGCGCACCTCCGTCACGCGGGCGCCGGCCTCCTCGAACCCGCCGGCCATGGAGATCGCCTCCAGCATCGCGCGGCCGTCCAGGCCGAAGGGCACCGCCTGCGGGCCGCCCACCGCGCCCAGCACATAGACGCTCAGATCCTCTTTCTGCGGGGCAAAAATGGCATCGCGCGGGGCGACATAGACATTCTGGCTGAAATCGCCCTGCCGCAGCAGCGCGTGCAGATCCACCGTGCAGATCGTGTTGCCGCGCAGCAGCCGCGCGCCGGGCAGGTAGGCGTCCTCCTCCAGGCCCGCACCCATGGAGACGGCCTCCACCACATTGGTGGGGCGTTGCAGGTATTTGGTGCCCGCGCTGCGGAATTCGCCCAGCAGATACAGCGGCTGGCTTTCCGCATTGGCCAGTTCCACCGTGATCCAGGGATCGTTGAAGAAATCACGATACAGCACCTTCAGATGCGCCTGAATCTCGCGGGTGTTCATGCCGCCCACCCGCACCAGCTCGATGATCGGCAGCTGGATGAAGCCTTCGTTGTCCACGCGGGCGGTCATGTCGCGCATGCCTTCCTCGCCAAAGACGTTCAGGCGCAGCACATCGCCGGGGCCGACCTCATAGCTCAGCGGCGGGCTGTAGCTGGACGCCGGGCCGCCGGACGCGCCCTTGACCGTTTCCAGCGGCTGGCCACCGCAATGCGGGCCGCCCTGGCGGGTCACCTCCGGCGCATGGACAACCTTGCGCCAGACCACGCCGTCATGGCTGAACTCATCCAATGGCAGGCCGGCGCTGCACCCCGCCAGGGTCACCGCCGCCAGCAAAAGCCCCGAAATCGCCGTGCGCATCCGCATTGCATCCTGCCCCCTGCGTGACCTTTTGCGCGCCTGTTTGCCGCGCATGGTCGCCT
>CBFHYV010000252.1:0-4212 GCA_965660085.1 uncultured Paracoccaceae bacterium
TCTCCGTGCTGGAGGGCGTTTGGCAGCGCAGCCGGACCGAGCCCCGCATCGCCGCTATCCTGCACAATACGGACCTTGTCGGTGCGGCCCTGGGGCTGGGCGATCTGGAACGCGAGGTTCTGTTCCTGCGCCTTGCCTGCGAGGCCGATCGCACCTTTTCCCGCCTTGCGGACGCATTGCGGGAACGGCTGCCTTCCGTGGTCGACACAGTGGCCTGCCTTGCCGGGGCGACCCCGGCGGCGCTGCGTCGGGTACTGGCGCCGGACGCCCCCCTGCGCCAGGCCGGCATCCTGACGCTGCGGGCGCATTCGGAAGACTTCACCATGGGTCTTGTCCTGCTGGACCGCTTTTCCATCTTCGCGGCGGAACGATTCCAGGCCATCGACGATGTCTCCCAGGTCTTGCTGGGGCCACCGCTGAAAGCCCGGCTGGATATGGAGGCCTTCGCGCATGTGGAAGGTGCCCCCCTTGCCGCCAAGGTGCTGCAAGGCGCGCTTGCCGCTGGCGAGCCTGGGGTGAACATCCTGCTCTATGGTCCGCCGGGCACCGGCAAGACGGAACTGGCGCGCAGCCTGGCCGCGCAGGCGGGGGTCGCGCTGCATGCCGTTGGTGAGTCCGATCAGGAGGGTGATGAGCCAACGCGCGGCGAACGCCTGGGCGAACACAAGCTGTTCCAGCACATCCTGTCCCTGCGCGGCGATGGCCTGTGCCTGTTCGATGAGGCGGAGGATCTGTTCAGCTTTAGTCCCTTTGCAAATTCGACAGGGTCCAAGGTGTTCATGAACCGATTGTTTGAAAAGAACCCCGTGCCCGTCATCTGGATTGCAAATGACCTGCCAATGCTGTCCCCCACGGTGCGACGGCGGATCACACTGGCGTTGGAGGTTCCCATGCCGCCTGCCGGCCGCCGCGCTGCGATCCTGGCGGATCTTGCCCGGACAGCGGAGCGTCCGATGCCGGATGCGGATCTGCAGCGCCTGATGCGCGATGTCTCCGTCACGCCGGGCGTCACCGCCAAGGCCATGCAGGCGACCCGCCTGGCCCAAGGGGATTTCGCCACGCTGAAAACCGTGACGCGGGGGTTGGCGCAGGTGCTGCAAGACGGCGTGCCCCTGACAGCCAAACAGCGGGGCGAGGCCCGCCCGTTCCTGCCGGCGCTGTGCAACGCAAACATGGACCTTGCGGACCTGGCTGACAGGCTGGCCAAAAGTGGCGGCAGGGCCTCGTTCTGCCTGCATGGGGCATCGGGCACCGGGAAATCGGCCTATGCGCGCTATCTGGCGGACCGCCTGGGCATGACGGCCCGCGTCTTGCGCGGATCTGACCTGTTGAGCCCCTATGTGGGCCAGACAGAGCAACAGATCCGCCAGGCCTTCGACACCGCCGAACGTGATGGCGCCTTTCTGATCCTGGATGAGGTGGACAGTTTCCTGACCAGCCGGACCGAGGCGCAGCGCAGTTGGGAGCTGACGAAGGTGAACGAGTTGCTGACCGCGATGGAGGCGCATCCGCTGCCCTTTGCCGTGACCACGAACCTTGCGGACAGGCTCGATTCCGCCGCGCGCCGACGGCTGGATTTCCACATCCGGTTCGATCCACTGACCCCGGATCAGGCAAAGGCCTGCTGGCGCCATTTCCTGCCCGGCGACCCGCCTGCGGGTCTGGCGCGGCTGAGCGGCCTGACGCCCGCGCAGTTCGAGGTAGTGCGGCGCAAGGCGGCCTTGCTGGGCCAGAGCGATGACGCAGCCGCCCTGCTGCGCCACCTGGCCGAAGAAGCCAGCCCAGATCACGGCGGCATGATCGGGTTTCGCGCCCCTGTAACTGCGGCCTGACATCGGGTGCGGTCGGCGGCGCAGGCGTGTATACCCGCGCCAAGGCGCCGCCCCAACCATTTGACATATAGGACAGATCCAATGAGACGCTTTGACATCATCCCCGACATTCACGCCGATCTGGCGCGGCTGAACGCGACGCTGACCAGCCTGGGGTACCGCAAGGACCGCAGCGGCTGGTGCCCGCCCGAAGGCCATGTCGCCGCCTTTCTGGGTGATTTCATTGACGGCGGGCCGGACAATCGCGCGGTGGTGGAGACGGTGCGCGGCATGGTGGAGGCCGGCCATGCCGTGGCCATCATGGGCAACCATGAACTCAACGCGCTACTCTACCACTCCGCAGGGAAGAATGCGCATGGCGCGGACGATGGTTTCATGCGCGCCCACAGCGAAAAGAACACAGGCCAGCATGCCAGCTTCCTCAAGGAATTTCCGTTGGGTGGAGAGGACACGAAAGAGGTGCTGGACTGGTTCCTGACCCTACCGCTTTTTCTTGATCTCGGCGCGCTGCGGCTTGTCCACGCCTGCTGGCACGCCGAGCATGTCGGCACTGTCGCCAAGCAGCGCGCGGACGGTCGCCTGCGCGCGGCGGATCTGCAAGAGGTTGCGGAGGGGGTCTGCGCCCTGCTGAAGGGGTTGGAGACGCACTTGCCAGAAGGCTACAGCTTCCGCGATTATCACGGCAACAAGCGCACGGAGGTGCGCGTCAAATGGTGGGCGCGCAGCGGTGCCACCTGGCGCGATGTGGCCTTGTCGGTCCCCTCGCTCGCTTCCTTGCCCGATACGCCCTACAATGGTGATCTCGTCCTTGAACCTTATGCGCCGGATGCGCCGCCGGTGTTCTTTGGGCACTATAAACGAACTGGCCGCCCCACAGCCCCGGACAGCCGCAACGTCATGTGCCTGGACTACCCCCAAACGCCATGCGCCTACCGTTGGCAGGGCGAAGACACGCTGAGCGCGGACAACATCATCACGATTGACGCATCCGCGCTCGCCTGACCTTACGGGGGCCGCATGTGGGGCAACCAAGGAACGCCTCTGGCAGAGCGGAGCCGGACGCACTGCCGGACGCGCCTCGATAGCGTCATCCCTGAGGTTTTGCCGCAAGAAATGGCCGGGCAGGCCCCAACAAGGCGCGCCCGGCCTGGGTTTTGCTGGTCATGCTGGCGGCGGTGGGGTTCGCAGGCCACCGCCCGTGACTTGGACCGCGCCACCCCAGGCTCAACTGCCCGGATAGCGCTCCGCCAAGGCGCTATAGCGTGCCACACCCGGATCGGCGGGATCACCGGGTTGCATGGCCACAACGGAGCGGTCGCCGATCCGGACCAGAGCCAGCGCGGTATCCGGGGTCATCTCCGGCCCGGTCAGCCAGGCAAGATCCCGGGCGATGCGATCAACAAGGTCGGCGCATTCGATCTCTCGACGCCACGGGTGGGACATGACCGCTTCGGGGAACATCACGCCAAGCGCCGCACCTGCGATGGCGCCCGTGCTGTCGCTGTCGCCGGAATGGGTGACGGCAATGCGCCAGCCGGTTTCCGGATCCGGCGCGCAAAGGCAGGCATAGAGCGCGATGGCCAGCGCTTCTTCCGCGACCCAGCCGGCGCCCAGGGTCTCTACCGTTTCCGGGCTGCCATCGCGCGGTGCGGCGCAGGCCCGGTCGATGGCGCGCTGCGTCTCCGGGCCGACATGGGCACGGGCCTGGCCCGCGGCATCCTGCAGACGCAGGCCCGCCAGCAGCCCGTGCAGGATCAGCGCCCAGGCAACAGCGGCGTCCTGCCCCGTAGGATGGCCATGCGTCAGGGCCGAGGTGTCCCGCGCGAGGTGCGCCACCTCTTCAGTGGTTTCCAGCACGGCAATCGGCGCCACGCGCATGATCGTGCCGCAGCCTTTGGAGTCGTTCTGCGCTGGTGCCGCGCCCCGGTTCACCTGTCGCAATGCGCCCAGGCAAGTCAGCCCCGGCGCGCACCTGCGCTGCAACCGCGGGTCAGCCACAAGGCCCGTGCCGCTGATCTGCCGCGCGGGCGTTTCGCCTTGCGTCGCCAGCCAGCGCGCCAGGGCATGCGCAATGACGCTGGTGGGATCGCAGATCCCGCGATCAGTGCCGCGGATGATCGCGCGGCACAGGCCTTCGGCGGTGAAAAGCGTCATCTGCGTATCGTCGGTGATGGACCCGACCCGGCCATCATGGGGCGGAATGGCGGTCAGCCCGTTCGGAAAACGGCGCCGGATTTCTGCGAGCCCAAGGAATTCGATCTCCGCGCCCAGGCTGTCACCGATTGCGCAGCCGAACAGCATGGACCGGATCGCCCGGGCGCGCGGGTCCGCCAGGGCCGCCTTGGCCTGCAGAAACCGGCTCTGGGCCGCTGTCTCAATG
>CBFHYV010000253.1:0-4209 GCA_965660085.1 uncultured Paracoccaceae bacterium
AAGGCCAGCACCATGGAGACCGGGATGGTCACAAGCGCATAGAGAAGGTTGTTGCCCGCGACCTGCCAGAAGGTCGGATCATCGAACAGGTAGCGATAATTCTCCAGCCCTACGAATTCCGCCGGGTTGCGGCGAGTGCCGCGCGACCAGAGCGATGTTATCATTGTGGCCAGCGACGGGTAGAAGGCAAACGCCGTCAGCATGATGAGCGCGGGCGACAACAACAGCCAGCCGTGGAGGGCGCGGCGGCGGCGCTCTAAGGTGAATGCATCGGTCATGTGGGTCTCCAGAGGTCCGGGCCGGCTGCATGAACCGGCCCGGCACAGGGTCATGGCTTGTGCTTACTTGTAGGCGCGCAGCAGACGCTCGGCAGCGGCTTGCGCCTCGGCCAGCGCCTCTTGCGGGCTCATGTCACCGGTCAGTGCCGATTGGATCGCCGCATTCAGACCGTCGCGCACGCGCGCCGTCTCGAAGGTCGAGAATTCGGCAACCGCGTGTTCAAGCTGATCGCGCGCCACAAGGGCGGGCGGGAATTCAGCCGTGTAGGTCTTGAGCGCTTCGGTCTCGTAAGAGGCGGGCGACACGCCCATATAGCCGGTGGCGATGGACCACTTCGCAGCCTGCTCGGGTGCGGTCATGAACTTGATGAGTTCAAGCGCAGCCTGCTTTTCCTCGTCGGTCGAGTCCTTGAACAGGTAGAAATTTCCCCCCCCGGTCGGCGAGCCCAGACGTTCCTGGCCCGGCAGCATGGCGACACCGAAATCGAACTCGGCATTGTCCTTGACCGCCGTCAGGTTGCCGGTGGAATGCCACATCATCGCGGTCTCACCCTCAAGGAAGGCTTGGCGCAGAGTGCCCCATTCCACGGTGCCCTCTGGCATGATGCCATGTTCGGTGGACAGTGATTTCCAGAATTCAAGCGCTGCGACAGAGTCAGGGGCGTCGAAATAGGTGGTCAGCCCGTCATTCGCCATCAGTTCCTGACCGTTCTGAATCGCCAGGGCCTGGAACATCCAGTAGGGATAGCCCGTCGAGGGGATCATAAGGCCGTGATGGTCGTCGTTGGTCAGTGCTTTACCCATCGACACCAATTCGTCCCAAGTGGTTGGCGCGTTTTCCGGATCAAGGCCAGCCTCGCGGAACATGTCTTTGTTGTAATACGCCACGACGGTGGAACGCTGGAACGGCACGCCCCATGTCTTTTCTTCGATTTTGCTGTTGGCCATCAGCGCTGGATAAAAGCCGTTTAGCCAAGCTTGCTCATCATCAGTCTCGATCATGTCCTCGAAGGGAACGACCAGATCCTGTTCAATCAGATCATAGGCATCAATCGCAGCAATTACCGCAAGCTGTGCAGGCTCGCCGGAATTGAGCGCGGCCAGCGATTTGATCCGCGTGTCATCATAGTTGCCGGCGTAGATCGCGTTGACGCTGATGTCGGGGTTTTGCGCTTCGAACTCGTCAACGATCCCATCGACCACATCGGTCAGCGCGCCACCGACGGCGATGGGGTAATACATGGTGAGCTCGGTCTCGGCCATGGCCGGATTGACGAGCGCGGTAGAGGCCGCCAATATAGCGGATACAGCAGTGATACGGGTCATTTCGATAGGTCCTCTTTGACTGTTTGGGTTGAAGTGGGGGCCTTTTGGCCATCCTCGGGCGCGGGATTTTGGCGAATGCGCGCCTTTGGATTCTGCTGCGGCTCCTTTTCCAGGCTTTCGGTGACGGAGTTGAAAAGGAGCCGGTTTTCCTTGGGGATAATGACACCAACCGTCTGGCCGGGCTGAAACTCGGCCGGCCCGGGCAGGATCGCGGCAAGCCCCTCCGCCGCCGGATGGGTGAGTGCCAACCGGGTTTCGCCGCCCAGATATTCGAAATCGTCGATCCGCGCGTCAAGATCGCCTTGGCCTGTGGGCACAAGTGAAACGGCTTCGGGACGCGTGCCTATGGTAAAATCGCCCGCTTGCCCAAGCGCGGCGGCGTCGATCAGCGACATGGGCGGGTCGCCTATGAACTGCGCGGCGAATGTTGTCGCTGGGCGCGCGTAAAGATCGGAAGGCGTGCCGACCTGTTCGATGCGTCCCTCCCGCATCAGCACGACCTTGTCCGACAGGCTCATCGCCTCGCCTTGGTCATGGGTCACATAGACGACCGTCAGCGCCAGCTTGCGCGCCAGCGTCCGGATGTCGCGACGCACCGAGTGGCGCAACTTGGCGTCAAGGTTCGACAGCGGCTCGTCCATCAAACACAGCGGCCGCTCGGCCACCGCCGCGCGGGCCAGCGCCACGCGCTGCCTTTGCCCGCCCGACAGTTCGGACGGTTTGCGCCGCTCCAGCCCCTCCAGCCCCGTCATGGCAAGCACTTCGGCCAAACGCCGCTCCCGGTCTGCGCGGGTGACACGCCGCACCTTGAGCCCGAAAATCACGTTTTCAGCCACGCTGAGATGCGGAAACAGCGCGTAGGATTGGAACACCATCGACAGGTTGCGCTGTGCGGCCGGCAGGGCCGTCACGTCATGGCCGTCAATCGTGATGCGCCCTGCTTGTGGCTGCTCCAGCCCCGCAATAAGGCGCAGCATCGTGGATTTGCCGCAGCCCGAGGGGCCAAGGATCGACAGGAAAGCGCCTTGATGCAGGCCAAGGCTTATATCATGAACGCCGCCCTGTCCGTTCCATTGCCGCGTGAGGCCCTCAAGTGTCAGAAAGCTCATGTGTTCTCTCCCGCTATTATCAACCGATCGCCAAGCGACTCCAGCAGGGTCGCGAAAGGCGCTCCTGGTTTGGTCTCGGTCACGATAAGGTCGGCCTCGTCAAGATGACCGCCGACCGCCGGGGCGCGGCGACCGAATTTCGAACTGTCCGCGACGAAAATGGAGTGCCGGGCGTTCTCCTGTGCTTGGCGGCGGATGCGCACCTCGGGGGCGTGGAAATCCAACAGGGAGCCGTCGTTGTCGATCCCGGCGGCACCGTAAATGGCGAAATCCGCGCGGTAGGATGCGAAAAGCTCCTGTGCCAGTGACCCCAGAATATCCCGATCAGGCAGGCGCAATTCGCCGCCGGGGATGACAATCCGTGCTTTGGGCGCCTCTGACAGGGCTATCGCCGCGTTCAGGTTGTTGGTGACGACGGTCAGCCCTTCACGCGCGGCCAGCGCGGCGGCGACCACGGCCGGGGTTGTGCCGATAGAAAAAAACAGTGTGGCCCCGTCCGGGATCAGCCCCGCGACATGCGCCGCGATCCTCTGCTTGGCCGCCACATTCAGCGAGGTTCGCGCCGAGTAGGGCAGGTTCGAACTGCCCTCGATGAATTCGGCTCCGCCGTGCAGGCGCCGCAATTTGCCCTGCGCGCACAGCGCGTTGATATCGCGGCGGACGGTGTGGGCAGAGACGCGCAGGGCCTCTGCCAGTTCATCCACCATGACGCGTCCGCGCGACTGTGCCGTTTCGAGAATCGCTGCTTTTCTGTTCATTCGAGGCTCCCTGCGCGCTCTTATGAGCAAGGACTATGACGGTTCTATGAATTCGGTGCTTATGAAAGCACTTTTTTGCCCAGTTCGTTGGGCAAGTTGCGTCATTGTTTCAGGTGGTTTTGGCGCAGAGGTCATTCTGAAAATTAGTAGTGCGCAGATCTAAATACACCCAGCATGCGCATACAGGATGAAAGCCGGACTGGTGGTTTGTGCCAACCTCGAATTGATCAGACGCTCAGGTTGGCCTCGCCCGCCATGCGTTGGGCCAGTTCGCGGGGCGATGTGATGGTTTGGGGGCGCTGGGCGATGAGATCTTTCAGCAGGTTTTCAAGCGTGTCGAATTGGTCGGGCTTTTCCTGAATGCCCATGACGAAATCGGCAATGCTGACAGAGGCCACCAGTTCGCCATCGCGGTAGAAATCCCAATCCAAGGCGTTTGTATAGATCAGGTTGGACAGGGCGGCCTTGTAACGCTCCTGCTGGTTCTTGTTGGCGTCCTTCATGCCGCGCAGGCCGATGTGCAGGTCTTTCGCCTCCACATGGCCGATCACGATATCGCCCTTCGTCACGATGAAATCAGGTGCGCCGCATTTGACCCGCCTTGGTTCGTTCAGGGCTCGCACATCCTGGTCCAACGCGGCAAACAGGGCTTCAAAGCACGACCTGTAGGAATGTTCGGTCGCGTTGCCGGTGGCGTAGATGGATTGAACGGATGAAATAAAATCGGAAATCAATGAC
>CBFHYV010000254.1:0-4208 GCA_965660085.1 uncultured Paracoccaceae bacterium
CTCGCTTGCGGCCAGCGCGGACTCCAGGGCCTCGGCGCGCTGCGCGGCGGGCTCAAGGAGCACGATGCGCGCCCGCGCCGCCTGCAGGTCCTGTTCCAGCGCGGTCAGCCTTTCGACGGCGTCAAACCTTTCCGCCTCCAGCACGGCCAATTTCTTGTGACGTTGATCATAGGCGTCGCGCAATTCATCCAGCACATTGGCGGTCTCGGCGCTCTGCGCCTTCAGGTCGTCACGCTGCTTTTTGGTCCGGGCCGTCTCGGCCAGGGCGGCGCGGGCCTTTTCGCTGTTGTCCAGCGCCTCGCCTAGGCGGCGAAACACGACCTCGACCTCAGGCTGCAGGAAACCGCTGGGGCTGACATCCACCAGCTTTTGCAGCCGTTCAGGCACGTTCTGGCCGCGCGGGGCAACCACCATGCCCTGCCCGGCGCGCAGGCGGATATGCGGGCCGCGGGTCAGATCGCGCAGCAGGCTGCGGGCATCGGGCGTATCCCTTGTAACCAGATCGACCCCATGCACCACCACCACGGCGGTTTCGCGCAGACAGGCCAGCCAATCCTGCAGCGGCAGGTCCTCCTCCAGCGGCAGATGCGCCAGATCCAGCACCAGCAGGTCCACGCCGCCCCGCGGCAGCAGGTCGCTCACCACGCGCGGATCGGCGCATGGGGTCAGGTCCGAAATGTCTTCGTAGAAGTGCTGGCGGTGCGTGGCGATCGGGCCCGGGGCGGACTTCAGCGGCGCACCTGTCTTGGCATCGCGCCACAGGCCAACACCGTGGCAGAAGCCGCTGTGTTCCAGCTTGTCCAGCCCCTGGCACAACGCAAAGAACCCCTGGCCATCCCCAACGCCCAGCATCGCCGCCCGGCTGGGGCGCACAACGCCCGTCAGCCAGAACAGGAACGGCGTAAACCTCAGGATGGGCGAGGCCACCGTGAAGCGCGGCCGCCAGAACATCGCCCGCGCCGCCGTCGGCGCAAAAAGGTCAGAGGCCGGATGGCTGGGGGGTGTGTCCTGGTGCTTTGCCAATGTCATGGCGGCGGTCCTCACGGCTCTCGCGATGGGCCAAGGATCGCGTCCCTGGCCGTGTGTGCGTATGGGTCTTTTTGTTTTTCATAAGTTGCGAAGGAGAAGGCCGCAATCACATCGGGCAGATCATCCAGTGACAAAAGGCCGGGACGGGCGGCAAATTCCACCATCCGCCCATGCCGGGCCACGGGCCGAAGGAAGCGTTCCACGGAATGATAGGGCTTCCTGTCCACATAGTCGTCAAACAACACGGTCACCGGCCGGCGGATCCGCGCCAGAACGGATACCATGCAGGCTGCCCGAAACCGCCCGTCAATCAGCACCACGTCAGGGTGGCGGAAAAAGGGCTCATCCCAGATGCTGAGCGGATAGAGATGGAACCGCCGCCATTCGCGCGACGTCAGCGGCCGCCCCCAGGCGCCTGTTGGCCCGATATCCACATGATGCACAATGGCCGGCGACGGCAGCGCCAGCGCATCCAGCCGCGCCTGCAAGCGCACCGCCCAGGCACGGTCAGATTCCACGGAAAACACCAGCTTGCCCGGCATGGAGGCCGCCAGCCACGTGGACCCGCCAGAGCCATATTCCAGGATCACCCGCGCCTCGCCATACCGCGCCTTCACCACCGCGCCCTCGGCGGCCGGCAGGCTCCATTCAGGCCATGCGTCCGGCTGCAGCACCGCGTCAGCCACTGGTATCCAGCTTTCCTTCGTCACAGATCAGTTCCAGGTCCTCTTCCGGCGCGGTTTGCGCCGAGCCGAATTCTGCCGCAAGCGGACCGGAGAAGAAATGGCGCATCACGTAATCCACGCCAAAGGCATTCACATTTCGCAGATCGGGATCAAAGAACATGCCCCGCGCGGGATGGGAGGAGATGATCTCATAGGACGGGAAATAGTGAATGTCCGCCTCATCCTCGCTCAACTCCCCCGCCACGCTGCGCAGCACGGATTTGGAATAGGTCGTCGCCACCAGCACATGGTTCTGCGTGGCCGTGGCCGCCAGCGGCACGGGTGACACCGTCAGCAACATGCGCGCGGCGGGGTTCACGGATTTCAGGCGCTGCCAGAAACCCAGCATGTCAGCCCGGATCTCTGACGCGCGCAGGTTGTGAAACCTGTGCACCGCAGGATCATAGGTGCCCGCAACCGTGCCCGGCGCCACGGCAAACATCGTGCCGTCTGCGGCGTGTTCCCAGCCTTCGGTCAGGCCCATGGTGAAGACGAAGATATCCAGTTCCGCAAACATCCGGCGCACCGCATCCAGGTGCTGTTCACGCAGCGCCAGCACGCTTTCGGCGCTGTCCTGGCCCACCGGATCCACGCTGGCGCGCAAGGCGTCATAGAAACGGCCCTGCTTTTCCCAGACACGCTCCACCGGCACGCGGGCGCCATGCGCCTCATCGAACAGCTGGATCAACTGGCGGGACGTGTAGATGTTGCCATAGCGGCAGGAGAACACGCCATATCCCCAGCCCCGCGCCTCTGCCGCGGTGGCGAACATTGGCGGGGCGGGTTCCATATCCATGAAGGCCGCGCCGCGGGCGGCCAGGTTGTTGCCGATATGCTGGGCAAAGCAACTGCCCGCCGTGGCAATCCGGTCCGCCTTGCGGATCGGCATGGGCTGCCACATGTCCGACAGGTCCGCGTAATGCCGCTGCCCGACAGAGGCCCGCCAGAAGGCTCGTTCCGGCTGGATCTTGTAGGGGTTCTTGGGTGGCTGCGTCATCTCAGGCCCCTTTGGCATTGCGCAGGTGATAGTCTTTCAGCCGGTCCGCGATGCGCATCTGGTCCGGGTCCGGGCCGGTGCCGGGCTTGGCCGCCTTGGGGGCCACAGCCGGGGCGGCGGGCTGAGTGGCGCGCGCGGCGTCAAAGGCAGCCAGCAGGGTCTTGGGCTCTGCGTCTTCCGCCAGCGCAATGGCGCGGGTCCAGTCCGCCACCACGCTGGCCGGCACGGCGCGGCTGTGATCGGGCACGCCCCAGTAATCCACATGGGGCACGAAGGCCGGCGCGGTATGACCGCTGATCGCCGAGACGAAGGGCATCATGTGATTGACCAGGTGGAACCTGTCGCCTGCGCTTTGCACATAGATCACGGTATTGGGGATCTTTTCGGCATAGAGGTCACAGACCGAGGTGGTGATATGCTGGGACAGCTCCTCCGGCCCCGACAGCCGGGGCCAGCAGCCCTGACAGTATTGCTGGATGTGCCGGGGATAATACCGGTGCATGTTGGTCTGCGGCGCCACGGCCAAGGCAAAGCTGCCGGGAATATGCCAGCTGTAAAACAGGCTGGCGAACCCGCCGCCGGAACTGCCCGTCAGCACCAGCTTTTCGGCACCCAAGGCGCGTTGCAGCGCGGCCAGCGCCTGTGGCAGTTCCGCCTGCAGGGCAAAGGCGTCCGTCCCGGCATACCATCCCAGGCTATGCGGCCCAGAGATGTCCATGCACGGATCGGCCAGCGAGACCTGATGCGCCGGAAAGCCCAGCGGCAAGGCCGGCTGAAACACGGGCACCTCGCGGGTCTCCCGGTTGACGGCCCCGTGGAAGGTGACCAGCAGCAGACGGGCCTCTGGCCCGCCCGGGCGAAGCTGGCCGTGAACCGGGCCGGAGGGCAGTTCAAGCACCGCGCGCCCGGAATTGGCCTGCGCGGCGTCAACAAAGGCCTGCGCTGCGGTCTCATCGCTCATCACATCGCCCCTTCGGCAGTTTGGGCCAGATTGGCCCGCGCATCCGCCGCGCTGACCTGCATGTCTGGCGAGGCGTCGAAAACCCGCTGGCTTTGCGGGAAGGGCAGATAGGCCGTGCTGTCAGTCAACCCGTCCTTGTGCCAGGCGGTCCAGGAATCGCGGTAATGCTTGCGGATCGGGGAGATGCCGCTGGTCTTGCTGACGCCATGTTCGGGGTGGTTGGTCAGGCTGGTTTCCAGATCAAGGCAGATCATGGTGATCAGCTGGAATTCCCGAAACGCCTCCCCCGCCACGGCGGTGGTGCGGGCGATCATCTCGCTATCCGCGCCAAAGCGGACGGAGTCCCAGAAGCCCAGGGTCTTGCGCAGCAAGTCGCCCTCGAACAGGCAGGAGATCGAGGCCTTCCGCGCCACCGCATCGAAGGAGAAGGTTGTCACCCGGCCTATGTGGGAAAAAGTGCCATCATTTTGAACGCGGACCATATGGCCGATGCTGG
>CBFHYV010000255.1:0-3881 GCA_965660085.1 uncultured Paracoccaceae bacterium
CCGCCGGGGTCAGCTTCGTGATGCTCAGCTTCCCCGGCATCCCTTTCTATATCTGGAGCCGCGAGGAGATTGCGACGCTCGACGACGCGCAGAACGTCAAGGTGCGTGCCTTCCCGGGTGTCAGCGACAGGCTGGCCGACAAGCTGGGCATGCTGCCCACCAATGTGCCGGTGTCGGACGTCTACTCCTCCCTGCGCTCGGGCGTGCTGGACGCGGCCGTCAGGGATATCGTGGCGGTCGGTGTCTCAGGCGAGGTCGAGTTCGTTCCACACTACACGGACGCGCGGATTTGCTGGTGTAACGGCATGGTCTTCGTTGCGACCCCGGTCTGGAACGGGCTGCCTGACGATGTGAAGGAACTGATGTTCGAAGTCGCTGCCGAGACCGAGCAGGAAACGCTAGCTTACCTGACACAGGTGTCGGCGGACAATGCGAAGTCCTTCGAAGAGCAGTTCGGCGCGACCCAGACCGAGACCTCTCCCGAACTCCGGCAGATCCTCGGCGTGGAAATCCCGGCGGAAAACGTCCGGACCTCGCTTGAGAATGTGTCGAACCGGGACGTGATCATCGCGCATTTCGGCCTCGAGGCCCTGCTCGAAAACTGAGCCACTGCTTTGCGGGCCAGACAACCAGTTTCGCAGGCGGATGACCCGTCAGGCCGCCTGCGATCCCCTGAAAGACCTGTTCGATCCGGCCAGGACCGGATGGGCCCAAGCCGCACCTTCCCTTTGCCCATACGCCATAACGGAGACCACGTGATGAATGATATCCCGAACGTACAGTTGCATATCGACGGCCATTGGCGGGATGGATCTGCATCGCGCACCCTGCCCATCGAAAACCCGGCCCTGGGCCTGGCCAGCGCCGAGGTCGCCTGCGCCGAGCACGAAGACATAGAGGAAGCCGCCGACGCCGCCGTGCGCGCATTCGCAAGCTGGAAGCGCACCAGTGCCTATGAACGCTGCGGGATCATGCGAAAGGCCGCGCAGCTTTTGCGCGAGCGTGTTGGCGAAATCGCGGCCTTCATGACGATCGAGCAGGGCAAACCCCTGATCGAGTCGCGGCTCGAGATCCTGGGCAGCGCGGACACGATCGACTGGTTGGCCGAAGAGGGGCGCAGGGCCTATGGGCGCGTCATTCCCGCCCGCCAGCCCGATGTCTACCAGCTGGTCGTCAAAGAGGCCGTTGGCCCGGTGGCGGCGTTCTCGCCCTGGAACTTCCCGATGCAGCTGGCCACGCGGAAGGTCGCGGCGGCCCTCGCCGCAGGATGCACTGTCGTGCTCAAGGCCGCAGAAGAGACGCCCGTCTCGGCGGCCGAACTCGTCCGCGCCTTTGTCGATGCCGGCGTGCCCAAGGGTGTCGTGAACCTCGTGTTCGGCGATCCGGCGGCGATCTCGTCCCAGCTGATCCGCCACGAGGGCATCCGCAAGGTCTCGTTCACCGGCTCCACCGAGGTCGGCAAGTTGCTCTCTGCCGAGGCCGGTCGGCACATGAAGCGCATGACGTCAGAGCTGGGCGGGCATGCGCCGGTCATCGTCTTCAAGGACGCCGATATTCAACTCGCGGCCCGGACCATGGCGGCGAGCAAGTTCCGCAATGCCGGGCAGGTCTGCATCGCGCCGACGCGGTTCATGATCCAGGACGACGTCTATGACCATTTCGTCGAGGAATTCGTGGCCGCCGCAAGGACCGTCAAGGTCGGCAACGGGCTGGAGGACGGCGTCACCATGGGACCCATGGCGAACGGGCGCCGCATTGCCGCGATGGAGGCGCTCGTTGGTGATGCGGAGCAGCATCAGGGTAAGATTCTGCTGGGCGGCAAGCCGGGCGCCGAGAAAGGCAATTACTGGGAGCCGACGGTGATCGCCGACCTGCCGGTCACGAGCCGGGCCATGAACGAGGAACCGTTCGGGCCGCTGGCGGTGGTCAATCGCTTCTCACAATTCGACGACGCGGTGACCGAGGCGAACCGGCTCAATTACGGCCTCGCCGCCTATGCGTGGACCCGCTCGGCCAGAACTGCCCAACAGGTGGCGGCATCGGTCGAATCTGGAATGATCACCATCAATCACCTCGGCTTCGGCCCGCCCGAGACTCCATGGGGCGGGGTCAAGGATTCCGGCCAAGGCTCCGAGGTCGGCACCGAGGGGCTGGAGGCCTATCTCTCTCCCAAGTTCGTTTCTCAAGCGGGGCTGGCTGATCTTGCGGCAGACTGACGCCCATCGGGCCCGGCAACCCGACCGGGCCCGCCCATTCTGGGCTTCGCCGCCTTGCCATAGCGTGTTTCCGGCCGCGCCCGCCTAGAGAAAAGGACACCAAAGATGGAATTGATCGTCCCCAACGGGATCCCGCCCTTCGGTGCGCCGATGCCCGACATAGACCGGATCCCGGCGGATGAGACCTTTGAGGGCACCTGGCCGTTCGAGGCGAAGTTCTTTCACGGCAACGGATTTGCCCAGGCCTATGTCGACGAAGGCGAAGGGGACCCCATCGTCCTGCTGCATGGCGAGCCGATGTGGGGGTATCTGTACCGGAACTTCATTCCCGCCCTTGCCAAGACCCACAGGGTGATCGTACCGGACCACATGGGGTTCGGGAAATCGGCGACCCCGCAAGACAAGGAATATTGCCTTCGGACCCATGTGCTGAACCTCGTGGCGATGCTGGAGGCGCTGCAACTCGACGGCAAGATCACCCTTTTCGTCCAGGACTGGGGCACACTGATCGGACTGCATTACGCGCTTCGGTTTCCCGACAAGGTGGCGCGCATCATGGTCGGATCCTGCGTGCCCATGCCTCCAACGCTTGAGCAGAAGATTACCGTCTTTGGTGGCCATACGCCTGCCAGCGATGGCCGCATGCCTCTTTCGGCCGTCGTCGCCGCCCGGCCGGAATTGCGCGGGGCAGAGGGTGCGCTGTGGTTCCCCTGGATCCTCTCGGGGCTTCCGGAGGATCCCGAGTACCTCTGCCCGAGCTTGCCCGCGCGGCGCCCACCGGACCCGCGCGGCAGGACCGAGACCGTCCTTTTGAACATGGGCTCGAGCGCTGCGCATATCATTGGCTACCTGATGGGGATCGAGAATGCGGCGGTCATGACCAGGACATGGATCCGGGCGTATTCGGCGGCCTTTCCAACGACCGCCGCAAGCATCGGCGCGCTGAATTTCCCGATGGAGGCGATGAGCCAGCTGAGCCTGTCATCCGAGGCCCACGCGTTCCATTTCGACGCCGTCACACAGAACGCCGTCGACGCCGTTCGATCCTTGCCGATCCAGATGGTCATCGGCGGACGGGACCGCGCAATTTCTGCAGCAAGGGTCGACGCCGTCTCACGCTCCTATGGCGGATGCCCCTTTGTGATCCTCGATGGGGCCGGGCACTTTATCCAGGAAGACGCGCCGGAAACCTGCGTCGCCTTGCTGAAAATGTTCATTCAATCGACGGGCGGGGCAACATGAATACCGTGGATGACAGGACCGCGCTGGACGCGGATTTCGTGATCGTGGGCGCCGGGGCTGCTGGCTGCGTTCTGGCCCACCGGCTTTCCGCGTCGGGGCGCCACACGGTCGTTCTGCTGGAGGCCGGCCGCGACCAGGCCCCCGACAGGATAGACCCGGCGATCCAGGCAAGCTATCCGCGGGTCGCCTATTTCGACCCCGCCAACCTCTGGACCGACCTGCGGGTCTACACCACGACCCGGAAAACCGCGAACGCGGCGCCAAAGCGATATGAACAGGCTAGGCTGATGGGCGGCGGGTCAAGCATCAACGACATGCAGGCCAACCGGGGACTGCCCTGCGATTACGATGGCTGGCTGCAGGACGGTGCGACGGGCTGGGGCTGGGACGACGTCCTGCCCTATTTCCGCCGCCTGGAACTGG
>CBFHYV010000255.1:3891-4208 GCA_965660085.1 uncultured Paracoccaceae bacterium
GGGACATGGATTTCGATGGCCCGTTGCACGGCAACCAGGGGCCGATCCCGATCCGACGCATCATGCCGGATGTGTGGCCCGGCTTTTCCCACGCCGCAGCCCAGGCCATGCAGGCCGAAGGCTATGGGCAGATCAAGGACCAGAACGGAGAGTTCGGCGATGGGCATTTCCCGGTGGCCATCTCGAACGCCTATGACCGCCGGGTCTCTGCCTCGACCGGGGATCGGGACAACGCGACGCGCGCCCGGCCCAACCTGACCATCCTGACCGATGTGTTCGTCACCGGGCTGGTGATGGATGGGGTGCAGGTGCTGGGG
>CBFHYV010000256.1:0-4152 GCA_965660085.1 uncultured Paracoccaceae bacterium
TCCTGGCGGGCCAGCGCCTGGCCAAGCGCCATGGCCGCCGGGGCCTGCGGCGCCGACAGGATCACACCGGCCATGCGCCCATAGGGCGGCACCTGCGCCTGCCGCCGGCCCTCGGCCTCTGCCCGCCAAAAGGCCTCATCCTCGCCCGACAGGATGGCACGGATCACCGGGTGGTCCGGCTGATGGCTTTGCAACAGCGCCTCGCCGGGCTTGTCGGCGCGGCCCGCGCGCCCGGCCACCTGCCGGATCAGCTGAAAGGTCCGCTCCGCCGCGCGCAGGTCCGACCCTTGCAGGCCAAGGTCGGCATCGATCACCCCCACCAGCGTCAGCAGCGGAAAGTTGTGCCCCTTGGCCACCAGTTGCGTGCCCACGATGATGTCGGCCCCGCCTTCGGCGATGCGGGCGACCTCATCCTTCAATGCGCGGGCGGAGCCGAAGAGGTCAGAGCTGAGCACCGCCAGCCGCGCCTGCGGAAACAGGCCCTGCACCTCCTCCGACAACCGCTCCACCCCCGGGCCGACAGCCGCCAGCCGCCCTTCGACCCCGCAAGCGGGGCAGGCCTGGGGCATGGGGCGGCTTTCCCCGCATTGGTGGCAGACAAGGCGTTTCTGAAAGCGGTGTTCCACCATCCGCGCATCGCAATGGTCACAGCCGATCTGGTGCCCGCAGGCCCGGCACAGCGTCACCGGCGCATAGCCCCGGCGGTTGAGGAACAGCAGCGCCTGTTCGCCCGCCTCCATCCGTTTCTGCACCGCCCCCGCCAGCACCGGCGAAATCCAGCGCCCGTTCGGCAGATCGGCCTGCCGCATGTCCACCGGGGCCATCCGCGGCATCCGCGCCGCGCCGAACCGCGCGGCCAGGTCCAGCCTGTCATATTTGCCCGCATCGGCATTGGCCCAGCTTTCCAGGCTGGGCGTGGCCGAGGCCAGGACCACACGCGCACCCAGGATGGAGGCCCGCAGAACGGCCATGTCCCGCGCGTTATACAGCACGCCATCCTCCTGCTTGTAGGAGGTGTCATGTTCCTCATCCACGACGATCAAGCCAAGGTCACGGAACGGCAGGAACAGCGCCGACCGCGCCCCCACCACCAGTTGCGCGCCGCCTTCGGCCACCATGCGCCAGGCGCGGCGGCGTTCCGTCATTGTCACGCCGGAATGCCATTCCGCAGGGCGCGCGCCGAACCGCGCCTGCACCCTGTCCAGGAATTCGCCCGTCAGCGCGATTTCCGGCAGCAGCACCAGCGCCTGCCGCCCGCCGCGCAAGCATTGGGCCACGGCCTCAAGATACACCTCCGTCTTGCCGGAGCCCGTGACCCCCTTCAGCAGCGTGGTGCCATAGCCGCCCGCGCGCAGGCCGTCGCACAATCGGGCGGCGGCGCTGGCCTGTTCCTGGGTCAGGGCCTTGCCGGGGCGGTCGGGGTCCAGCCGGGGAAAGGGCATGTCCCGGGGGCTGTCCTCCTCCGCCACGGCGCCCTGGCTGACCAGCCCCTTGATGACAGACGATGTCACACCGGCCGTAGAAGACAGCTCCCCCAGCGTCAGGGACAGGCCGCCCATCTCCTCCAGCGCGGCCAGAACGCGGCGGCGGGCATCGGTCAGGCGCGCAGGCTCTGCCGGGCCGCGGCGATAGACCTTGCGCATGGCCTGCGGCTCTCCCAGCCCCGGCGCGCGGGTGGCCAGGCGCAGCATCGCCGACAGCGGCGTCAGCGTATAGTCCGCCGCACGGGTCAGGAAGGCCTGCAGCTCCTCCCGCATGGGCGGCACATCCAGAACCTGCCCCACCGCGCGCAGCTTGTCACGGGGCAGATCGCCCTGCCCCGGCCCCCAGACCACCCCCAGCACCTTGCGCGGACCCAGCGGCACCATCACGAAGTCCCCCGGCGCGCAGCCCTCTGGCGGGGCGCGATAGTCCAGCACCCTGTCCAGCGGCTGCGCCGTCAGCACGCCCACCACGTCACCGGGGCCAAAATGGCCCGGCGGCACGGGATGCGCGGGGTCTGGAAACGGCAGGGAGGGCAGGTGCGGGGCAGCCATGCGGGGCACCTTCATTGCGGGCTTTTGGCCCGGCCAACATTGCGGTAGAAGGCCGCCAACCGCAAGCGTGCAACCCGAAGGAACCGCTGCCATGAAATTCTTCGTCGATACCGCCGAAATCGAAGCCATCCGCGAACTCCATGCGCTGGGCATGGTGGACGGCGTCACCACCAACCCGTCGCTGATTGCCAAATCCGGCCGCGACATCCTGGAAGTGACGCAGGAAATCTGCGCCCTGGTCGAAGGTCCGGTCAGCGCGGAGGTCGTCGCCACCGAGGCCGAGGCCATGATCGCCGAAGGCCGCAAGCTGGCCGCCATGGCCGAGAACATCGCCGTGAAGGTGCCGCTGACCTGGGACGGCCTGCAGGCCTGCAAGACCCTGTCCGACGAAGGCACAATGGTGAATGTCACGCTGTGCTTCTCCGCCAACCAGGCGCTGCTGGCGGCCAAGGCCGGCGCGACCTTCATCAGCCCCTTCATCGGCCGGCTGGATGACCTGAACCTCGACGGGCTGGAACTGATCGAGGACATCCGCACGATCTATGACAACTACGGGTTTGAAACCCAGATCCTCGCGGCCTCCATCCGCTCTGCCAACCACATGTCCGAATGCGCCAAGATCGGCGCGGACGTGGCCACCGCACCGCCGGCGGTGATCAAGGCCATGGCCAACCACGTTCTGACGGACAAGGGCCTGGACGCCTTCCTGAAGGACGCGGCCAAGGCCGGCATCCAGATCCTGTAAACCGCGCCCTTCCCCCCGCCCGGTCCGCCCGGGCGGTGCAGAGGCACCACATTGCCACCCCGCCAACGCGCGGGGTGGTTTCTTTTGTTGACAGCCCAACCCCTGTCAGGCGACTGGATCAGACGCGGACGCAATCACAACGCGAAGGGAGCGGGATGCAGGGTCATAGCGAGCATGGAACCGACGCGGAGCCGATGGACGACACCCTGCGGGAAGCCATCATCGCGAAGCCGGACCTGATCCTTGACGATCCCGAACTGATGCGCGCGCTCAGCGATGCGCAGGGCTTTGCCGCCCCCGACAACGTGGTGGACATGCGCGGCATGGCCATGGCGCGGCTGGAACAGCGCCTGGACCGGCTGGAGGAACGCCACCGCGAGGTCATCGCCGCCGCTTATGAAAACCTGGCCGGCACCAACCAGGTGCATCGCGCCATCCTGCAGATGCTGGACCCGACGGATTTCCAGCCCTTCATCGCGGGGCTGGGCGGCGATCTGGCCAAGGTGCTGCGCGTGGACGCCATGCGGCTGATCCTGGAAAGCAAGCGCGCCGACAGCGCCGGCAGCCTGCAGGGCGTGGACCATGTGCTGCGCATCCGCCCCGAAGGCAGCGTGGCGGACTATCTTTCCACCCAGGGCAAAGGCGGGTCGGGCGCGCAGGTCACCCTGCGCCAGATCGACAGCGGGTCCGAGGACATCTATGGCGCGGCCAAGGCGGGGTTCATCCGGTCCGAGGCCTGCTTGGCGCTGAATTTCGGCCCCGGCACCCTGCCCGGCCTGCTGGTCATGGGGTCGGAGGACCCGCATCGCTTCGCGCCGTCCCAGGGGACGGATCTGCTGGCCTTTTTCGCCGGGGTGTTTGAACGCGCCATGCGGCGCTGGCTGTCTTGAGCCTGACGGCTTCGCCCGCCGCGCGCGATGCGCTGGCGGGCTGGCTGGACCATGCGCGCGCCGTTCAGGGCCGGTCAGAGGCGACGCTGACCGCCTATGCCACGGACCTGCGCGATTTCCTGGACTTCATGACGCGGCACCGCGGCGGGCCGCAGGGACTGGGCGCGCTGGCGGACCTCACCACGTCCGAGATGCGCGCCTGGCTGGCGGATCTGCGTGGCCGCGATGTCGGGGCCAGTTCGGCCGCGCGCAAGCTGTCCGCGGTCAAGAGCTTTTACCGCTGGCTCAGCACCCGCGAGGGGTTTGAGCCGACCGCCGTGCTGGCCACCCGCGCGCCCAAATACCCCCGCCGCCTGCCGCGCCCCGTCTCCGCAGATGCCGCGCGGGCCATGATCGACACGGCCCGCCTTCAGGCCCGGACGGACTGGACCGGCGCGCGCGATGCCGCGGTGCTGACGCTGCTGTATGGCTGCGGGCTGCG
>CBFHYV010000257.1:0-4149 GCA_965660085.1 uncultured Paracoccaceae bacterium
CAGATGACCGTTCGGCCCTAGCGCCGCCGCCGCCGCCACGCCGCGCGCGTAAAAACAGATGGTCAGAAAGCTGAAACAGGAAAACACCGCCGTCAGCATCAGCGCAAACCAGATCACCGGCGTCATTGGCGGATCAGGCAGGAACAGGCCCACCATTGCGCCCCCCATCACCGCCAGCGCCACGGCCACGGCCATGCCGCGCGCGCGCCCCAGACGGGCCGCAAGGCGCCCCAGCAGCGGATCCTGCACCACGTCCAGCAAGCGCAGGCCGAACAGGATGCCGCCCAGCAGCGCCAGGCTCAGCCCATGGGTATCAACATAGAATTTGGGCGCGTGGATATAGATCGGCAGGCCCGCGGCGGACAGCACCCCGCCGAACAGCGCATGGGCGCCAAGCCGGGGCGGCAGGTTCACCGTGAAACCTCGCTCTCGGGCGGTTCCGGGCGGGGACGATAGCGCGCGCCCTTCCACCAGAGCTTCAGCGCCTGCCAATGGATCAGCGCCAGAACCCGGCGTGAGCCAAAAGGCCGCCGCAGCAGCGCGCCCAGGATCGCACCATTGGTCAGCGGCCGGCGCGGGCCGGTCAACGTGGCCACCACGCCGCCGTCATCATGGGTCAGCTCAATCCAGATGCCAATGCGATGGGCCTGGATGTCAAAACGGAAGGTGTAATCCCCCGCGATGGGCTGAAACGGCGAGACATGAAAGATCTTCTGCGCGGTCAGCCTGTCATGCCGCGCTATCGGCCCATGATCCGGCCGCGTGCAAAGGTAGGAGTGGCGGTCGCCGAACGTATTGCTGACCTCCGCGATCACGGCCACCAGATTGTCCGCCGCGTCACGGGCCAGCCAAAAGGACACGGGGTTGAACACATGGCCCAGCACGCGCGGCTGCGTCAGCAGTTGCAGCGCGCCATCCGCCTGCACACCATGCGCCGCCAGAACCTCCCGCGCCCAGGGGGCGCCCCGGCCCTGGCCCGGCAGCCCCCCATGGTCGGTGTCGCGCAGCGAGGTCACGTTGCGCCCGCCGCGCGTGAACAGCGCAGGCCCCCGCGCCGGCTTTTCGGCATCCAGCAGCACATAATCCACCGAGTATCGGAACCCGTTGGTCACGTCGCCCTTGCGGCCGTGATAGGTGTGGCCCGGAATATGGTCCACGCGGTTGATCATGCGGCCGGCTCTGCCGCGAATTGCGCGCGCAGCCCCTCAACGGCATCGACTGCGCTGGACAGGCCATCCTCGTGAAAGCCGTTCTTCATCCAGGCGCCGCAGAACCAGGTGCCGCGGTTCCCGTTCAGCGCCCGCACGGCCTGCTGTCCGCGCAGCGCCTCAAGGTCATAGACCGGGTGGCGCAGCACGCATTCGTCATAGATCAGCTCCTCGCGGATATCGCGGGTGGTGTTGAGCGTGACGAACATCGGGTCATCTTCCGGGATGGGCTGCAGGCAGTTCATCCAATAGGTCAGGTCGATGGCGTTCATCTGCTTGTCGCCATCTTCCGTGTAGTTCCAGGCAGACCAGCAGACCTTGCGGCGCGGCATCATGCAGGTGTCGGCATGCAGCACAACGCGGTTGGGCTGATAGCGCACCGCGCCCAGGGCGTCCTGTTCGGCGGGGTCGGCATCGGCCAGCATGCGCAGGCTGTCATCGGAATGGGTGGCCATGATGATGGCGTCAAAGCTCTCGGGCGCGCCGCCCACCGGGGTGACGGTCACGCCCTGTGGGCCGCGCTGCACGGCCTGAACCGGGCAGCCCGTGCGCAGCGCCGCGCCGCGGCTTTTCAGCGACGCTTCCAGCCGCCGCACATATTCCACGGACCCGCCCTGAACCGTGTACCACTGGTGCTGGCCGGTATGGTGCAACAGCGCGTGGTTCCTGAAGAAATCAATCAGCGCATAGGCCGGAAAATCCAGGATCTGTTCCTTGGGGGTGGACCAGATCGCGCCGGACAGCGGCAGCAGGTAGTAATCCCGGAACCAGCGCCCCGTGCCCATCTGGTCCAGGAAATCGCCCAGGCTGATGCTGCGGTCCTGCGCGCGCTCCACGGCATTGGCGTTGAAATGCAGCACATCGCGCACCATCCGCAGGAACCGCGGGTCCAGCGCGTTGCGCGGCTGGGCAAACAGGGCGCGCAGGCTGCGCAACCCGTATTCAAACCGCCCACCGTCGATGGAGGCGCTGAAGCTCATGTCAGACAGCGCCACCGGCACGTCAAGCTCGGCGAACAGCCGGGCCAGGTGAGGGTAGTTGGCATAGTTGAACACGATGAACCCGGTATCCACCGGCTGGTCGCCTCGCTTTCCGGCGATCCGGGTGCGGGCATGGCCGCCCAGGCGCGGCTCTGCCTCGAACAGGGTGACGTGGTGATCCTCGGCCAGCATATGCGCCGCGCCCATGCCGGAAATCCCTGCCCCGATCACGGCAATGCGGCGGGGGGCTGTGGGGCGAGCTTCGAATGGCATGAATGCAATGTCCTTGTCTTGTCTATGGGGTGGTTACGCGCAGATCTGTCAAGCGGATGCAAAATACTTTCCGCATCGCGGAATTTTCCCGGCGCCGCAGCGTCACGCCCGGAAACCGGGCAAGTCCGGGCCCTGCGCGGCTGACAAGCGCCGTGGGGCTGGCCATACTGCGCCGCAAGAGCGACAACAAGGACCGCACCCATGACATTTGAGACAGATATCGTCATTCTCGATGGCGCGCGCACGGCCATCGGCACCTTTGGCGGGGCGCTGGCCGGCACCGCGCCCACGGATCTGGGCACCGTTGCCGCCAAGGCGGCGCTGGAACGCGCTGGCGTGGCCCCTGAACAGGTGGGGCACGCGGTTTTTGGCCATGTCATCAACACCGAACCGCGTGACATGTATCTCAGCCGGGTGGTGGCCATGCAGGCCGGCCTGCCCGATACCGTGCCCGCGATGAACGTCAACCGGCTGTGCGGATCCGGCGTGCAGGCGATCGTGTCTGCCGTGCAGGCGCTGATGCTGGGGGATGCGGATTTTGCCCTGGCCGGCGGCGCAGAATGCATGAGCCGCTCGCCCTTCATCATCCCGGATCAGCGCTGGGGCGCCAAGATGGGCGATGTGCGCACGCTGGACATGATGTTGGGCGCGCTCAACTGCCCCTTTGGCACCGGGCATATGGGCATCACCGCCGAAAACGTGGCCGCTGAACATGGCATTTCCCGCGCCGATCAGGATGCCTTTGCCCTGCAAAGCCAGGACCGCGCCGCCCGCGCCATGGCAGAGGACCGCTTCCGCAGCCAGATCGTGCCGGTGGAGGTCAAGCACAAGCGCCAGACCATCGCCTTCGACACCGATGAACACCCCAAGGCCACGACGGCCGAGGCGCTGGCGGGCCTGCGCCCGGTGTTCCGCAAGGATGGCAGCGTGACCGCCGGCAATGCCAGCGGCATCAACGATGGCGCCGCCGCCGTGGTGCTGGCCACTGCCAAGGCCGCGGACCGCGCCGGGCTGACGCCGCGGGCGCGCGTGCTGGGCTATGCCCATGCCGGTGTCCGGCCCGAGGTCATGGGCATCGGCCCGATCCCGGCGGTGCAAAAGCTGCTGGACCGCACCGGCCTGACCGCCGCGGATTTCGATGTGATCGAAAGCAATGAGGCCTTCGCGGCACAGGCGCTGGCGGTCTCCGCCGGGCTGGGCCTGGACCCCGACCGCGTCAATCCCAACGGCGGCGCCATCGCACTGGGCCATCCGGTGGGCGCCACGGGTGCCATCATCACCGTCAAGGCGCTGTATGAGCTGGAGCGCATCAACGGCAAGCGCGCGCTGGTCACCATGTGCATCGGCGGGGGTCAGGGCATCGCGCTCGCGCTGGAACGGCTCTGACGCAGCTCGATCCGCACGCGATCCGCGCGGCCCAGCGCATCCACCACCACCAGCGTGGCAAAGCCGGCACCGGGCGGATCCAGCTGCAAGATCCGCTCGCGCTGCGCGGTGGCCAGCACCCGCCCGTCCGCAATCAGGGTGAAGGGCGGGCGGCCCCGTTGCAGCTTGACCACCAGCGGCCCGCCATGGGGCAGCACGGCGCCATCGGGCGGAAAGACCAGCCGCGGCGCGTCCTCTGCCGGGGCGGGCTGCCCGCCAAGCCTGCGCAGATGCTGCGGCAGATGCTCCGCACCCAGCAGCAC
>CBFHYV010000258.1:0-4131 GCA_965660085.1 uncultured Paracoccaceae bacterium
CTGTTCAGCCAGCTGCTCGGCGATCGCGCCTTTGTCGCCATGCAGCGCGTGGACAGCGCGACGTTGCGCTTGGCCACGCAGGACGTGCGGGATTTCGGGGTTGTGGTGGTCCCGGAGGCGGATGCCGATCAGATCGAGCGGACCAATGACGCGCTGTCCCGGCTGGGCCTGACCTGGCGCGGGCTCTCGAACCAACTGCGAGGCGGTTGCGCCGGTCAGGCGCGGGGCGCCGGACGTGCCGCGTTCAGATCAGGCCAAGCGCAATAGCCGACGCGCCGAGCGCGAAATGCGCGATCGTCACGCCGACAAGGTGGCGGTAGCGCAGAAACAGCAGCCCGAAAAGGATGCCGCCCACAAAGGTCAGTACAACCGCGAAAAGCCCCAGCGGGATATGCGCGACACCGAAGACCAGGCTGGCGAACCCGACGGAGCGATACCCGGATCGGTCGTCGAAAAAGCGCTGATAGCCGTTCTGGATAATGCCGCGCGCCACGAATTCCTGAACGAAGGTGTGTGGCAGATACAGCACCATATCCAGCGCCTCGAAGGCCTGCGCGCGCTCGAAATCGGGAATGGCACCGCCGGCCCGCGCCAATGTGAAGCCGCCGACGATCAGCACCGCCAGCCCCAATCCCCAGATCAACCCGCCGCGCAGCGACGGCATGAAATCCGCCGGGGCAAGCCCGAGATCGTCGCGCGACAGCCCCAGACGCCAGACGATAAACACGCTCGGCACCACGAGGACCGCGGCGCTCTGCCAGGCGAAAAGATTGGTGGTGGTATCCTCGACGAACCGCTCCGCGACCAGGAAGTAGATCAGCATGCAGCCGTAGAGGATGGCGATCATGTAGATGAAGAAACCCGCAAACCGCTGGCGGTCTTCGGTTGCGATGACCAGCCCGCGCGCCTGCTGGCGGAACCCGCGCACCACCGGCACCACGATTGCAACGCGCAGCGCATCCCGGTGGCGGTCGCCTTCGGGCAGCGCGCGCAGCGCCTCAGGGTCGATGCGGGCGGTGACCACCGGCTCGGTCCCGGCATGGGCCGATGCCTGCCGCGTGTCAGGGTCCAGGAAGGAAAGTTCGCCCACCGGGTTTCCGGCCTCGACCGATCCCAGCGGCAGGTCCGTGTGCATCGCGCGGCGGCTGAGATGCAAGCTGCCGTCGATCACCAGATAGAGCGCGTCATCCGTGGAGCCTTCGTAAAACAGTGTCTGGCCGGGTTCGGTCCGTTCGATCACCGCGATCTGGACCAGCGCCTCTATCGTGTCTTCCGGCATCTCGCCCAGCTTGAGCAGGGCGGCGCGCACACCGTCCCGGTAAGGCGCGGAGGCTGCTTCGTCGAGCTTGGACACAGCGTGCCCGGACGCGGGCGTTTCAACGGGGCTCATCGGCATTCCAACCCAGGTTGCGCCGGGCCACGGTGCCCGCTACCGTTGGGAACGGAAACACACTTTGCCCTTGGAGTAAATCTTGGCCGCAGTCTTTTTGGCGCTTGCGCTGGCGTGGGCCGTGTTTGCGACGGGGATGTCCCTTGCCTGGCGGATCGAACGCCGCACCGGCAATTCCGGCTGGGTGGACGTGGCGTGGACAGGCTCATTGACGGCGGCGTCGCTGGCGGGCATCGCCGCCTTGGCCGTGCTGGCAGACACCCTACAGCCGGGCCGCGTTGCCTTGGTGGTGATCGTTCTGGGGGCCTGGGCGCTGCGGCTTGCCGGGCATTTGTGGGCACGGTCGGCGCGGGTTGCGGACGATCCGCGCTATGCCCGGCTGCGGGCCGAGTGGGGCGAGGATGCACCGCGGCAAATGGCGATCCTGCTGCAGTGGCAGGCCGTGCTGAGCCTGCCTCTGGTTCTGAGCGTTCTGATGGCAGCCAGCGTGCCTGTCCCGCCCGGTGTGGCGGGGGTTGCGCCGGGCCTGTTGACCGCGGCTGCCGGGCTGTGGATCGGCTGGAAGGCAGACCGGGACCTGACGCTGTTCAAGCGCACCCGGTCCGGCCTGTGCACGACCGGGCTGTGGGCTGTGTCCCGGCACCCCAACTATCTGGGCGAAATCCTGTTCTGGGCGGGCGTGGCGCTGCTGTCCATTGAACACGGGGAGGCGGGCATGGGGATCGCGCTGGCAGGGCCCGTGACGATCTGGGTGCTGCTGCGGCATGTCTCCGGCGTGCCGCCGCTGGAGGCGCATATGGCAGAGAAATACGGCGATGCCTTTGAGCGCTATCGCAGCACAACGCCGGCGATCATGCCTTGGCCGGCCAAGTGGTCAGGCACTTCGGGCGGACAGGACAGGTGATGAGCATCACACCCCCGGCGGACCCGCGGCGCCCGCGCGCCGGCACCAGCACAGCGAAAGGCACCCCATGAGTATAGTGATCCCGGCCATTCTGAAGGCGGCCGAAAGCCTGCCGATCCCCGAACCGGCGATCCGCGCGGGCGCGGACCTGCTGGTGTGGGATACCGAACGGCGGCTGCGTCAGCCCGGCCGAGAGAGCCTTGGCGCCTTTGTCGCGGAGATGGATGCCGCCCCGATCGCGCGCGCCACGGACGCCGCGAACGACCAGCATTATGAACTGCCCCCCGAATTCTTCGCCCTGATCCTGGGGGCTAGGCGCAAGTATTCCTGCGGATATTACGATGACAGCAAGGGGCCGGTGACGCTCGATGACGCGGAGGAGGCCGCCTTGACGGAAAGCGCGCGCCTGGCCGACATCGTCGATGGTCAATCCATCCTGGAACTGGGATGCGGCTGGGGATCGTTCAGCCTGTTCCTGGCCGAGCGGTTCAGCCGTTCGACCATCACCGCAGTGTCGAACGCTGCGAACCAACGCGCCCATATAGAGGCCGAGGCGCGCCGCCGCGGCCTGACCAACCTGCGCGTGGTCACGCATGACATCAACACATTCGCCCCCGACGCGCCCGTGGACCGGATCGTTTCCATCGAGATGTTCGAACACATCGCGAACTGGAGCGCGCTGTTGCGCCGGATGCATGGCTGGCTGCGCCCCGGGGGCCGGGTCTACCTGCATTTTTTCAGCCATGTGGACGTGCCCTACAGGTTCAACCACGACGATCCGAACGACTGGATCGCGCAGCATTTCTTCACCGGCGGCATGATGCCATGCCACGACATGCCCATGCTGCTCGACATCCCCTTCGAGGTCGAGGCCCAGACACGGTGGTCGGGGACGCATTATGCGCGGACCGCGCGCGACTGGCGCCGCCAGTTCGAGGCACGCCGCCCCGAGGTGCTGGCCGCGCTGGGCCCGGTCTATGGCGCTGATCTGCCCGTCTGGATCCGGCGCTGGCGGCTGTTCCTGATTGCTACGGAACGGCTGTTCGGGTTCCGCGACGGGCGCCTTTGGGGGATCAGCCATTATCGCCTGCGGCCGACCGGCGGCGATGCCGTGGATGTGGCCGGAAACCCGGCGGGGGGTGCAAAGCCTTGAGCGCGAAGCAAGGACCTGGACTGTCGCCATGGAGTGGTCCAATTCAATCGTTAGTGCATTGCCGGCCTCTGGTCTATTGGAACGAATGCTTCTGGTGACGGCAGGCGGTATCTCAGCGAGCTATGCGGCCTCACCGTGTTGTAGTGGCGAGGCCACCGCTCGATCAGGATCCAAGCTTCCCTGAGTGAATAAAAGACCTTAGCGTTCAGCAGTTCGTCGCGGAACCGGGCATTGAAGCTCTCGCAGTAGCCGTTCTCCCACGGCGATCCCGGTTCGATGAATGCGGTCTTCGCGCGAATGGCGCCGATCCAGGCCCGCAACTTCTTGGCGATGAATTCCGCGCCGTCGCCAGCGGTCGCTCGGACCGATGGCGCGACGTCTGGCAACTCGTGACATGCCCCCCGCTGGTCCCTCAGTCATAACGAGAGTCTGCAGGTGAGTTCTGGGTATCCGGCTGGATCTGGTGGCGCAAGCGCGCCTAGCGCGGAGCCCTCGGATTGTTCAAGCGCCCGGCGCGCTTGCGCGGCTGCAAGATTGCCCAGAGCCGAGTTGGGCCGGATATGTTTGTAATCGTATGGCCATCGGGCAAGTTGCCGCCTAGGGTCAGGACTCATTGATATTTATAGCCAGAACAGCACGGTTGCTGCGAGCGCAACGGCTGAGAGAAACACCTTTGGGCATCGG
>CBFHYV010000259.1:0-4074 GCA_965660085.1 uncultured Paracoccaceae bacterium
CGATTTCAGATCGATGATCTGGACTTCGCGCCCATCACGGATGAATCCAGCGATATCCTCCAGCGTCACATAGTCTGACGTTTCGGTGTTATACAGGCGACGGCTGGCATATCGCTTGATCAGCAGGGGCTTGTCGGTCGTTGCCACGGTATCCTCCCGAAATACGGCGCTGCGAGGCAGCATAGGGGCAGACGATCCAAATGAAAAGCACTGCCCGAAAAGCAAGGAGGCCGGGCCCACAGGGGACCCGGCCAGTGCATAGCGCCAAAATGGGAGGAGAGGGCGCTATGGTCCCGTCAGCGCGTCAGCGCCGATTACTTCGCCGCAGCGGCGGTGGTTGCCTTCTTGGCAGCGGTGGTCACCTCGTCGGTGGCCTTCTTCATGGCTGCGGTGGCGTCTTCGGTCATGTCCTTGCCGGCGGCCATCATCAGTTCCATGGTGTCCATCTGGACCTTCTTCGCGATCTCGGCGAAAGCAGCCATGTGCTCTGCGGCGGATTCAGCGGAAGCGGAAGCGAAATCGGTCATCGCCTTGGCGTAATCGGCCGGCTCTGCCTTGGCTTTGGACATCTCGCCGAACTTGGAGATGGTGTCCTTCGTCCACTTGGAGGAGATCTCAGCGGACTTCTCGGCGGCTTCCAGAGCCACGGAGGACAGCTTTTCGTTCAGCGTCGCGGTGGTCTTGAAGGCGTCTTCCATCGCTTTGGTGTCAACGGGGAACGCGCCCATCATGTCTTTCATCATCGCGGAGAAATCTTGGGTCTTTGCCATTGGTCTGATCCTTAAGTTGCTGTGCGGGCCCACCCCGCCTCTTCAGCTAAGACCAATATGATTTCTGCAGCGCAGCATTTCAAGTCTTTTTTGCTGCGCTGCAGCATTTCGCCAGAATTCCCAACTGGTTCAGGCGTTTGCGCTCTGCGCCTTGATCAGCACATAGGTGCCCGGCGCATCACACAGCACCGGATGGCGCGAATCCTCGCCCGGCAGGCGCGGCGCCACCCAGCGGCCGGACCGCTTGGCAAGCCAGGCCTCCCAGCGCGGCCACCAGGAGCCTTCGTGGAACTCCGCGCCCTGCATCCAGGCATCGGCATCCAGCGTCAGGTCCGTGTTGGTGTAATGGCCATATTTCACTTTGGAGGGCGGATTGACGATGCCCGCGATATGCCCGGATTCCGATACGATGAAGGTGCGGTTCTTGCTGCCCGTCATCTGGAACCCGCGGTAGCAATCCTTCCACGCGGCGATGTGGTCCGTCTCGGCCGTGACGGCGAACATCGGCACATCCACGTCAGAGATATGCAGCCGCTCCGCCATCAGCTCCAGCCCGTCGGTGGTGAAATCATTGCTCTGGCACAGGCCGCGCAGATATTGCACCGCCATGCGCGCGGGCAGGTTGGCACCATCGCCGTTCCAATACAGCAGGTCAAAGGCCGGCGGCGTCTCACCCATCATATAGCTGCGGATGGCCGGGCCATAGACCAGATCATTGGAGCGCAGAAAGCTGAAGGTGCGCGCCATGAGGAAGGACCGCAGCAGGCCGTTTTCCTGCACCTCGGCCTCGATCCCGTCCACGAAATCGTCCTGCAGGAAGGGCGTGAACTCTCCCTGGTTGTCGAAATCCGTCAAGGTGGTGAAGAAGGTCGCGGATTTCACCGATTTGTCGCCGCGCTGTTTCATCAGCGCCAGCGTCAGGTTCAGCGTGGTGCCCGCGATGCAATAGCCCACCGAGTTGATCCGCTCTTGCCCGGTGATGGATTTCACCTCCTCGATCGCGGTCAGGAAACCTTCGTCGATATAGGTGTCCAGGCCCACGTCGCGGTAGGTCTCGTCCGGGTTGATCCAGCTGACGACGAACAGGGTATAGCCCTGGTCCACCACCCAGCGGATCAGCGAGTTCTTCTCTTTCAGATCGAGGATGTAATACTTGTTGATCCAGGGCGGGAACAGCAGCAGCGGCGTTTCGCGCACCTTCTCCGTGGTGGGCTCATACTGGATCAGCTCCATCATCCGGTTGCGATAGACGACCTTGCCCGGCGTGGTGGCGATGTTTTCGCCGATGCGGAAGGCGCTTTCATCGGCCAGGCGCACCACCAGTTCGCCGTTGTTGGCCTCCATGTCGGCCACCAGGTTTTCCAAGCCCTGCACCAGGCTCGCGCCTTCGGTTTCCACGGCCTTTTCCAGCGCGTCGGGGTTGGTGGCCAGGAAATTGGTGGGCGCGAACATGTCCACGATCTGCTGGGCGAAATAGCGCAGGCGGCGCTTTTCGGTGTCGTCCATGTCCTCGATGTCTTCGACGGCCGTGCTGATCGCCTGGGCGTTGATCAGATACTGCTGTTTGACGAAGTTGAAATACGGGTGCGTGTCCCACAGCGGATTGCTGAAGCGTTTGTCCTGCGGGCCGGGATCGTCGGGCGCGCGCAGCTGCCCCTTGGCCAAGGCCTGCTGGGCCTCAACGAAATGGGTGACTGTCTTGCCCCAGTATTCCACCTGATGTTCCAGGATCTTGGCGGGGTTTTGCATCCATTCCTGCCAATAGGCCTGCGCCGCCTTGGCATACAGTTGCTGATCCGGCCCGGTCAGCGAGGGCCGCAAGGGCGAGCGGCGCGTGAGCGCATCCATCAGCCGCTTGGACAACTCCTCAACCTTGGCCAGGTTTTCTTCAAGCCGCTCTCGATGGGCCACTGCGGCATCGTCATTCGTTGTCATCTCGCAGATTCCCCTCTATCGTGCTGCTTTGCAGAATATCGTTGCCCACCGGATAAGACAAAGCGACGATTTGGCCCGACCGGGCACAGCCAAGGAGAGACGCATGCGCTATATGGCCACCTACGATCTGATGGAAACGGTCCGCAATACCAACCAGTGGCTTGGCGCGACGGCGCGGACCATGGCCTCCTACCCGGCCATGTCCATGATCCCCAACCCGGCCCTACAATGGATGGCCGCCTGGGGCGAGGTGACGGAACGCACGTTCGAGCGCATGGTGGTCAAGCCGGACTGGGGCATCCGCACCTTCACCTGCGAAGATGGCAAGGATCACCTGGTCAGCATCGATACCGTGGTCCAGAAACCCTTTGGCGACCTGATCCATTTCAACGTCTCCGGCCGCCCCGAACAGAAGCGCAAGATCCTGCTGGTGGCCCCGATGTCGGGTCACTACGCCACGCTGCTGCGCTCTACCGTGAAATCCCTTCTGGTGAATTGCGAGGTCTATGTCACCGACTGGCACAATGCCCGGGACATTCCCGTATCCGCCGGCAAGTTCGATGTGGAGGATTACACCCTCTACCTGATGGAATTCATGCGCCACATGGGGCCGGACACCAATGTGGTGGCCGTGTGCCAGCCCGCGCCGCTGACCCTGGCCGCCACCGCCTATCTGGCAGAGCTGGACCCCGACGCGCAGCCGCGCACGCTGACGCTGATCGGCGGCCCGATCGACCCGGACGCCGCCCCCACGGAGGTCACGGATTTCGGCGCCCGCGTCACCATGGGCCAGCTGGAAGAGACGATGATCCAGCGCGTGGGCTTCAAATACAAGGGCGTGGGCCGCTTGGTCTATCCCGGCCTGCTGCAATTGGCGAGCTTCGTTTCGATGAACGCGGAACGCCATTCCAAGGCCTTCAACGAACAGATCCTGCGCGTGACCCGCGGCGAGGCCTCTGACCATGATCCCCACAATCGGTTCTATGACGAATATCTGGCCGTGATGGACATGCCTGCGGAATTCTACCTGTCTACCGTCGAACGGGTGTTCAAGAACCGCGAGATCGCGCGCAACGAATTCACCGTGGCCGGACACAAGGTGGACATGGGCAAGATCACCCGCGTCGCGGTCAAGACGGTCGAGGGCGCGAAGGACGACATCTCCGCCCCCGGTCAGTGCATCGCCGCCCTGGGCCTGTGCACCGGCCTGCCGGAGGACAAGAAGGCCAGCCATGTGGAGCCCGGCGCGGGCCACTATGGCATCTTCGCGGGCAAGAGCTGGCGCAACAACATCCGCCCGCTCATGCTGGATTTCATCGACGCCAATGCCAAGCCCGCAGCGCCGGCGGCAAAGCCCGCGGATGTGACC
>CBFHYV010000260.1:0-4058 GCA_965660085.1 uncultured Paracoccaceae bacterium
CGGATGGCATGGACGGAGCGCCGGGAGCGGATGGAGAGAGCCTGACCTGGCGCGGGCCTTGGGCAAGCGGCACTGCCTTTGCGCCAAATGATGTCGCAGCCCATGACGGTGCCTCCTACATCTGTACCGCTGGACATACTGCCGATGCCACCACCGAGCCCGGGATCGGGGCCTCCTGGTCGGGATCGTGGGACCTCATGGCCGCGGCCGGGGATCTCACAGCCCAAGGCACATTGGGCAGCGGTCCCGTGTTGCTGGCCCGGCGGGATATCAATACGCAGTCCGGCGCCCACACGCTGGCCCTCGGCGATGAGGGCGCCTCGATCCATATGATGAGCGCCACAGCTGCGACGCTGAGCATCCCCACGGAGGCGACCGCTGCGTTCCCCATCGGGGCCGAGATCGAAGTGATCGCCCAAGGCGCGGGACCGATCTCCATCGCGGCGGCGGCGGGCGTCACGCTCAACGGCGTCGCGGCCGGGACGACCGACATTGCCGCCCAATGGCAGGGCGCCGTGTTGCGCAAATACGCGGCTGATGCCTGGCTCATCATCGGATCGATCGGAGCAGTATCATGAGGCTGATCATACCCGGTCACCACAGCGCTGCGCAGGTGCAGCAGGCAGGACTTGGCGGGGGCGGCGCAGGGCCTTGGGCCGATCCCTTCGATGACCCAAGCGGCACTGTGCTTTGGTCGCGCTGGATCGATGGCTCCACCTCTGGCACCGCCAAGACCAACTGCGCGCTCTGGTCCAGGAAACAGGGCTTCTCCGGCCCCCAAAGCGCCTGCGAATGGCGCACGAGTTCCGGCTCGGGCCGTGACACTGTCGAGCTGCTGAACTGGGAGGCGATGCATCCTGGTCCGCAGATCATCCGCATGCGCTGCAAGGTCGAGACCACTGCCACCCCCAAGGTCTGGCTGCTGTTCAACACGATCTACGCCGACCCGATGTGGGAGCTCTTCGTCGATGTCACCCCTGACGGCACCGCGCCCGCCGACCGCATCGGGCACCACAGCCCGGAATGGTCCGACATCTGGGTCGAGGAGCACCCCGCGCACCCGGGCTGGATGTTCATCAAGGCCAGGCTCGACCTGACTGGTGCTGCCGATGTCGATGGATCCTTCACGGTGCACATGACGGACGCGGATCAGAGCGACGCGCTGTTCCCGCTGGACGATTTCACGCTGATCCGGGTGCAGGATCTGACGGTGGAACCGGCGTGATCGAGGTGCTCAAGCAAAAGATGCGGCCGGGCGGGACCGGAAGCAGCGATAAAATTCGCCCTGATCACCTTCTCGCCCTTTATCACGGCATAAAGCGAGGTCAGCCGTTGCTGTCCGTCAACGATGGCATGTCTCGGCACGGCCTTGTTGTTCTTTGCTCCGATTCCTGTCAGGCCAACCTAAGCCCGAGTGTCACAGAACAACAGAAACCTTGCCGGATAGCCTTTGTAGGTAAGCGCCGTCTCGACCCCACGTTGCTGCTGATGGCTTCGGCTGCGAGGTGATCTCCATCTCATGATGGGGAGTGCGTTTCGCAATGTGTGCTACAAATTCGTTTCTCAAATCGCTCGACGTCGAGATTTACGCGTCGGGTTACCGCCGTTGGCCGGATGAGGCAAAGGCTTTGGCCGTCTCGATGACCTTGGAAGCTGGTGCGACTGTAAATGCCGTGGCGGAGCGGTTTGGCATTCTGCCCAATCAACTCTCAGCGTGGCGACGAGAGGCCAAACAGGGCAAGCTTGTGCTGCCTGCGGCCGAATTCCAAGAACCTGTTTTTGCGCCGCTCGTCGTCTGCGAGGCAACCGAAGAAGAAGCCAGTCCTGAGGAGGCCGCGCATACTGCCCCGATCAGGATCATTCGGGGTGCTGTTGTTATCGAACTCGCGCATGACATGCCTGTCGCCCGGGTCGCGGAGATCGTCCACGCGCTCGAGGCGCCGTCATGCTGATGCCGTCTCAGGGCGTGCGGATCCTGGTGGCGACGAAGCCGGTCGATTTCCGGAAGGGCCATGACGGTCTCGCGGCCCTGGTTCAGTCGAAGCTGGCCGAGGATCCGTTCACCGGCACGGTCTTCGTGTTCCGCTCGAAGCGCGCCGACCGATTGAAGATCCTGTTCTGGGACGGCAGCGGGCTCGTGATGGCCTACAAACGGCTGGAAGAAAGCGCCTTCACCTGGCCCGCGATCCGCGACGGGGCCATGACGCTGAACCGGGCGCAGTTCGAGGCCCTGTTTGCCGGTCTGGACTGGCGCCGTGTGCGCTCGCTGGAGGTGCGACCGGCTGTGGCAGAGTGACTCGGCCCCGGGAATGTTTGGGCATCGGCGCCCTGGGCACAGTATAATCCGGCCATGCCCGACGCCCCGCCCATCGACCTGTCCGTGATCCCCGAAAGCCAGCGCGCCGCTGTTCTGGCGGTTCTGCAGGAGCGTGATGCGCTGAAGGAAGCGAACCGGCGGCTTGAGCATTTGGTGGCCGAATTGAACCACGTCGTGCATGGAAAACGATCCGAGAAACTGAGCGATGACGACCGGCAGCTGGCCTTCGAAGACCTTGAAACGGCCGTCGCCGAGGTCGAGACCCACAAGGAGCAGGCCGCGCCATCCACCAAAAGCCCGCGACAAAAACGGCAGCGCAACCTCGGTCATCTACCTGCAGACCTGCCGCGCATCGAGCGTGTCATCGAGCCTGCGAGCCTTGAGTGCCCGTGTGGGTGCGGGCGCATGCACCGGATCGGCGAGGATCGGACCGAGCGCCTGGACATCGTGCCCGCGCAACTCCGGGTTCTGGTCGACATCCGGCCGAAGTATGCTTGCCGTGTCTGCTCGGATGGGGTCACCCAAGCTGTCGCTGCGCCGCGGCTGATCGAAGGTGGGCTGCCAACCGAAGGGGCCATCGCGCATATCCTGGTCTCAAAGTTTGCCGACCACCTGCCGTTTTACAGACAGAGCCAGATCCTTGCCCGCTCCGGCATCCAGATCGACCGCAGCACCCTGGCGGATTGGGCCGGCACAGCAGCCTTCCACCTCGGCCCCATAGTCGACAGGCTAACCGAGCATCTCAAATCCTCCGGCAAGCTGTTTATGGACGAGACGACCGCCCCGGTCCTCGACCCTGGCCGTGGTCGAACAAAGACCGGCTATCTCTGGGCCTTGGCACGCGATGACCGTGGCTGGGGAGGAGAGGACCCGCCCGGCGTGGTCTTCACCTACCAGCCCAGCCGCGCCGGCGCCCATGCCGAGCAGATCCTGCAAGGCTTCGAAGGCACCCTGCAACTGGATGGCTATACCGGCTACGACCGGCTGACGCGCCCCTCTCACAAGGGCGGCACGCCGATTAAGGTTGCGCATTGCTGGGCACATGCGCGTCGCAAGCTAAAGGAAGTCTTCGACCGCGACAGCTCGGAAATCGCCGCAGAAGGGCTGCGCCGCATCGCCGAGTTCTACCGCATCGAGGCCGAGATCCGCGGCATGGGCCCCGGTCAGCGCCTGTCTGCCCGCCAGGCTCGCAGCGCGCCTCTTGTCGCGGATTTTAGCGACTGGCTGCAGGCGCAGCGCCTTCGGGTCTCTGCCAAGTCGCGCCTGGGTGAGAAGCTGACCTACATCCACCGACAGTGGGGCGGCCTGCAGACCTTCCTCTCCGACGGCCGTGTCGAGATCGACTCCAACGCCATCGAAAACCTGATCCGCCCTATTGCCCTGACGAGAAAGAACGCACTCTTCGCCGGACACGACGAGGGCGGCCGCACCTGGGCCCGCATCGCCTCCATGATCGCCACCGCGAAGATCAATGGCGTCGAACCCTTCGCCTATCTGAAGGCGACCCTCGAAGCGATAGCCGCCGGTCACCCAGCCAGCAGGATCGACGAGCTGCTTCCATGGAACTTCAACCCGTCAAGCTGAACAGGCGTGGGGAAGCGACACCGCTTACGAACCAGTTGGCTCACTCCGCGATCATGGCGTCTAGATGATCATAACCCACCCAAGTGGGTCACTTTTGCCTGCCGATTCACACCTTGGGCGCGGCCCGCGCCCGGGCGCGGGCCTGTCTGGCCGCCAG
>CBFHYV010000261.1:0-4045 GCA_965660085.1 uncultured Paracoccaceae bacterium
CAGGCCGCCCATCAGGCTGTCATTGCCCGCGCCGCCGTCCAGAACGTCATCCCCGCCAGACCCCATCAGCGTGTCATGGCCGGCCGCACCGAGGATGCTGTCATTGGTGTTGCCACCTGCCAGGCTGTCATTGCCGCCGGTGCCGGTGATGGTCTCGTCGATGATCGGCACGGCATCCGCGGCGCGGGCGTCAATCTTGACGTTCTCGGCGCCGATGACGACGGTGTCGGTGACCTGCCCCGACAGCGCACCGCCGGTGAAGGTGACATCATAGGTGCCCGCGCTCAGCGCCAGCTGATAGCCGCCGCTGTCCCAGGACGTGGTGGTGAAGCTCTGCGCGCCGCTGGTCACCGTCACGGTGACGCCGCCCAGGCCTTCGCCCATGTCATAGAAATCATTGCCGTTGAGATCGGACATCACCACGCCCAGCAGATAGATCGGCTGGGATTGCCGGGTGCCGAAATTCTGCGTCACCAAGAAGGGGCCGACCTCGGTGGTGGGGTCGTTTTCCTCGACCACGGAAATGCCCACCTCGCTCAGCGACCCATCCATGATCGTGTCACGGTGCCCGGCCGGGTCCTGGATGCCATCGCCGGAGGTGGCCCAGTTGGGCACCAGCACGCCGTTCACGATATCGGTGGAATCATAGCCCCAGTCGATCACCAGGCCGGCATGGCCCGACAGCGGGTCCTGCGTATAGGCGTAGAGGTTTTCGCCCAGGGTGCGGAAGTTGTAGCCAAGCGCCGACACCCGCGCGCCCAGGGCCGCTTCGCCCGGCACCTGGTGGGATTGCAGATCGGCCTCGATCATCTCGGCGTTATGGTTGGCCGCGGCGGTGGCCAGCGTGTCATTCCAGGCCAGCGGGGCCACGGGGTCCAGCTGGGCCATCTGGCTGCGGAAGGCATCCAGATCCACACCAAAGGTGGCCAGCGCGGCGGTAATCACGCCATTCGCGCCAATGTTCTGATCCGCGTTCACGATATATTCGTCGAACTCGCCCGTGGGATTGGCACGGGTGCGGTTGATGTATTCCAAAAGCAACTGTTCAAAATCGGTGGGATTGGGCACGGGGCACGCTCCTGCTTGGCTGTTCGGGTCCGTGGCACCTGTCTGGGAGAAAAGCCG
The DNA here is from genome assembly GCA_965660085.1 of uncultured Paracoccaceae bacterium. GTDB lineage: Bacteria > Pseudomonadota > Alphaproteobacteria > Rhodobacterales > Rhodobacteraceae > CBFHYV01. The sequence continues at coordinate 1,126 of CBFHYV010000261.1, forward strand.
TAAAAAAGCCCTTCCCGGTGCCGCAATCATTCGCCCGATGAATAACACCAAAAGGGAGGGCATCTCTAGCATCAGATGGCGCTGCGACGCTTTGGGGCGGGTCACGGATGCGGCATCTGCGCCTTAATTTAACATAATCTTGATTACCGGCCATGTATGGCAACGTGATCTTAAGCCCTTGGCCGCTACAGCCGCTACAGCCTTAATGACGGAGCGCGCCATGGATCTGCCGCAGGATGCAGGCACAGACCCCACCGCAGAATCCCCCGCAATGGCACCCGGTGACGGGCCGGACAGCCTGCTGGACCTGATGGAACGGTTGGGCGACCGGATCGACCAGCTGGAATTCACCATGGCAGAACTGCTGCCCACCGGGCCGGACCCCGTGGCGCAACGCCTGGACAGGCTGGAGGCCATGATCCAGCGCGGTTTCGCCGCGACCCTGTCTGCCACCCGCGCCATGCCGCCGCCCTCGGCCGATCCGCGCATGTCGGAGCTGTCGCGCGACTGTGCCCGCATGCGCGAGGTGCTGGACAGCCTCGCCCCCCTGCCGGGGCAGTTGGCGGGGATGACGCCCCCCGATCCGCACAGCACCCTGTCTGCGCTGGACAGCCGGCTGGAGGGGCTTGCCACCCGGCTGGACGGGCTGGACACGGCCATGCAGGCCATCCATGCGCGGCTGGACAGCCCCGCGCCGGCCGCGCCGCCGCTTCCGGCGGATGATCTGGCCGGGGCCCTGGCCGCACACCTTGCAGAAACCCTGGCGGACAGTTTGGGCCCGCTGGCCAATACGCTGGGCGCGGATCTGCGCGCCGCCGTGACCGATGCGCTGGACCGGCACACCGACACCCGGCCCAAGGGCCCGGCCGCGGACGCCACGCTGCACCCCGCGTTGGCGCGGCTGTCCACCGCCATGGCCGGGGCGACGAAACGGCTGGAACGGCAGATCGAGACCGCCTCGCAGGAAACCGCCCGCGCCACGCGCGAACTGGCACAGGCCCTGCAGGACCGGCCCGCCGCCCCCGGCACCGGGGCAGAGGCGCTTGCCACCGCGGCCACGCAACTGGCCGAAAGCAACGCGCGCCTTGTCGCGCTGCTGGACCGCCCCTCTGACGCGATGCTGCAGGCCCAGCAGGAATTCCTGCAGGACATGCGCATGATCATCGCCGAGATGGTGGCCCAGTCCAGCCGGGCGCAAGACATGGCCCGCGCCGGTTAAAGGTTGGATTTTCAATAGTTTTCCGGATCTCTTCAATTCAGATTCAGACCCTGCGGCCTAATCTTGCACAGCCGCCCCGGCGGCCGACCTGATCAGACGTGAGGTAAAGAAATGGCAATCGAAAAAAGCGTGGCCTCCGCCTCCATCGCCGAAGTGGTGGACCGGATCCTGGACAAGGGCGTGGTGATCGACGCCTTCGTGCGTGTCTCTCTGGTGGGGATCGAACTGATCGCCATCGAGGTGCGCGCCGTCGTCGCCTCCATCGAAAGCTGGCTGAAATATGCCGAGGCCGTGGGGCTGACTGTCGACCCCGCCGCCTGAGCCCTGATGCCGGGGCGGGCCTGGCCCGTGCCACCCGCCCCGCATCCCCGCAATCGCAGGCCGCGCCGGCAAGGCGCTTGGGCAGGATCATGGGCATGGCTGCGCAAGATGCAGGCATCACGGCCAGGTATCACAACCAAGGCCATGCCGGCGATTGTGCCAGACCGGCGGCTAGACCGTCCGGCCCAAAGCCCCCAGGGACAGGGACAGATCCCGCTCTGACAGGCCAAAGCGCGCGGCCATGTCGCGAATCGCAGCCTCGGACCGCATCAGCGCCTCGCCCAACCGCTCCTCCTGCTCGGCCGTCAGTGTGCCGTTTTCCATACGGCGGATGGCCTGCAGCTCCATCAGCTGGCGCAACAGCTCCATCACCCCCAGCACCAGCCGCGCCAGATCCTGCTCCACCGTTTCGGGATCAATCTCCACCCGCCCTCCGGCTCCGCCCTGGGCGATGGCCCGGGCAAGATCGGCGGCGGATATGCTCAGCGCGGCCTCGGTCATGCCGCGCACTCCCGCGGTATTCCATCAGCAAAGGCCAGCGCCGGCCATGGGCCGGACAGCAGCAACGTCCGCCCTGCCAGCTCTGGCCGGGGTGCCAGGACGGCGGACACCCATGCATGGGCATCCGGCACGGCACCACGAGGCACCAGCAGATCCACCCGCGCCGCGCCGCCGCCGTGCCAGCGCCAGTCGGCCACCCGGTCTGCGGCCTGCGCCAGGCCGTGTTCCACGCTGTCCCGCAGCCGGGCCGCGGCACGCTGCCGGGCCGCGCGCGCGCGCAGGAATGCCGCCCCGCCGGGCTGCTTGGCCGCAGGCGCCGGCTCGACCGCAGGACCAAGATCCAGCACCAGTTGCACCCGGCCCCGCACATGGGCCAAGGCGCGGTGCAGATCGGGATGGCAGGCCTGCGCCAATGCGGGCGGCGCCGTGGGGCACGCCGGCAAAAAGGCCTCCGCCCCATCGGCACAGGCCAGTTGCAGCCTCAAGCGGGCGCGGGGGCTGGCCGCATGGGCCGGTGGCGCCAGGATCAGGGCCAGATCACCCGCGGGCCGCGCCACGCAAGGGGCCGGCGGCACACTGCCCGGATCGCTCCAGCCCAGCACGATCACGGCGCCGGCCTCAGCCCGCGCAGCGTGTCGGGGTTGGCCAGCACCAGATCCAGCCCCAGAACCACCAGATCCACCTCCGCAACGGACAGCCACAGCTCCCCCCGGATCATCACGCCGTGATCCAGCAGGCCATCCAGCACATCCACCAACCGGCCATCTGCACTGTCCAGGCTGTCCTGCGGGCCGACGAATTGCATGGAAAACTCAGCCATCCTGCGCCTCGGTTGCAAAACTGAACGGCGCGCAGGGGCCAACCAGCGCCAGGCGCAGC
>CBFHYV010000262.1:0-4020 GCA_965660085.1 uncultured Paracoccaceae bacterium
ACATCGGCCACGACGATGCGCGCCTCGCGACGACGCTCATCAACCCAGTCCTGACGGGCGCGGTCGCGCGCGCGGGGATTGCGGAAGGGCAGGGGGAGGCTCATCGACGTGACCCCGCGCGGCGTGGCGCAGGGGCTTCCTGCAGCATCAGCCATTCCTGTACGGCATCCCGGCGGTAATAGATCTTCCGACCGGCGCGCACGCAGGGCGGGCCGAAGCGGATCTTCTCCCAGCGGTGCAGGGTTTCGACGGTGATCCCGAGTTCAAGGGCGAGGTCGAGACGGCTGATCCAACCGCTCAAAATGCGTTGTGGGTTACTGGATCGGGGGGCAGTTCCAAGGTCTGGCATCTGGGGTCTCCTGAGTTTGGCCCGACGAGGGCAGAGTTCAGGTGTTCAGAAGCGCAGAGCGGAAAGGGTGGCGGGAAGGCGGAGACCGGCGGTGATGCGCAAAATGGCTGCCGGTCATTGATATCATTGATGTTTTACAGTTTTGGCGCCGGTCGAGTTTGCGGCACAGGAGGGTGCAGAACCCTCGCGAATTGACCGATGCAGAGTCGCATCCGTCCAAAACTGGCCAATTTACAAGATTTCGCAGTGTTTCAACGGATTTCACGGGCGTTCAAAGATATTCGCCCAACCGGCAAGGGGTCCGGACCCTTGCCGGTCATTGATTTTAAATGGAATTTACAAAACCAGGGCTTGCTCTGGCCCGGAGATGGCCCGCGGAACCCACTTTGGGGCGCGTAACATACTCCGCCGCCAGGCGGATTCGCCCAGCGGGAGGGGTGCTGGCCGGCATTTTCTTCCATGTTTTCAATCACCGGCGGAGTTTTGGCGCATCACCGCCGGTCACCGCCTGTATGCCGCCCAAAGCCCCATGCTTCGCTTGATAAGCTTGCGCATCTACGCCTGTGTCACGCGCACCAAGGAGGTATGAACATGGTCAACCGATTGCGATTAAATGATAAAACTGTGCGTGAGCAGATTCCGGAAGAGGATCGGGCCTACCAGGTCTTTGATACCGCAATACGGGGGCTGTCCATCCGCGTGATGCCCTCGGGCGAGCGGTCCTTCGTGATGGATTACCGCTTCGCTGGAAGGCAGCGCCGTATGGCGATCGGACGCTGGCCCGAATGGAGCGTTACGGCTGCGCGGGAACGCGCCCGGGAACTGCGCCGCCTGATCGATGAGGGCAGAGATCCCATGGAGGAGCGTGATATGCTGCGTGAGGCGCCCCGCTTCAACGACATGATCGAGCGGTATTTGATCGAACACGCGTCAACCCTGACGCCCCTGAGCGCGGCTGATCATAAATCCTTCCTGACCAAACTGGTCGCGCCGCATTGGGGCAACAAGCTGGTCACCGAGATCACGCCACATGATGTGACAAAGCTCTTGACGCTGATTGCGGAGGGCAGAGCCCGGCCCTCGAAGGCGAAACCCAACAATCGTGCGCGCAAGCTGCAGGGGTGCAAGCCCACACCTGTGCGCGCGAACCGTGTGGGTGAAGTCCTGCGGAAGATGTTCAATCTCGCCATCCAGTGGGGCTGGCGGACGGACAATCCGGCCGCTGGCTTCAAGAAACGTGTCGAGACCGCGCGCGAGCGTTTCCTCTCTCATGAAGAAATTGGTCGACTGGCCGAGGTTCTGGATGTGGCCGAGGATCAACGCGCCGCGGGCATCATCCGCATCTGTATGTTGACGGGGGCCCGCGTTGGGGAGGTGCGGCAGGCGCAGTTCGAGCAGTTCAATCTGGAGCTGGGGATCTGGTCGAAGCCTGCAGCGACTACGAAGCAGCGCAAGATCCACCGGGTGCCGATCTCTGCGGATGTCGCTGCGATCGTACGCCAGCGGGCGCTTCTCGTGCCCAAGGACAATCCATGGCTCTTCCCCGGCGATGTGCCGGGCCAGCCTGTCAAAGAAATCCGCCGGTTCTGGGTGAAAGTGCAGCGCGAGGCAGACCTGCCGGATGTGCGCATCCATGATCTGCGCCATACGTTTGCCTCGCTCCTGGTCAGCGGGGGCGCCTCGTTGGAAATGATCGGCAAGTTGTTGGGTCACAGTCAGATGCAGACGACCCTGCGCTATGCGCATTTGATGGACACGCCCTTGCGCGCCGGGGTCGATGCCGTGGCCGGCATGTTCCGGCCACGGCCGAAGATTGTGCATGACGCGGATGCTGAGAAAGAGGCAAAGCGGGCCTGAAGGCTGGGCCCTGCTTACCTCTCGCCGCGCATGGCGCGCCAGAAGGGCCGCAAGCGGCGCCGAATGGTGCTCTCGTCGGGGATCTCCCCGTTCTCGGCCCTATTGGCGAACCAGTCCTGGAGATAACCGATCAGTTCGGCCTGGGTCTCTGGAATGCCATGTTCGTGGGCGCGCTTCAGCAGCGCCACATACATGCCTTCCCAGTCGTAGGGCGAGAGTGCGCCGGTGCCGCCGCCAATGCGGCGCAGCAGATCATATTCGTCTTCGAACCGCAGCACATCCTGACCGGTGATCAAAAGGTCCGCGATGGACACCTCGACCCCATCTGCGGGATCGGTGACATAGCACCACTCCTTGGAATGCTCGGGTTTGATCCGCTGCAACTTGATGACCGTCGGGCCGGTTCCACTACGGCGAAAGAGGGGCAGCATGTCCATCGGCGAGATCGTGATCTTGCCGGAGACCTTTTCGTCGCCGCAGATCGCGAGAGAAACCCCTGTGACGATGTCCAGCTTGCCTTCTGTGGCCCAGCCGCCAATGTCGGCGATCGTGCAGCCCCATCGGGGTGCGGTTTCGTGCAGGGTGAAGAATGCTCTTTGAGGTAATGCCATGCGTGCTCCAGTTCTGAAGTCGAGTAAGATGATGGGCGGCCTGGCAAGTTGCTGACGCCACCCAAATGGCAGCGAGGCAGAAACCCCAGGGTGCAGGCCGCATGAAACTGCACCCCCCGCAGTCATGTTCCTGCGGCGACTGCCAAATTCTTCAATCGGTCGGCATCCTTAGGACGAATCGTCCTCTCTCGCGGTATAACCCAGGTACTACGTAAAGAACTGTCGGGGATAAGCGTCATGTCCTTCCAGAAGGCACAGGACCTGTTGAAGCTCGCAGGCATGTCCGCCAGCCGGCACGGCGGGATCACTGTGAAGGAGGTCGCCGACGAGTTTGGCGTGAACGAGCGGACCGCCCAGCGCATGATTGCCGCCCTGAAAGATGTTTTCCCAAGTATCTCCCATCAAACGGACAGCGAGCGGCGTCGCCGGTGGAAGCTGCGCGATACCAGCATGCTCGGAATGCAAGGTCTCTATAGCCGTGAACTCGTCGCGCTCGAGGCCAGCATCACGCGGGCTGAGCGCGAGGGCGCGTATATGGAGGTGGACGCACTTCGGTCCCTGCGGGACCGCTTGGTGGCAACTTTGCCGTCAGCACAGGCCCGAAGCATGGAGGTGGATGCCGAGGCGATCCTCGAGGCCAAAGGCTATGCCTGCCGCCCCGGTCCAAAGGTCAAAACCTCTCCGGATGTGCTGAACATCATCTCAGCCGCTCTCAGAGGGCCGTTCAGGCTGGTCATCCGGTACAAGGGTGCGCAGGACGCGAAGCCGCGCAAGCGCGTGATCGAGCCCTATGGGATCCTGCTCGGCACACGGCATTACCTGATTGCCCGTGATACCGCCAAAGATGCCAACCTGCGCCGCTTCCGCATGGATCGGATCGAAAAAGCCGAGATCACCAACGACTGGTTTGAAAAGGACAGGGACTTCGATCTTGAGGCCTATGCCGCCCGATCGTTCGGGTCTTTCCACTCGAACGACGAGTTCACCCGGGTCGTATGGCGGTTCAGCCCAGCCGCTGCGCCGACGGCACGGGAGTTTGAGTTTCATCCCAGGCAGGAAATGACCGATTTTGAGGATGGCGGCCTACTGGTCAGCTTCGAGGCCAGCGGGCTGGTTGAGATGGCTTGGCATCTGGCGAAGTGGGGTAGGGAGGTCGAGGTGCTAGAGCCGGTGATGCTGCGTGAGATGGTAGCAGGATACCGG
>CBFHYV010000263.1:0-4007 GCA_965660085.1 uncultured Paracoccaceae bacterium
CCGCCATCGCCGTGCCGCCCGGGCGCGCAGATCAGCGGCAATCCCGGCGTCTGCGCGCTGTGGCCGCGCAGGGACCGTGCGGCGGCGATGCCGGGGTGCTCGGTGGCGAAGATCCGCCATGTGATCGCATCCACGAAGGCAATGTCCGCCGCCCCCGCCGCCACCGCACGGGCCGAGGCCGCATGGGCGCCAGTGCAGACGGCCGCGGCAAAGCCTTCGGGCACCGTGGCCAGTGCCGCCGCCCAGCCGGATTGGCTGTCAGCGGCGTTATAGGCCAGCCGCAGCCTGGGCCAGGCGCGGTCTTCACCCACGCGCGTCAGGATGACGGATCGGTAATGGCCCGGCCGCGTCTCCGCCAGCCCGGCGTCGAATGTGGCCAGATAGGCGACATGTGCGTGCAGCCCCAGCCGGTAGGGCAGGCCGCAGGTCTGTGACAGGGCCAGCGCAGGCTGGCGCCAATGGGCGTGCAGCCCGCCGGTGATCTCGGCCGGTGGCGTCAGATCCGGCAGCGCCATGCCCGGCAGCCGCGCGCGGGTGTCCTGCCACAGCCGCGCCCAGACCCGGGCGTTGGCGGCTGTCCAATACATGGGCAGGCTGGCGATCACCGCTGCCGCTCGACCCGTTGGCGGGCCATGGCGCTGTCCACATCCGACACGCCCAGGAACCGCGTGACCATGCGCAGCAGCTGGTCTTCCTCCTCCGCGCGGTCGCCATCGGCCAGCACCACGGACCACAGGGCCTCCACCACGCCCAGGCGGGCCTCAAAGGGCACGGCCTCCTTGATCTGCTGGGTAAAGCGGACGGTGTCCGGGGCCTCGGCCTCCAGCGTCTCGGCCTCGGCCAGCAGGGTCTGCGCGGCATCGGGGGACAGGGCAAAGCGCTGCGCGACCAGCTGCGCGATCATGGCGCGTTCTGCGGCGTCATAGACGTTGTCCGCCCGCGCCACGCGTACCAACAGCGCAGTCAGCGCGAGGCGGGCGTCAGGCTCGGGCAGGGGGGCGGGGGCGGGCGCCATCAGGCGGTTGAGCAGATCAGCAAACATGGCCACGGATATAGCCCGCCGCCCGGCCCAGTGCCAGAGGCTGCGTGCGAGGGGCCGCGTGCCCCGCCCGGATCAGCCGATGCTGCGCGCGATCTGTTGCAGCGCCTTGTCCAGCCCGTAAGGCGGGTTGACCACGAACAGGCCGGAGCCGACCATCCGGTGCCCGGGCCGCGCGGGGGGGAAGCGCACCTCATGCCGCAGATGGGGCATGGGCAGTTGGTCCAGCGCCTCCAGCATGGGCGCATGGGGCGCGGCCAGAAGGATGGGATACCACAGCACCAGCACGCCCACGTTCCATTTGCGGTGCAGCTGGGCGAAGATCTGCGGCAGCCGGGCATAATCCTCGCGCAGCTCATAGGAGGGGTCCACCAGCAGCAGGCCCCGGCGCGGCGTGGGCGGGCAGAGGCTTTGGACCATGTCAAAGCCGTCACGGTGCAGGATGCGCGTGTTGGGCGCGGCCATGGCGCTGGCCAGGGCGGCATGTTCGCGGGGGTGCAGCTCTGCCAGGGTCAGGCTGTCCTGCGGGCGCAGGATCTGCTGCGCCACGGCCGGAGAGCCGGGATAGGCGGAATCGCCATGGGCGGCGCGGATCGCGGCCACGGCGCGGGCATAGGGGTGATCGGGCGCAAAGCGCGCCATCACCGCGCTGACGCCCTGGCGTGCCTCGCCGGTCTTTTCGGCCTCTGGCGCGGTCAGGTCATACAGGCCCCGCCCGGCGTGGGTTTCCATGTAGCTCAGCGGTTTGTCCTTGCCCGTCAGGTAGGACAGCATCCACGCCAGCGCGGCGTGCTTGTGCACGTCCGCCATGTTTCCGGCGTGGAAGATATGTTGATACGACAGCATGGCAGCGCCCTACGACGCCCGCCGCGCCAAGGCAAGGTCGCCCGCGGCGTCTGCATGGGTGTGCTTGACAGGCGGGCGGGCTTGCTTCTAGGATTTGAACAGATGTTCAATTACGGGAGGGCCACCGCATGTTTCACGCCAGCATGACCTTTGACCTGGGCGAGGATGTGAACGCGCTGCGCGAGGCGGTGCATCGCTGGGCGCAGGAGCGGCTGAAGCCGATGGCCGCGCAGGTGGATCGGGACAACGCCTTTCCCAATCAGCTGTGGCCGGAGATGGGCGAGCTTGGCCTGCTGGGCATCACGGTGGACCCGGAATTTGGCGGGCTGGGCATGGGGTATCTGGCCCATGTCATCGCGGTAGAGGAGCTGGCCCGCGTTTCGGCCAGCGTGTCGCTGTCTTACGGCGCGCATTCCAACCTGTGCGTCAACCAGATCAAGCTCAACGGCACGGCAGAGCAGAAGGCGCGCTATCTGCCCGGGCTTGTCGCCGGCACGGCCGTGGGCGCGCTGGCGATGTCGGAACCCTCTGCCGGCTCAGACGTGGTGTCGATGAAGCTGCGCGCCGAAAAGCGCAATGACCGCTATGTGCTGTCCGGCAACAAATACTGGATCACCAATGGCCCCGATGCCGATACGCTGGTTGTCTATGCCAAAACGGACCCGGATGCCGGCAGCAAGGGCATCACCGCCTTCATCGTGGAAAAGACGATGAAGGGGTTTTCCACCTCCCCCCATTTTGACAAGCTGGGCATGCGCGGGTCCAACACGGCAGAGCTGATCTTCGACGAGGTCGAGGTGCCGTTTGAAAACGTGCTGGGCGAGGAAGGCCGGGGCGTGCGGGTGCTGATGTCCGGGCTGGATTATGAACGCGTGGTGCTGGCAGGCATCGGCACGGGCATCATGGCGGGCTGCATGGATGAGGTCATGCCCTACATGGTGGAACGCAAGCAATTCGGCCAGCCGATCGGGTCATTCCAGCTGATGCAGGGCAAGATTGCGGATATGTACACGGCCATGAATTCCGCCCGCGCCTATGTCTATGAGGTCGCCAAGGCCTGCGACCGCGGCGATGTCACCCGCCAGGATGCCGCCGCCTGCTGCCTCTATGCGTCTGAACAGGCGATGGTTCAGGCCCATCAGGCGGTGCAGGCCATGGGCGGCGCGGGCTTCCTGGCCGATGCGCCGGTGGCGCGCTTCTTCCGCGATGCCAAGCTGATGGAGATTGGCGCGGGCACATCGGAAATCCGCCGGATGCTGGTGGGCCGAGAGCTGACCGGGACGATGGCATGACCGGACCGGCCCAGGGCACAGATAGCGCCCCGCGGGGTGGATGGTGCCTGCGTGGCCGTGGCCGCCGTGTGCGTGCGGGCTGATCGGTGGATGTGGGGCAAGGTGGCATGATGCCGATCTGGGTGCGCTTTGTTCCGGTGGCGCTGGTGGTGGTGGCGGGGGCCTTGCTGGCCTTTCGCTACGGCTGGATCCGCGCCAACATGACCGAAACCGCCGCGATCGAGGCCTATGCCGCGCGCTATGTCGCCGAAACCGGCGCGCCCGCCGCCGATTGCGTGGCCCGGCCCGGCGCGCGCGTCTGGCTGGTGATCCGTTGCGGCAGCGGCGCGGAAGCGCGGGTCTATCGCGTCAACCGCTTTGGCGGGCTGGTGGCGCCGGCGGCGGAGCTTGATGGGGCGCAGGGGATCTGAGGCGATGACCAGAATGAGGGCCATGCGGGCAAAGGCGCCGGGCCGGGCGGAGACAGCACCATGCTGACACGGGCGGAGTATCCTGATCTGGTCCGGCGGTTCCGCTGGGATCTGCCTGAGACGCTGAACATGGCCGAACAGGTCTGCGATGCCCGCGCCGCGCTGGAGCCGGACCGCATTGCCCTGATCGAGCTTGGCCCCGAAGGCCGGCGGGACATCACCTATCGCGCGCTCTGGGCGCTGTCGCGGCGGGTGGAGGTTGCGCTGCTGGAAAAGGGCATCCTGCGCGGGGACCGGGTGGGCGTGCTGCTCAGCCAGTCCCCCCTGACCGCGGCGGCGCATATCGCGGCCTGGCGCATGGGCGCGATCAGCGTGCCGCTGTTCAAGCTGTTCCGCCGCGATGCGCTGCAAACCCGGCTG
>CBFHYV010000264.1:0-3974 GCA_965660085.1 uncultured Paracoccaceae bacterium
GAGGAATGAGGGAGGAGCGCGCCGTCTCCCCCCTCGGAAGAACACTCGTCTTCCCCTTGCACGGTCATCGGCTCCTCAGCCTGTACCGTAGCTCCAGCCTGCAGGATCTTGGTTAACAAACCCTTTCCTCTTGCCGAAAATACCTTGGGGGAGTCCTTGCTTGCAAGGACGGGGGCAAAGCCCCCTACGCCCCTTTTCACGTTTTGGGAGGTTTCCACATGGCACTGGATCGATGGATCGCCTTTGTCATCCTCTGCGTCGCATTGGCCTACGGTTACGGGGCCTTTTTCACCATGGACCAGCTGTTGCCACCATTCATGCAGCGCAACCCGGTCTGGCCCTCAACATTCCCGAAAGTCCTGTCCGTTCTCGCGATCCTCACCTGCCTCGTGATCCTTTTTGGTATCGAGAAGGGGGATGGGTCCGACAAGACGCCAGATATCGATTACCGGCGTCTCGGGGACTATCAACTAGTGCCCGCGCTTCTGCTGCTGGTGCTGATGGTGGCTTATGCACTGCTGCTGCGTCCGGCGGGGTTTCTGCTTTCAACAGTGGGCTTTCTTACACTCGGGGCGGTGGTTCTGGGGGAGCGAAAGCTGCACATTCTCTTTCCGGTGGCGGCATTGGCCACGGGGGTGGTCTGGTGGTTGGTCGAGGGGGTGCTGGGTATCTTCCTGCGGCCCTTGCCGATCTTTTTCTGAAAGGGAGCCTGAGACATGATCGAAGGACTCATGATCGGCCTCGGGGCCGCATTCTCTATCCAGAATCTGCTCATGGTCGTGTTCGGGTGCCTGATCGGCACGTTCATCGGCATGTTGCCTGGCCTTGGCCCTATGTCGATCATTGCCATCATGATCCCGGTCGCCATCACCATCGGCGATCCGTCGGCGGCCTTGATCCTGTTGGCGGGGGTTTACTACGGGGCCATCTTTGGCGGGTCGACTTCGTCGATCTTGCTGAATGCACCCGGTGTTGCGGGCACGGTGGCGTCCAGCTTTGACGGCTATCCCATGGCGCGCAAGGGGCAGGCGGGCAAGGCCTTGACCATTGCGGCCATCGCCTCTTTCGCCGGGGGCACCATTGGCGCCTTGTTACTGATGATCTTCGCGCCGATGCTGTCGACCGTGGCGCTGTTGTTCCATTCGGCTGAGTATTTCGCGCTGATGGTGGTGGGCTTGTCGGCCATCGCGGCGTTTGCGGGCACCGGGAATGTGGCGAAGGCTGTCTTGATGACGCTGGTGGGGCTGATCATGGCAACAGTGGGCGAGGGTGCGCTGTTCAACATGCCGCGGTTCACCATGGGCATCATGGACCTGCAATCGGGGTTCAGCTTCATCACCCTGGCCATGGCGATGTTCGCCCTGCCGGAGGCGATCTTTCTGGTGATGAAACCGGCGCGTTCCGTTCAGGGCGACGGTGGCAGGATCACCGGGCTGCGCATCAGCCGGGAGGAGGCGCGCAAGATCGCGCCCGTGATCGGGCGGCAATCCATCCAGGGCTTCTTCATCGGGGTGCTGCCGGGGGCGGGGGCCACCATTGCCTCTTTCCTGGGCTATGCGGTGGAACGCAACATCGCCTCGCAAGAGGAACAGAAGGAGTTCGGCCACGGCTCCATAAAGGGGCTGGCCGCACCGGAGACCGCCAACAACGCGGCCTGCACGGGCTCCTTCGTGCCGCTGTTGACACTTGGCATTCCCGGATCCGGGACCACGGCCATCCTGCTGGGGGCGTTGATTGCGCTGAATGTCACGCCGGGGCCGCGCCTGATGCTGGATGAGCCGGAGATCTTCTGGGCGGTCATCATCTCGATGTATATCGGCAACCTTGTGCTGCTGGTTCTGAACCTGCCGCTGATCCCCTATATCGCCAAGGTGCTCCAGATCCCGCGCAACTACCTGATCCCGTTCATTTTGTTCTTCACCCTGATGGGCAGCTACATCGGGCAGAACAATTCGACGGAGCTGTTGCTGCTGGTGGGCATGGGGGTCTGTGCGACGATCCTGCGCTTTGCCGACTATCCGCTGGCGCCGCTGCTGATCGGCTTCATCCTGGGCCGGATGCTGGAGGACAACTTTTCCCGCTCCATGCAGCTTTATGATGGCATGGGCTTCCTGCTGGACCGCCCGATGACGCTGGGCCTGCTGGTGATTGCGGCGCTGTTGGTGGTGGTGCCCAGCTACCGTGCCCGCCGCGCCCGTGCCCGCGCCAAGGGGGTGTCCGACGGTGACTGAGACCACCCCGCGCGCGCCCCTGTCCGGGGTGCGCGTTCTGGATCTGACGAATGTGCTGGCGGGGCCGTTTTGTTGCTATCAGCTGGCCTTGATGGGCGCCGAGGTCATCAAGGTCGAGCGCCCCGAGGGCGGCGATCTGGCGCGGGTTCTGGGTGCGGACCCGGCGCGCAACGAGGCCGGCATGGGCGTCAGCTTTCTGGCGCAGAACGCGGGCAAGAAATCCGTGACGCTGGATCTGAAACATCCGCGGGGTAAGGCGCTGTTGCGGCAGATGGTGCGCGGCGCGGATGTGCTGGTGGAAAACTTTCGCCCCGGCGTGATGGCGCGGCTGGGCCTGGGGCCGGAGATTCTGCGCCAAGACAATCCCGCGCTGATCTATTGCGCCATCAGCGGTTTTGGCCAGACCGGGCCGCGCAAGGATGACCCGGCCTATGACCAGATCGTGCAAGGTGTCAGCGGCGTGATGTCCATCACCGGAACGGCGGACAGCGCGCCCTGCCGGGTCGGCTATCCCTTGGCGGATACGGTGGGCGGGCTGACGGCGGCCTTTGCCATCTGCGCCGCGCTGAATGACAGCCCGCGCGGCGCGGTTCTGGATATTTCCATGACGGAGGCCGTGATGGCCAGCATGGGTTGGGTGGTGTCCAACTACCTTGTGGCGGGGGTGGAACCCGGCGCCCATGGCAATGAAAACACAACCTCCGCGCCCTCGGGCAGCTTTGCCACCGCGGACGGGCCGATCAACATTGCCGCCAACAGGGACACGCAATGGCGGGCGCTGGCCACGCATCTGGGCCGCGCGGACCTGCTGGATGCACCGCAGTATCGCACGCGAGAGGACCGCAAGCGCAACCGCCATGCCCTGCGCGCCGCGCTTGAGGACAGCTTGCGCCAGCGCCCGGCGGCGGAATGGGTGGCCGAGCTGAACGCACTGGGCGTGCCGGCGGGGGTGATCCAGACCGTGCCGCAGGCGCTGGCGGACCCGCAGATCGTCGGGCGCGGCCTGGTCCGGCAGATGGGCGCAGGCAAGGATGCCTTTGCGCTGTCCGGCAGCCCCGTGGTGATCGACGGCCAGCGCCCGCATCCCTCCAGCCCGCCCCCGGCGCTGGGCGCCGACGCCTGCAGCATCTGGGCCGGGCTTGGCCTGACAGAGGCCGAAATCGACGACCTTGCCAGGGAGGGCGTGATATGAGCGACGTCAGCGACTGGTGGCAGACCGCCATCATCGACATGGAGCCGGGCCGCATCGCCCTGCGCGGCACCCCGATCCAGGAGCTGATCGGCGCGCTGAGCTTTGCCGAGATGATCTGGCTGATGCTGCGCGGGGATCGGCCGGATGCCGCGCAGGCCAGGCTGTTTGAGGCCGCGCTGGTGTCTGCGGTGGATCACGGGCCGCAGGCGCCCTCCATCGCGGCGGCGCGCATGGCGGTGACCTGTGGGCTGCCGCTGAACAACGCCATGGCCAGCGCGGTCAACATGCTGGGCGATGTGCATGGCGGCGCGGGCGAACAGGCGGTGGAGCTGTATCACCACATGGCCGCCCACGCCGGCCCGCCAGAGGTGGCGCTGGACGCCTGGACCGCGGCGCGCGGCAAGATCGTGCCGGGCTTTGGCCACCGGTTTCACACACCCACGGACCCGCGCGCGCCGCGCCTGATGGCCCTGGTGGAGGAGGCGATTGCCGCGGGCGCCTGCACTGGCCGCTATGCCCGCATCGCCCAGCAGATCGAGGCGGCGCTGGCC
>CBFHYV010000265.1:0-3957 GCA_965660085.1 uncultured Paracoccaceae bacterium
CACCTCCAGATGTTCTTTCTGTACTTTCGTGGCAGGTCCGGGACGGCATGCGAAACCGTTTGCAAGCATCATGATCTCCGAACTGACCTCTGCAGACCGCGCATGTACACGGGGCACCGAGGCAACAAGGTGATCGCGAATGCGCTGCAGCGCCGCCACCTCGTTTTCAGCGCCATCGCGCGCTGCACGCCGGATTGCGAGATCAAGCGCGGACAGTTCCTTTTCATGAACCACGCGGTGATCGATGAACGGAACCTGTGCGAGCTTCCAGTAGCGCCGCCTCTCCTCATCTTCGGTGATCAGAACCTTGGGGCAAAGATCCTCCAACTCGCGCGCCATGCGTCGTGCGGTCCGCTCGTTCACGGACAACTCGTTCATGATATCCCGCAAGCTGACCCCTTGGTATCGCGCCTTGGCCATTTCCGCGATGCGCAGCAGTTCCCGTGCCTTGACGAACGACATTCCGCGCCTCCGCAGCAAATATGCCATAGCAGCATCGAGGGGGTAAATTTCTTACCCCTTCGATAAATTACCATCGCCTCGTGGTCGAGCCGAATCATCAAAACGAGCACTTCCGGGTTTTCGCATTCGTCTCGAAACACAGCCTGAACGCCGCAGTGCATGGAATCCGTTGAACACGGCAATTATTCAAATGAAAGGATTATTGGAAATGGGACTTCCGCAACGCGTTTTTTACCCTGTGCATGAAACAGCCGCCCGCTGGGGCTGCACAGTTTCCGATATTGCCGGCTGGGCTGCAATCGGTTCGCTCAAGATCGTTACGGGTATACCCCCTGTGCTGTGCGGCGACGAACGGGTCGCAGGGCTGATCAGCGTCGCCCCTCAGGATATTTTGCCCATGTTCAGACGCAGCGGGACAGGTCCGCAGGAGGCCAAGCTTCTGCGCATCAAACATCTTGAAGCGGCAGACTGGCTGTATATCACGACGCCCGAAGAAGGGGTTCTCGTGTCGATCGGCGACCTGATGATCCTCGGCCAGGATGTCCAAAAGTTCGAAATGACCCATGACCTTTTCGGCCGCGTCGCCGGAGGCGCCGGGCTGGGAACTGGCGGAGATTACGATTGGGCAGGGATGAGTGTTGAAATCACCCGCCGCGTCTTCGAAGAGGGCCTGCCGAAATCGCAAGGCGAATGGATCCGGGAACTGCAGGACTGGTTTTCAAACCAATCCGAGGACGGAACATTCCCAGATGAAAAATCGATCCGGCTCCGGCTTGCGCCAACCCTGAAGGCATTGAAGTTCAAGCACCCGAAGCGCTGAGCGGGTCGGTCTCGGGAGACGGCAGCTCAGCCGGCCTTGTTTCGGCGTTGTGCACGAGGCGGGGCTTTGGCTTGAACGCGCTGGCCACGGCACCCACGCCGGCGCGCAGGGGCGAGTCCATCAAATGTGCATAGCGCTGGGTTGTCTGCATCTGGCTGTGGCCCAGCAACTTGCCGATCATCTCCAGCGACGCGCCCCCGCTCACCAGCAGCGACGCGAATGTATGGCGCAGGTCATGGATCCGCACATCCTCTATTCCGACGTCCTTCTGGATGCGCGACCAGAAGCGTCGGATTTCCTGCACTGGCTGGCCCGGGACATCACCCGGGAACAGCCAGGGCGATCCTTTGACAACAGTGATGCGCCGCTGGCGGACAATGGCCGCGGCCTCATCAGAGATCGGCACGCGGTGCACACGGCGCTGCTTGGTCGTGTTGGCAGGCTTGGTCCAACTCAGATGCTCAAGGTTGAAATCCTCAAATCGCGCCTGTCGAACCTCGCCCACCCGCGCGCCCGTCAGCATGCACAGTCGGATGATCCCCGCAGCCCGATCATCTTGCGCTGCGTCCAGCGCCATGGCGAGACGTGAGATTTCCTCTTGCGACAAATACCGCTCGCGCGGCGTCTCCATCCGGCGGCGAAATCCCATCGCCGGGTTGTCTTCGCGCCAGCCCCATTTGACCGCATAGGCAAACATCTTGCGGATCACCTCGCCGACGCGGTTTGCGCGCACCGGTGTGGGCTTGGCACCTTGCAGTTTGCGGGCTCGGTTATTGGGCTTCTGTTT
Source organism: uncultured Paracoccaceae bacterium (assembly GCA_965660085.1). Lineage (GTDB taxonomy): Bacteria > Pseudomonadota > Alphaproteobacteria > Rhodobacterales > Rhodobacteraceae > CBFHYV01. The sequence continues at coordinate 2,070 of CBFHYV010000265.1, forward strand.
GGCGGGACGTGCCCGCCCCTCGGCAATCTTGGTCAGAAGCAGTTCAACATCATAGGCCGACACCTCGGTGACAAGCATCGTCCCCCAGGCAGGGGCGATGAACTTTGCCATCATGGAGCGCTGATCTGCACCGTTTAGCGCCGCCAGATGAGGCACATGCACCGCGACATAGCGCTCGATCAGGTCAGTGATGCGCGGCGCCTCGCGCAGAGCCCCGCGCGCGGCCAGCGGGTCGCCCCCTGCATCAATCTCGCGGCGCAATTCCTTGGCCCTGTCGCGCGCCGCCTTGACGCCCCATTCAGGCCATCGCCCGAAGGTCATGCGACGCTGGCGCCCGGCATATCGGTAGTCGAGCGTGAAGGCGCGACCGCCCCCCCGATAGATACAGATGGCAAAGCCGCGCACATCGGTGTCGAAAATCTGGTAGTCGCGTCCCTCGACGGGGATGGCCTCCCGAACAACTTTTTCAGTCAGCTTTTGTCTATTCACCATGCCACTTCCTTTCTCCGGGACCTGTCATCAGGCGTAGATCCAGACCGTCATCAAGCAGAGCACGGAGGTCGGGGTGGAAGGCTGGAACGGGGTGGCATCGAGGAGACAGATCGCTTCCACCCCCAGTGTTTATTGAGGATTATCCGCAACAGGATGTTCCACAGCCGCACTTGGCGACGATTGCCACACGTGCAGTGGCGCCGTCGCAGCCTCTTCGCGTATCCCGCCATCTCTGAAAGCTGCGAATCTTCAGGAAATCCTGGGGGTGGAACGGGTTTTCCGGCGTTCCACCCCCGATTTGCACGCCAATACTGGTGTCTCCGGAGATTTGCCGCCGGATGTCTCTGAAACCGGCCTGAAGGGGGTGTCCGGGGCAGTTTCAGTTTGCTGCGCGGCGGGCACAGGGCACGCGGAATCACCAATGAAACAAGGGGGTGGAACGGGTTTCGCGGTTCCATTCCACCCCGTTCCTCCCTTCCACCCCCAAGCCTGTGCCTGAGTAGTCCTCGGAAGCGGCCCGCATTTGGGCACAATACCGGAGGGACATCATGTCATCGCACGAAGTCAGTGAAACCACATCCAGGCCGTCAGGCGACTTGCTGGGCGGGTGGATCAGCAGGACCGATCTCGCGCAACAACTCGGCGTATCCGAGGACACTTTGCGGCGCTGGGACGTTCTGCGATCCGGCCCGCCATGTATCCGGGCGGGTCGCAAGGTCTTCTACCGTCGCGCGACCGTGCTCGCATGGCTTGATGATCAGGAAACCACAGCGACGCGGCGCAAGCGTCATGGGGGGCGTCGATGAGCATCCCCTTGGCCTTCCGCAAGCCCCGCGCGCGCGACCGCGCCCGTCAGGACTGGGTTGATGAGCGTCGTCGCGAGGCGCGCATCGTCGTGGCCGATGTCGTGAACCATTCCGACCACCTGATCCGGCTGGCCTGCAATGTCCTGGTCCAGCATGGCGAGACGCCCGAGGAGCGCGAGGACGCGCGGATCCTGCTGGTCGTCCTCGACGCGAAGTCGCCCGGACGGCTGCCTGCGCCAGATCGTGAGGGCGACCGATGAAGCGGCGCGGAACACCCGAGGCAGATCTACAGCGTGCCGTGGTCACGGCGCTGCGCTTTGCGCTGCCAAAGCAGGCGATCATCCATCATTGCCCCAATGAGATCACCGAAGCTGGCCCGCGCGGTGCAAAGCGCCAGGCGATCCTCGTCGGCATGGGCGTTCATCCCGGCTTTGCCGATCTGATGGTGCTCTGCGACGGCCGCGTCCTCTTCCTTGAACTGAAATCCCGCAAAGGCCAACTCAGCCCAGCCCAAGACACGTTTCGCGAAACGGTGACAGCACAGGGCTTTGGCTGGGCGCTGGTCCGTTCGCTGGACGATGCGCTGGGCG
>CBFHYV010000266.1:0-3955 GCA_965660085.1 uncultured Paracoccaceae bacterium
GTCCAGCGCGTCCTGCAGGCCAGTGACCGCGCCGATGGCGTGGCCGTGGCCCACGTCGCTCTTGGTGGCGGCGACGTTCTGCACAAAGGCGGTGGTGGCGATCTTCGTGCTGTCATCGCCCGTCCCGGCCACGGTCGGCGCGCGCGGCGTGCCGGTGAATGTCGGGTCCGCAATCGGCGCCCTGTCGTCCAGCGCATCCTGCAGCCCCGCGATGTCGGAGATGTCGATCGTCGCAAAAGCCGTGGGCAGATCGGCGGTCTTGGACCAGGAGGACCCGTCATAGCGATAGACGCCAAGGTTGCTGGCCGTGCCATCGTGCAGCACGAAGCCGTGATCGCCCTCGGCCATGCCGGTCAGCGCGGTCAGCCCCGCCAGCGTGTTCTCGAAGTAATTGGTGCCGGTCAGCGCAAGCTGGGCTTCGAACCTCTCCAGCAGGGCGGACAGCAACACCGGGTCGATCTGGTGATCCGAGGACACGGGAGTGCCACGCACCACGGTGCGCGCGGGAAGGACGGTCATGCCGGCTCCTTTCGGTCAGACGATGGTCAGGGTCACAGGCCCCGCAGCAGCACCTGCGACCCCGGAGGCATTGATGGGCCGCACCCACCAGGCGTAATGCCCGGCGGCGAGGCCGGTGTCTGTCCAGCTGTCGGGGTTGCCCGGCAGGCCGTATTCGGTGCGCAGCACAACGGCATCGGCGATGTCATAGGCGCCGGAATAGCCCGCAGCGTAATCCGCGCGCAGGATCCGCGCGGCGTGGTAATTGGCATCGCTGGGTGCGGTGAAGCTGACCGCCACGTCGCTGCCCGTGGCCACGGCCGACAGGCCGCTGACTGCGGCGGGGGCGGTGCTGTTGGCCAGCGCCGTCACCGTCACCGTGGCCGACCAGGCCGAGACCCGCGCCGCCGCCGTGCGGTTGCGGATCTGCACATCATAGGCCGCGCCATCCACCACCGCGGCCAGCCGTGCCAGCGTATCGCCCGCGGGCACGTCGCTGGTCTGCCAGGCCCCGGCGCCCGCCGGGCTGATGCGGATCTGCTGGCTGAGGCTTTCGTCCTGCGCCGGCCATTGCGCCAGCAGGATCGGCCCGTCCTGCGCCACCACTGTCAGGCCCGTGACCGCCGGCACCGCATCGTCGCTGCTGACCGTGCCATAGGCCGGGCGGGCGGGCTCATCCGTGGCGGCGGTGAAGGCAAAATCCGCCGCCGTCACGCTGCGCGCCACCAGGTCGAAGTGCGCACCATCCTCGGCCTCGGTCAGCTCCACCACCTCGAACACCGCGTCGATCCCGTGGATCTGCACGGCAACGAAGCGCTGGCCTTGCAGCAGCAGCCCCGCAGGCGTCAGCGTGCCCGAGAGCCGCCAGCGCGCCCGCGCCGCAGTCCCCAGCCGGGCGATCACCCGCGCCGCCTGGTTGTGGCTGGTCACCATGGGCAGGGCCACGGTCTCGCGCACCTGCCGCGCGCCCGCGTCCAGCTCGATCACCCCGCTGGGGCTGTCCTTCCAGCCATTGGCGGGCTCGACATATTCCGCCACGATCTCCGTGGGCCAGTCGCGCCCTGCATCGCCCTCCACCAGTTCGCAGGACAGGAAATCCGCCTCGGTCAGCGTGACCTGCGGCGCAACATAGCGGCCGACGCGGAAGCCGATGGCGCCATCGGGGCGCTCATACATCCAGGCATCGCAGGCGCGCTGCAGCGCTTGGCGCTGTTCCTCCGCGTCCTGGTCATCGCTCAGCACCCCGTCGATGCGCCAGCGCGGCTGGCTGCCGCCCTCGGCATTGGTCACCGTCTCGTCGCAGACATCGGCCTCGGCAGCGACCTCGTCCCAATCCACCGACTGGCCCATGATCTGCGTGATCCACCAGGCGATGATCAGCGCGGCGTTGCGGCTGTGGCCCGTGCTGTCGTCGCGCGGGTCATAGATGCCGTTGTGCCCGTCGATCACCGGCGCATAGACCGCCTCCCGCCCTGTGGGGAAAGCTGTGGAAAACTCCTCCTGCCGCACCCGCCGCGCCCAGAGATGCGCACCGCTCAGCCCCGCGAAATCGAAGCTCGTGGTGACCTCCGAAAAGGCCGCGACCAGTTCCGCATCCGCCGCCTGCCCCGGCCCGCCCAGGAACGGCCGGATGCGATAGACGCCCTCCAGCGGCGGCGTGATCACCGTGCCATCGGCATCGATCTCCACCTCCCGGTCGCCGAGGTAATGCGTCACCACGCCTGCGCAGGGATGGGCCGCCAGCACCACGCTGTAATGCCGCTTGGCCCCGGTCTGGCCCGTCACCACGTCCGCATGATCGGTGAAGCCGGTGAAGCCGATGACCCCGCCGACCCGCGTGCGGCCCAGCACATGCTGCAGATAGGTCACGGGCTGGGCGTAATTGACCAGCCGGTCCACATGCCGCGCGCCGACCTGCGGCGGCTTGGGCGCCAGCAACCGCGACAGCCCCACCGCCACCAGCGTCTTGACCGCGAAGGTCACCACGGCCTGCGCCGTGATCCCCGCGGTGACCGAGGCGACAAAGGCCGAGACCGGGTCCGCCGCCGCGGGGCCGGCCGCCAGCACCAGGACCAGCAACAGGGCCAGCACGGGGGTCACGGCGAAGATCGCGCGCTCAGCCCGCATCGCAGATGCTCCAGAAGGCCAGCAGCTCCACCGTGGCCGGGGCGCGCGTGGTGGCGCCCTCGGGCCCCTTCATCACCCAGGACTGGCCCGTCCAGACCGCCACCACCGGGCGGCCAGTGTCGCGCAGGCGCAGCACCGCCACATCGCCCATGGCCAGCGCATTGCCCCGGCCAATCCCCACCGCCGCCATGGCGCGGTCCACCACCCCCACCGGATCGGTGAAGAAGCCCGTGGCCCGCTGGCAGCCCGGCATGTCATCGAAGGTCCAGCGATGCGGCGCGGCCGGGTCCACGCCACGCACCCGCGCCACCCAATCGGCGGCGACAAAGGCGCAGTTCGCCGTGGCCCAGTCAAAAGGCGTGGCCAGCCAGCGGTTGATCTCAAGGTAAAGCGGGCTCATCCGAACAGCTTCTCATCCTGTTCCATGGTCGTGGGCATCAGCGACAGGCTCGGGTTGGCCGATCCCGTCAGCTTGGCGTGGCCTTCGGTGTTCAGCATCACCGCCCGGCGCGACCGGCGGTCGATGGTGGCGGCCTCATAGGCCAGCCGGATCGTGCGGCGCTGCGGCCCTTCGGAGGCCGTGGTCAGGCTGACCACCCGGCGCGTGCGGCGCAGCACCGGCGCCTGGACGGGCGCGCTCAGCTCCGCATGGCTGCGCAGCGGCTGCAGGTAGAAGGACACGTCCCGCCCGTCGAGATAGCTCAGCCCCAGCGCGCGCAGCTGCGCCACAAGGTCCGGCGCATCGGGGTCCTGGAAATAGCTCATCTCCAGCCGCCCCTCGGGCGCGATGCCGTTCAGCGCATCGGCGGTCTCGCTGACCCGCGCCAGCGTCGAGCCCAGCCAGATGTGGCCGTTCACATCCACGAAGCGCCCATCCGCCCCGAGGATGAAGCGATGCGGCCCGTCGGGGCTGTCCACCGCCACCAGCCGCAGGAACATCACCGCGGGCGCGCGCGGGTCCCAATCGCCAAGGCTCATCGGGTCAGATACTCCTGCAGGGCAAATTCCGGCCGGGCGCGCAGCTGGCGCTCATAGCCCGGCGCGCCGGTAGCATCGTCCAGCGCCTCGAACAGGCCGAAGGGCAGCATCTCCACCGGGTCATCGGCGGCGATGGCCGCGCGCAGCGGCATCTCCACCGTCAGCGCATGGTGCCCCGCCGTGGCCAGCGCCGTGACCGAGGTCACCACGAAAGGCCGCAGGTCATGGCCGAGGATCTGCCCCACCCAGGGCGCACGCGGCGCGGCGCTGGCATCGACCACCAGTTCGGTGCTGCCCGCCGGCGCGTCTGTCACGCAGCGCAGGCAGGGCCGCCAGGCCAGCCCGCGGCCAT
>CBFHYV010000267.1:0-3951 GCA_965660085.1 uncultured Paracoccaceae bacterium
GGTTCATCGCCGGTGCGGACACCGCGAGGTCGAGGATCGAGTCCACGATCTGCGTCATCGGCGAGGCGCGTTCGCCAGCTTCGCTGACAGTGCCGCCGCGTTGGCCGAGGCCGTTCACCTGGTGGATGGTGATGCTGTCGATCTTCTCGGCAGGTTTCACCATCTGGGCGAGGATCCCCGGCATGGCTTCGAGACGCAGTCTTTCCAACTCCATCGCGGCCAGGGCATCCGACCGTGCGTTCTCGGCCTTGATCCGCGCGGCTTCGGCCTCGACCTCAGCCAGCTACAGAACCTTCATCGCCTCGGCTTCCTCGCGCTTGGCGGCGGTGCGGTCGGCGGCGGTGGCCTTGTCGCTGGCGGCCGTGATGCGCGCCTTCGCGGCGGCGGCCTCTGCCTGGTCCTCGGCGGCGATCAGCGCCAGGCGCTTGCGCCGCTCGGCCTCGGCCATCTGGCGGGCGGTCAGCACGGCCTCGGCGGCCTTCACGGCCTCGGCGCGGGCCTTGTCGGCCTCTGCCTCGGCGCGGCTTTCCTCCTGGCTCTTGGCCGCGATCTGGATCAGCCGGTCACGCTCGGCCATCTCCAACGCACGGGACTGGGCGATCTCGGCCTCGCGCAGGGCCTGGGCCTTGGCGATGTCGGCGGCCTCGATCTCCTGCTCCATGCGGATGCGGGATTGTGCGGCCATACGCTCGCTGTCGGCCTTGCGGGCGGCAACCTCGGCCAGTTGCGCGGCCAGCAGGGTTTCAACCTCCTGCGTCTGGGCGATCTCGGCGCGGCGCTGTTCCAGCTCGATCTCCAGTTTGCGGCGCTGGGCCTCCATCGCGGCGCGGGCCACGGAGACCTCGCTGTCGCTCTGGATCTCGGCGCGCTCCTTCTTGGATTTGGCGATCACCTCCGCCAGCTTGCGCATGCCCACGGCGTTGAAGGCGTTGTTTTCATCCAGCGCGGCAAAAGGGGTCTGGTCCAGCGCGGTGAGGGAGACCGAGTCCAGCTGCAACCCGTATTTGCCCAGCGGATCGGTCAGCGCATCGCGCACATCGCGCACGAAGGTGGCGCGGTTTTCGTGCAGCTCATCCATTGTCATCTGCGCGGCCACGGCGCGCAGCGCGTCGATCATCATGCCATCGATCAGCGATTTCAGCTGGTCGGGCTGGAACACGCGCTTGCCCAGCGTTTGCGCGGCGCGGGAAATGGCATCCTCCGTCGGGATGACGCTGGCGTAGAATTCCGCCCCCACATCCACGCGCAGACGGTCCTTGGTGATCAACGCGCCTTCGCCAGAGCGGGACACGTTCATGCGCAGGGTCTGCATGTTCACGGCCGTGATCTCGTGGAAATAGGGGATGGCCAGGGTGCCGCCATCGATCACGACCTTGCGGCCCCCCACGCCTGTCTTGATCAGGGCGACTTCATTCGTTGCGCGTTGATAGAACCACGCCGCCAGCACGACCACGACGGCCACGATAACAAGCACGAGGATGATCCAGGCCAGAGCAGACATCAGAAATCTCCGTTCACGTTGAAAGCCCGTGCATCTCGCACAGGATGTTGGAAGACATGCCGCCATCGGTGGCGATATTGGTGCCGCGGATCCAATGGGTCATGTCCGAAAGCAGGAAGGCCACCACAGGCGCGAGGTCCTGCGGGGTGCCGGGCCGGTCCATCACGCGCGCGTCCTCTTCGGCGCGCGCGCCCAGGGTTTCCAGGAAATCGCCCAGGATGGGCGTGTCCACCGGGCCGGGGCTGACGGCATTCATGCGAATGTCCCGGTCCCGCCAGGTCCAGCGGTTTTGCAGCGTCCAGGCAATCAGCGCCTCCTTGGAAAAGAAGTAGCTGCGCCCGCCTTCGTTGGTGATGCCGTGATCGCGGGCAAAGGCGGGGCCGTCATCCAAATGCACCGCCTCGCTGGCGCGGATGGCGGCCACCGCCTGCGGCCAGCCAAACCCCGCCAGAGAGGCCAGGTTGACGATGCTGGCCCCGCGGTTGAGCTTGGGGATCAGGCCCAGCGTCAGGTGTTTCAGCCCGAACAGGTTGACCGCCAGCACCTTTTCCGCCGGGGCGGTGGGGGGCAGGCCGGCGATATTGGCCACCCCGTCGATGCCATCTGGCAGCACATCCAGCAGCGCATCGATGGTGCGGCGGTCCGACAGGTCGGCGCGGTAGAATTCCTCCACATGGTCGAACCGCTTGGTCACATCCACGCCCAGCACGGTGGCGCCCATGCTGGTGCACAGCCGCGCCGTTTCCAACCCGATGCCGGAGGCCGAGCCCGTGACCAGAACCGTCTTGCCCGCCAGAAGCGGCGCGCGTTCCCAGGGGGTGTGCACGGCTGCCATCAGAACACCGGCGGGAAGGGGCGGTGGCCACGGTCCAGCGTGATCCAGCGCGTTTCAGTGAAGGTTTCCATGGACCATTTCCCCCCGTGCTTGCCCACGCCGCTGGCCTTGGTGCCGCCGAAGGGCACGTGGGGTTCGTCATTCACCGATGAGCAGTTGACATGGCACATGCCCGTTTCCAGCCGCCGCGCGATGTCCAGCGCGCGGTTTTCATCGCGGGTGATGATCCCGGCGGACAGGCCATATTCAGTGTCATTGTTCAGCGCGATGGCCTCTGCATCCGTCTTGAAGGGCACCACAACCGCCACGGGGCCAAAGGTTTCATCCTGCCACACCGCCATGTCGGGGGTGACATTGGTCAGGATGGTGGGTTCCACGAAATTGTCCCACACGCGCCCGCCCAGGACGGCCTTCGCGCCCTTGGTCAGCGCATCCTCGATCTGGTGTTTGACGCGGGCAACCTGCCGGGCGTTGATCAGCGGGCCGATCACATTGTCCTTGCTGGCGGTATCGCCCGTCTTCAGCTTGGCCGCACGGGCCACGAAGGCGCGCAGGAATTCGGCATAGACGCTTTCCTGCACCAGCACCTTTTCCACGCTCATGCAGATCTGGCCCTGATGCATGAAGGCGCCGAAGCTCGCGGCCGATGTGGCGCGGTCCATATCCGCATCCTCCAGCACGATCAGGCTGTCCTTGCCGCCCAGTTCCACGCAGGCCTTCTTCAGATGCGCGCCAGCGCGCGCCGCGATCTGCCGCCCGACGGGGGTGGAGCCGGTGAAGGAAATGCCCTTGACCAGCGGATGTTCCACCAGCTCGTCGCCCATCTCGCTCACCCGCTCGCGCGAGCAGGTGATGACGTTGAACACGCCTGCGGGGATGCCGGCCTCTTCCAGCACTTCGGCAAAGAACAGCCCGCCGGCATAGGGCGTGTCCTCTGACGGTTTCAGGACGATGGTGTTACCCGCCGCCAGCGGAAAGGCAAAACCGCGCGCCGTCAGGATGCCGGGCATGTTCCAGGGGCTGATGACCCCCACCACGCCCATGGGCACGCGCTGCACTAGGCTGATCTTGCCGTGGTCGGACGGCAGCACCTCGCCCACGGCGTTGTAGCACATGGCGGCGGCGGCGCGGAACACCTCCGGCACATAGCCGGATTCGAACATGCCCTTGCCGAACCACCCGCCGCCTTCGGCAACGGCGGCGGCCACATAGTCCATCTTGCGGCGTTCCAGCACGTCCGCGATGCGCAGCATGTAGCGCGCGCGTTCAGTGTGCATCAGCCCCGCCCAGCCCGCGAAGGCCTGTTGCGCGGCGTCGATGGCGGCACGGGTTTCCGCGCGGCCGCCATCGGGCACCTGCGCGTAGATTGATCCGTCAGAGGGGTTCACATCGTTGAAATGGCGCGGAGTCTGGACCCACTGACCCCCGATATAAAGACCCTTGATCCGGGCATTCTGGGCATGATCGAGCATGACTGTCCTCTCAACTGCGGTCAAACTGGGCGGCGCCGTCGCGGCGCCGGTAAACTTCGACCCGGGGCGCGCGATAGACCTCCACCACTGGGGGCGGGGCGCTCTCTGCTGGGGTGTTCTGGGCCGGGGGCTGTGCCTGCGCT
>CBFHYV010000268.1:0-3950 GCA_965660085.1 uncultured Paracoccaceae bacterium
CTTGTGGGGCGGCATGACGCCTGGGGCCCGTTCGGAGCGCCCACCGTGGCGGAGATCAGCATTGATGGCATGTCCATGGTGGAATTCAGCGCCGAGGGCGTGCAGCGCGAATGGACGGTGTTTGACGAATCCGCTGTCTGGGCGCGGCTGTCCGGGGGCCGCGCGGCGTGACGGGCGGGGTGGATCGCCGCCTGGCGGAGGATCTGCGCGCCACTTACCACCGCCATGCGCAGGATTGGGACGCTGCCCGCCCGCGCGCGGGGATCGAGGATGCCTGGCTGGCGCGGCTGACCTACGGCCTGTCACCGGGGGCGGCGGTGCTGGATCTGGGCTGCGGCGCGGGGGATCCGGTGGCGGGCAAGCTGCGGGCGCGCGGGATGGCGGTGACGGGTGTGGATTTCGCCCCCGCCATGCTGGCCCTTGCCCGCGCGCGCTGGCCGGACATGCCGCTGATCCAGATGGACATGCGCGTGCTGGAGCTGCCCGCGCGGTTTGATGCCATTGTCAGCTGGGACGCGTTTTTTCACCTGACGCCAGAGGCACAGCGCCGCTGTCTGCCGCGCCTGGCGCGGCATTTGCGGCCCGGCGGGCGGCTGCTGCTGACCGTTGGCCCGGCGGCATCGGAAGTGGTGGGGCAGGTGGCCGGCGCGCCTGTCTATCACGCCAGCCTCTCGCCCGAAGGCTATGCGAGTGCGCTTGCGGCCTGCGGGTGTGAGATCATAGACTTCCGCGCCGAAGACCCGCAGGCGGACCGCCACAGCGTGCTGTTGGCGCGCAAGACCGGCGGGGTCAGTTCAGAAGCGGCTCAATCTCTCGGGTGATGCGCGCGGACATGGGCCGCGCCACGGATCCCCATGTCTTGACCAGTTCCCCATCGGGGCCGATCAGCACCTTGTTGAAGTTCCACGCCGGTTCGAACCCGTGCTCCTGCCGCAGCCAGGCAAAGAACGGATGCGCCCCATCCCCGCGCACATGGGTGATGTCCGTCATGGGGATGTCCAGGCCGAAGGTCAGCTCACAGAATTCCTTGATCTCTTCGGCGCTGCCCAGTTCCTGCCGGAAGTCATCCGATGGCACGGCCACCACCACCAGCCCACGGTCCCGGTAGGTGTCATACAGCTGCTGCAGGCCTTCATATTGCCGGGTGAAGCCGCAGCGGGAGGCAGTGTTGACCACCAGCACCGGCTGGCCGCGCCAATCCGCAAGGTTCAGCGTGCCGCCGTCAATGGAGGCAAATTCATAGCCCCGCGCCAGACCGGCAACCGGAGCAAGGCAGAGCAGCAGGGCAGCAAGGGTTCTCAGCATCGGGGCACCTTCGGCGTATGTCTTGACCCACAAATAGAACAGGCGCGCGCCGGTCAAGCGCACGCCCGGGCAATGGCTCCCACGTCACGCGAAGGTGAGGCGGGTTCAGTCGTCCATCGCCTCCAGCTCATCAATGAAGCCTTCGATCATGGACAGGCCCTTGTCCCAGAACGCCGGGTCGGAGGCATCGAGACCGAAAGGCGCCAGAAGCTCCTTGTGGTGCTTCGACCCGCCGGCGCGCAGCATGTCGAAATACTTGGCCTGAAAGCCCTCTGGCTGTTCCTGATAGGCGGCATACAGCGCGTTCACCAGCCCGTCCCCGAAGGCATAGGCATAGACGTAGAAGGGCGAGTGCACGAAATGCGGGATATAGGCCCAGAAGGTTTCATAGCCCTCCATGAAATCGAAGGCCGGGCCGAGGCTTTCGGCCTGAACGCTCATCCACAGGGCGTTGATGTCCTCGGGCGTCAGCTCTCCGCCGCGGCGGGCGTCATGCAGTTTGCATTCAAAATCATAAAAGGCGATCTGGCGGACAACGGTGTTGATCATGTCCTCCACCTTGCCGGCCAGCAGGACCTTGCGCTCGGCCGGGGTGGCGGCCTTGTCCAGCATGCGCTGGAAGGTCAGCATCTCGCCAAAGACACTGGCGGTTTCGGCCAGCGTCAGCGGGGTGGAGGACAGCATCTCCCCCTGCTCGGCGGCCAGCACCTGGTGCACGCCGTGGCCCAGCTCATGCGCAAGGGTCATGACATCGCGCGGTTTGCCAAGGTAGTTCAGCAGCACATAGGGGTGCACGTCGGTCACCGTGGGGTGGGCGAAGGCACCGGGCGCCTTGCCGGGCTTTACCCCCGCATCGATCCAGCCCTTCTCAAAGAAGGGCTGTGCCAAGTCTGCCATGCGCGGATCAAAGGCGCCATAGGCCTGCATCACGGTCTCGCGCGCCTCATCCCAGCCGATCTGGCGGGGGGTGTCCAGCGGCAGCGGCGCATTGCGGTCCCAGACCTGCATCCGGTCCAGCCCCATCCACTTGCGCTTGAGCTCATAATAGCGGTGGCTGAGCCGCGGATAGGCGCCCACGACCGCATCGCGCAGCGCCTGCACCACCTCCGGCTCCACATGGTTGGCCAGGTGGCGGCCCGTCTGCGGCGTCGGCATCCCGCGCCAGCGGTCCAGGATCTCCTTCTCCTTGGCCTGGGTGTTGTGCACACGGGTGAAGGTGCGGATGTTGGCGGAGAACACGCGGGCCAGTTCCCGCGCGGCGGCTTCGCGTTCCTCCCGCTGGTGCGAGGTCAGCAGGTTCAGCGTGCCTTCGATCCCCATCTCCTCGCCATCCACGGTAAAGCTCAGCCCGGCGATGGTTTCATCGAACAGCCGTTCCCAGGCATCGCCCACAACGCCCAGATCATGCAGGAACTTTTCCAGCTCATCGGACAGCTGGTGGTCCTTCATGGCGCGGATGCGGTCGAACACGGGCTTGTAGCGCGCCAGACCCGCATTGGCCGACAGCAGCGCATCCAGATGCGCGCTGTCCAGGCGGTTCAGCTCCAGCGTGAAGAACACCAGCGGCGTGGTGAAGGCGGTGATGCGGTCCTGCATGTCGGACAGGAACTTCGCCCGCGCGGAATCCGTGGTCAGCTGGTAATAGCGCAGCCCCGCGAAGGACATGATGCGCCCGGCCACGGCATCGATGCGTTCGTGGCGCAACACGCAATCCAGCATCGCGGCGGCGTCCAGCGTGATCAGCTTGCCCTCATAATCCGCGGCGAAGCGCGCGCAGGCGTCCTCCAGCCAGTCCAGGTCGCGCTTCAGTTCAGGCGCGTCCGTGCCGGCATAGAGGTCCGACAGGTCCCATTCCGGCAGGTCGCCGAAGGGTCCCGCCCCGGCGGGGGCATTGGCGTCCCGGACAGGGCCGCGACGGTTGAGGGAAAAGGGATGCAGCATGATATTTCCTTTGTCTTTGCCTCAACAGGTAGGCGCGATGTGCGGCAGGCTCAAGCTGGCTTGGGGCGTTTGCGGTCAAAACCGGGCCGGATCACGGGAACGGGGCGCGTGGCGGGATCATAGGGCCTGGGTATCGGCGTGCAGCAACTGGCGCAGGTCATCCAGCGTATTGGCCTCTGCCGCGGGTTTGTCACGCCGCCAGCGGGCCATGCGCGGAAACCGCAGCGCGATGCCGGACTTGTGCCGGGGGGACTCGTGGATGCCCTCAAAGGCGATCTCGAAGACCAACTCCGGCACCACTTGCCGCACCGGGCCAAAGCGCGCCTGGGTGTTGCGGCGCACCCAGCGCGTGATCTCCGCAAATTCCTTGTCCGTCAGGCCGGAATAGGCCTTGGTAAAGGACACCAGCGCATCGCCGTCCCAGACGGCAAAGGTGAAATCCGTGAACAGATTGGCCCGCCGCCCGTGGCCGGATTGCGCATAGATCATCACGGCGTCCACGGTCATCGGATCCAGCTTCCATTTCCACCAGTCGCCGCGCTTGCGCCCGGCCAGGTAGGGGCTGTCCAGGCGTTTCAGCATCACGCCTTCGGCTTGCTGGGCGCGGGCGGTGGCGCGCTGGGCGGCCAGTTCCTGCCAGCTATCAAACGTGATGGGCGTGGCGTGGCGCAGGGGGGCGTCAGCGGGCAGATCGCCCAGCAGGC
>CBFHYV010000269.1:0-3937 GCA_965660085.1 uncultured Paracoccaceae bacterium
AGCGTCAGCACCGCGCCCTCTTCGGCCTTTTCAAAGGCCTCAGAGCCGATCAGGCGGCTGAGCGCGCGGCCACAGGCGCGATCCAGCCGCGCGGCGGGCGCCACCAGCCGCCCGTCCGGCGTGGCAAACACGGCCACCGGCGTCTCGATCTGCGTCAGCGTGTCGGCCTCGGCGGCGGCAAAGGAAATCTGGGGAAGCTGGGTCATCGGGTATCCTCGGGCATCTTGACAGGACCAGAGGTAGACCGCACACCCCCGAATGACCAGAGCGGGGTTTTTTCCCGCGCGCGGGGGCGATACCGTGAGGTCGGGCCGGCACATCCCCCGCCGCCCCTGGCAGGAGAGAGCCTTGGCAAGATTCGACCGCTACATGCTGTCTCAACTGATCGTTTCGTTCGGTTTCTTCGCGCTTGTGTTCGTCTCTATCTATTGGGTCAACCGGGCGGTGGTGCTGTTTGACAGGCTGATTGCGGATGGGCATTCGGCCTCTGTCTTTCTGGAGTTCACCGCGCTCAGCCTGCCGGCGGTGATTGCCATCGTGCTGCCCATGGCGGCCTTTGCAGCCGCCGTGCAGGTGACCAACCGCATGATCGGTGACAGCGAAATGACCGTGATGCAGGCCACCGGCTATTCGCCCTGGCGCATGGCGCGGCCGGTGCTGATGTTTGGCCTGGCGCTGGCGGTGATGATGTCCCTGCTCAGCCATCTGCTGGTGCCGGCCAGTCTGGACCGGCTGAACCAGCGCGAACAGGAAATCTCCGGCAATGTCAGCGCCCGGCTGCTGCGCGAAGGCGTGTTCCTGCATCCGGTGGATGGGGTGACATTTTTCATCCGTGAAATCACGCCCGAGGGCGGCTTGCAGGGCATCTACCTGTCAGACCGCCGCGATACGCGCCGCGCCATCACCTATACCGCCGCGCAGGCCTATCTGTTCCGCGATGCGGACGGGCCAAAGCTGGTGCTGGTGGATGGCATGGCGCAGACCCTGCTGCTGGGCAGCCAGCGGCTGTCCACGACGAATTTTGCCGATTTCACCTTCGACATCGGCGCCTTTATCGAGCCGCGCGATGAAGACCGCCGCCGGATCAAGAACATCATGACGCCGGAGTTGCTGATGGATCTGTCCGGCATGGCAGTGGCGTCGCGGGTCTCGCTCGGCACGGCAACGGAGGAGTTGCACAGCCGGTTCCTGCAACCGTTTCTGTGCATCGTCTCCGCGCTGATCGGCTTTGCCACGCTGGTGGCGGCGGGGTTCAGCCGGTTCAGCCTGACGCGGCAGATCATGGGCGCGATCCTGCTGCTGGTGCTGGTCAAGCTGACGGAAAGCGCGGGCGCGGACCCGGTGCGCCGCGCGGCGCAGCTGTGGCCGCTGATCTATGCGCCGGCGGTGCTGGGGCTGGGGCTGGCGCTGGGGTTGCTGCACCTGGCGGCACGCAATTTCCGCACGCCCCGCGCCCCGATGGCCCAGGGGGTGGCATGAGGCTGCATCTGTATCTGGCGCGCCGCTTTGGCATGGTGTTTGGCATCACCTTCGTGGTGCTGTTCCTGTTCATCGCGCTGATTGACCTTGTGGAACAGCTGCGCAAGCTGGGTGACAGCGCCAGCTTTGCCCAGGTGATGCAGGTCACGCTGCTGAACACGCCGCAGGCCATGTATCAGATCCTGCCGCTGGTGATGATCCTGTCCGCCGTGGCGCTGTTCATTGCCTTGTCCCGCAGTTCAGAACTTGTGGCGCTGCGGTCCGCCGGGCGGTCCGGCACCATTGCGGTTCTGGCCCCGGCGCTGGTGGCGGCGGTGATCGGCGTGCTGGCGGTGGCCATCCTCAACCCCGTGGTGGCAGCCACCTCCAAGCGCTATACCGCGCTGGTGGAGATGTATCGCAGCGGCGGGTCCAGCACCGTCTCCATCGGGTCAGAGGGGCTGTGGCTGCGCCAGGGCGATGCCCGCGGCCAGACGGTCATCCGCGCCGCCCGCGCCAACCCGGAGGCCACGGTTCTGTATGATGTCAGTTTCGTCGCCTATGCCGCCGAAGGCAGCCCCGTGCGCCGGATCGAGGCCGCCGAGGCCACCCTTGCCCCGGGCTATTGGCAGTTGCGCACCGCCAAGGCCTGGCCCCTGGCCGAGGGGCTGAACCCAGAGGCCAGCGCCGCCACCCATGACACGCTGCGCCTGCCATCCTCGCTGAGCCAGGAGCGGATCCGCGACAGTTTCGCCACGCCCTCGGCGGTGCCGATCTATGACCTGCCCGATTACGTCGCGCAGCTGGAGGAGGCCGGGTTTTCCGCCCGGCGGCATCTGGTGTGGTTCCATATGGAGCTGTCAAAGCCGCTGTTCCTTGTGGCCATGGTGCTGGTCGGGGCGGGGTTCACCATGGGCCACGCGCGCATGGGTGGCACGGGGCGGGCCATCCTGGCGGCGATCCTGCTGGGTTTTGGGCTGTATTACGTGCGCAATTTCGCGCAGATCCTTGGGGAAAACGGGCAGCTGAGCGCTCCGCTTGCCGCCTGGTTGCCGCCCATGGCCTCTGTCCTGCTGGCCTTTGGCCTGATCCTGCAGCGGGAGGAAGGCTGATGCGCGCCCTGCCCCACACCCTGCACCGCGCGGTGCTGCTGCTGTTCGCGCTGGCATGTCTGGCGCTGCCGCAGATGGCCCCGGCGCAACAGGACACGGCCACGGCCTATTTCGTGGCGGACCGCATCGCACTGCAGGGGCGCACGCGGCTTGTGGCGGAGGGCAATGTGGTGGTCATGCAGGACGGCACCCGCCTGACCGCGCAGCGCCTGAGCTTTGACCGCACCACCAACCGCCTGCAGATCGAAGGCCCGGCCCGGCTGACGGATGAAAACGGCGCGCTGGTGGTGATGGATGCCGCCAGCCTGTCCGCCGATTTCCGCGAAGGTTTGCTGGACGGCGCGCGCATGGTGCTGGACAGCCAGTTGCAGCTTGCCGCCGCTGAGGGCCGCCGCAGCGAGGGCCGGTTCACCAGCCTCAACCGCGTCACCATCTCCTCCTGCCAGGTCTGCGGGGCGGACAGCGCGCCGCTGTGGCAGATCCGGGCGCGCAAGGTCACCCATGATGACGTGGAACGCCAGATCTATATCGAGGACGCGCAGCTGCGGTTTCTGGATGTGCCGGTGTTCTACCTGCCCCGGCTGCGCCTGCCGGACCCGACGCTGACGCGGGCGCGCGGCTTTCTGATCCCGGAACTGCGCAGCAGCACGCTGCTGGGGCTGGGGTTGAAGGTGCCGTATTTCATCCCGCTGGGCGATCATGCGGATGTGACGCTGACGCCCTATGTCTCACCCGTCACACGCACGGTGGAGCTGCGGGCGCGCCGGGCCTTCGGCCTGGGGGATGTGGAGCTGAACGCCGCCATCAGCCGCGATACCCTGGACCGCGATGACATGCGCGGCTACGCCTTTGCCAGCGGCGGGTTCGATCTGGGCGCAGGGCGGCGGCTGGAGTTCGACATCGAAACCGTGACGGACCCGTCCTACCTGTCCGATTATGAATATGAGGATGTGGACCGTCTGGACAGCCGCCTGACGCTCAGCCGCAGCCGCACTGGCGGCTATTTCACTGCCGAATTGCACCGTTTCAAATCCCTGCGCCCCAGTGAGGACAACAGCACCCAGCCCACACTGGTGGCCGATGTGCTGGACAGCCGCCGCCGTGCGCTGGCGGGCCTGGGCGGGGTGCTGACCACCACGGTTGAGGCGCATAGCCATTATCGCCAGTCCTCCACAGATGTGCTGGGCCGCGATGTGGCGCGCATTGCGTTGGGGGCGGAATATGCCACTGCCGCCACCCTGCCACTGGGCCTGCGGTCAGAGCTGGGCGCGGCGCTCTTTGCCGATGCCACTGTGACCGCAGAGGACAGCGGCAGCGATGAGACCGTCGCCGCGATCTCTCCGGCGGCGCAGCTGACGCTGCGCTGG
>CBFHYV010000270.1:0-3927 GCA_965660085.1 uncultured Paracoccaceae bacterium
CGCGCGCCTGCAACCGGTTGCCCAGATCCAGGTATTTGAACACCTTGTCCCGCTGCCCAGTGTCTTCCATCGCCTTGGCCAGCGCGAAGCCCAGGTGCATCCGGCCTTCATCGCTCTGGCGCGGGGCGCGCAGCGCCTTGAGCATGCCGGCAATCAGCGGATCGCCCTTGGTCAGGGTCAGCGTGGGCACCAGCATCCGATACAGGATGCCGTCCTCTGGGTGGCGGCGGATCAGCTTGCGCAGGATCGCCTCTGCCTCCTCGAACCGGCCGAGCGATTGCAGGTAGCTTGCCTTGTCCGCCTGCGGTTTCACGGACCGTGGCGCCAGCGCAATCAGCGCATCATGCGCGGCCAGCGCACTGTCACTGCGGTTGGCGGCGGAGAATATGCCCGGCGCGGCCTTCAGCAGCGCAGGCTCATCAGGGCGCAGGGCCAGTGCGGCGGCCAGGTGGTCGGCGGCGTCCTGCGTGCGGCCCTGCCGCTGGGCGATCAGTGCGCGCTGATACGGCACCTCCGCCAGATGCGGCGCGGCGCGGGCGATAGTGGCAAAGATCTGTTCGGCCATGTCGAACCGGCCGGCGGATTGATGCGCCAGGCCCTGTTTGTACAACTGTGGCACCTGCGCGGGGTCGATCGGGATCATGCCTGCGCCTTTCTTTTCGTCACAGGTAGCGGCACGGCCCCAAAAAGAAAAGAGCGGGCACAAGGCCCGCTCTTCCTTACCAGAACTGGTAGAGGCTTGATTAGAAGCCCATTGCCAGACCCAGGGAGAACATGTCGCCTTCGACGCCAGCTGCATCCTCGGAGTCGTTGTAGCCCAGCTGAGCCACCAGGCCGCCGCCCAGGTCGTAGTTCACGGCCAGGCCGTAGCCTTCGGCGCCGGAGTCGTAGGAACCGTAGTTCAGGCCCAGGGACAGAGCGTTCATGGAGTAGCCCACGCCGAAGCCGGTGTAGTTGTCCTCAACGGCGCCAACGGTGGTTTCGGAGTAGTTCACTGCGAAGTCCAGGCCGGACGCCATGGACAGGGACAGGGACACGCCGGTTGCTTCGTTGTCGCCCTGCGACTGGAAGCCAACGCCGACTGCCAGGCCCATTGCGCCCATGTCTGCGGAGTAACGCACGCCCAGGCCGTTGACCGGGTCGTTCACGCCAGCGTCGTCCAGCTCGGTGGACAGGAACACGCCGAAGCCAGCAGCTTTGAAGGAGACCGTTGCGATCTGACCGTCTTCGTCGCCGTCCAGGCCGGAGTTGCCGTTGTAGCCGTCGTGGTCGGTTTCGGCGTCGTCGATGGTGCCACCGGCCAGTGCGGTTTCGATCATCGCTGCGTCGAAGGCGCCGTCAACGTCGCCCATGTCCAGGCGCAGGCCGCCGAAGGACACGAAGTAGGACACGCCGGCGTCGTCGGATGCGGGCAGGCCGGAGGGGATCTCGTCAGCGTCCAGGGAGGCGCCGAACGCGATGCCGGAGGGCGTTTCGCCGGACATGTTGAAGTCGATGTCCACGTCGGTGTGGAACTGGGTGTTGTCACCGTAGTTGGTGCCGCCGACGACACCGATTTCGGCACGGCCGCCGATGGAAACTTCAGCAGCTGCGAAGCCAGCGGTTGCAACCAGAGCGGTCGTGGCAAGGAGAATCTTTTTCATTGTATCCCTCATGTGTTCAAGGCACGTCCAGGCCGGTCCTCCCGGCCTCGATGGCACTTCTATGCTCCGCACCGGGGCCGCATTGCAAGCCGGTGAAAAATGCCGCCCGGAACATCTGCCGCAGTGATGCGCATTTGTCACAAGCCCCCGCGGAGGCCACGCCGCTTGCCCCACCCCGGCGCGGCGGCTAATGCTGCGCTGACGCGGTTCGACGAGGAAAGGCACCGACATGGCACAGGGTTACACGGTTCGCACGGCGGTGATGGCGTTGGGCTGCCTTGCGCTGACGGCCTGCGACATGGGCGAGGATGCAGAGGGCACCCGCGCCCCCGCGGCAGATGAGCCGCGCCAGTCCCGCCTGCAGGATCTGCTGATCCCACGAGAGGAGCCGGGCCGCGTAGGCCAGGTGAACCGTTATCTCTGGGGCGCGGCGCTGGATGTGCTGGATTTCCTGCCTGTTGAGGCGGTGGACCCGTTCACCGGGGTCATCACCACCGGCTTTGGCACCCCGCCCGGCGGCGGCCGCGCCTATCGCGCCACCATCTATATCAGTGACGCGGCGCTGGATGCGCGCTCGCTCAACCTGTCGCTGCTCACGCGCTCCGGCCCGGTGGATGCGGATACGCTGCGCGCGGTCGAGGATGCGATCCTGCTGCGCGCCCGACAGCAGCGCGAGGCCGACGGGGCGTTCTGACCCCGCCCGGCGCCGGGCGGGCAGTGGTGGCGCGGCGTAGATACGCCGATGCGTTTCAGAGTGGCCGACGACAGCCCCACCCCTGGCCCGCCGGGTCAGTCCCGTGGCGGGCGGGGATCGGCCTGCGCAAGGCTTGCCACCCAGTCCAGCTGGCGCGGCAGGCAGACCCGCTTCAGATCATATCTTTCCTGCGCCACCCCCCGCGCGGCCGCCCCAAGGCGCGCGCGCTGGTCGGGGTCTTCCAGTAGTTCGCAGACACGGGCGATCATGGCGGGACCATCGAAGAAATCCACCATTCGGCCAGTCTCTCCCTCCACCAGCGCCTCACGGACGGGGGCGGTGCTGCTGGCGACAATGGCGCATTCAGCCGACATCGCCTCCAGCAGGGACCAGGACAGCACGAAGGGATAGGTCAGATACACATGCACCCGGCTGACCTGCATCATCGCCAGGAAGGTGTCATAGGGCACACGGCCCAGGAAATGCACCCGCGCCCAATCCGCATCCGGGATCTGGCCGCGTACCTCATCAATGTAGATCTGCTTCCAGGTCTGGCCTTCGGGCGGGCGGGCGCCATAGCTGACATCATCCCCGCCGATCAGCACCACCTGCGCCTGCGGCCTGCGCCGCAGCAGCTCAGGCAGCGCGCGCATGAAGACGTGATAGCCGCGATAGGGCTCCAGGTTGCGGTTGATGAAGGTGACAACCTCGTCATCGCGGCCCAGCACGCGGCCATCGGGCAGGGTCAGCGTGGCCTCGGCGTTGGGGCGCACGATGTCCGTGTCAATCCCGTCATGGGAGACGGTCAGCCGGCCCTGGAAACTGTCCGGGAAGGTCGAGGCCTGGAACCGCGTGGGGCTGATGCCCGCATCCATGACCTCCTCATGCAGGCGGTTGTTGAGGTTCTTCATGCGGATGCGCAGGCGGTCACGCTCCGGATCGTCATTGGCGAACTCCGGGTCGAAATTCACGAACTCCGGCGTGGTCAAGTGATACAGCTCGCAATACAGGCCCATGCGGGCCTGCGGCCAGACATCCTTCAGAAACAGGCTTTCGCCCCAGCCGTGATGGGCCAGGATCACATCCGGGGACCAACCGCGCCCGCGCAGCTGGCGCGCGGCCTCGTAACAGCTTTGGCCGCGCAGGATCTTGGTTTCAAAATCGGTCAGCCAGGGGTGGATGCCCTTGGTGCTGCTGCCGCGGATCTTGTAGGGCACCACGGTGACGCCGCGCCACTTGGTGGGCTTGTCCACCTTGCAGGTCAACGCCAGCACCTGATGGCCCTGCGCCGCCAGCGCCGGAGCCAGATGTTTGTATTGGCCGGGGAAATTCTGGTGAATGATCAGGATGCGCATGGCGGTCTCCGCGTCGGGGCTTGGCCCGTTTATAGGCCCCCCGCCAGGTCTGCGCCAGCTACCGCTTGCGCCGCCCGCCTGCGCTGCGGCTGTGAAACTCTGGCGGGCGCTTTGCCACCCATGTGATGAACGCGGCCAGCCGGGGGTGGGCGCGCAAGGCCTCTACCGTGGCGAAGCTGCGTGCCAGCTCAGCCTCTGTCAGTGTGGCGTGGATTTCGTTATGGCAGATCTGGTG
>CBFHYV010000271.1:0-3876 GCA_965660085.1 uncultured Paracoccaceae bacterium
CAACCCGCAGCGCCGCGGCAGTGACCTCCGCCAGGGCGGGCGCTGCCATCTGGCTGCCCGCGCGGGCGGCGTTGAACCGGCTGATGGCGCTGTCTGCGCGATAGGGGGAAAGCTGCGCGTCGATCCCGGCGAAGAGCGCGCTGATTTTCGGGCCAAGGCGCGCCATGCCATCCTGCCCCGCCGCGCCAAGGATCCGCCATCGCGTGCCAAAGGCGTGGCCGGACAGCTGGTCCAGCCCGCCTGCGAAGCTGGTGCCGGGCAGCACCGCCGCGGCGGCCATCAGGCCAAGGGCAGTGCGGCGCGAAAGGGGCGTGATGCGTGCGCTCATGGGTCAGGCTCCGAAATCATCATAGAAGATCGAGGCAGGTTCCACCCCGAGCCGGTTCAACGTGGCCAGCACCGCAGAGATCATCACCGGCGGGCCGCACAGGTAGTATTCACAGTCCTCCGGCGCGGGATGGTGGCTCATCTCCGCGCGCAGGGTTTCGTGGATGAAGCCGGTGGCCCCGGTCCAGCGGTCCCCCGGCGCGGGGTCGGACAGGGCGGGGGTCCAGCTGAAATTGCCGTGGCGCGCGGCCAGTTCCGTGAATTCCTGCGTATAGAACAGATCGGCCGCGGTGCGCGCCCCGTAGAAATAGTGGATGCGCCGGTCCGTGCCGAAGGCCAGCTGTTGGTGGATCATGGCGCGCAGCGGCGCCATGCCGACCCCGCCGCCGACAAAGACCATGTCCCGCCCGGTGGGCTGGACGTGGAAATCCCCGAACGGCCCCGACAGCGTGACATCATCGCCCTCCGCCACGGAGAACAGCCAGGAGGACACGACCCCGGGCGGCAGGTCGGCCTCTTGTCCGGCGGGGGGCACGGCAAGGCGGATGTTGAACACGGCGCGCCCGGCATCCTCGGGCCGGCTGGCCAGCGAATAGGCGCGCGTCACGGCGGTTTCCGATCCCGCGCGCATGGACCGCCATCCGGCATTGTCCCAGGCCAGGCTGAACCGGGGCGGAACGTCCAGGCTGGTGAACGCCAGCTGATAGGGCGGCGCGGTGATCTGCATGAAATCCCCCGCGCGAAAGTCCGATGACCTGTCCGGCGGCAGATCCACCACGATCTCCCGGATCAGCGGCGCGAGCATCCGGGTCGAGGCGACCTTGCAGGCAACGCCGCCGCCGGCGCTGAGGATGTCATCGGGCACCTTGACGGCGCAATCGCCGCGCAGGCTGGTCTGGCACGCCAGGCGGACATGGGCGCGCCGGTCCCGCGGCGAAAGCACGCCGCGTTCGGTGGCCTGCGGGCTGCCGGCGCCTTCGCCCGTGACGGTCACCCGGCACAGCCCGCAGGTGCCAGAGCCGCCGCAAGCCGCCGGGATCAGGATGCCATTTCCGTGCAGCACGCCCAGCAGCTTGTCGCCGCGCTGCGCGCCCAGATGCAGGCTGCCGTTGACGGCGACATCAAACGTGGTGTCCGGGATCAACCGCCGCCGCAGGGCCAGCAGCCCCGCGGACAGCCCGACCACGAGCGCGACGATGATGAGACTGCCCAGAAGAACCTCGATCATTGCGCCGCCGCCATCTGTGCAAAGGAGGCAAAGCCCAGGGACATCAGCCCGGCCAGCACGAAGGCAATGCCCAGGCCGCGCAGACCGTCCGGCAGGTCAGCATAGGACAGCCGCGTGCGGATTGCGCCCAGCATCGCCACCGCCAGGGCAAAGCCCACGCCGCTGCCCAGCCCGAACACCGCCGATTCCGCCAGGGTATAGCTGCGCTCTACCATGAAAAGGCTGCCGGCCAGGATCGCGCATTGCACCGTCAGCAAGGGAAGGAAGACGCCAAAGGCCGCGTGGATCTGCGGAAAGAACCTGTCCAGCAGCATCTCCAGAAGCTGAACGGAGGCCGCGATCACGCCGATGAAGGCGATCAGCGACAGATAGGACAAATCCAGCTCTGGCAGGCCGGCCCAGCCCCAGGCCCCTGGCGCCAGAACGGCCTGATAGATCAGGTGGTTCAGCGGCACCGTTACGCCCAGCACGCCGGTGATGGCCACGCCCAGGCCAAAGGCGGCCTCTGGCTGTTTGGACAGCGCAAGGAAGGTGCACAGCCCCAGGAACAGCGTCAGCGGCATGTTGTCCACAAAGGCCGCCGTCAGGAAAAGCTGCCACAGCCCGGTCATTCCACGGCCTCCGCGCGCGGCGCCAGCGGGTGGTCCGGCGCCTCTGCCTGTTCCGGCCTCAAGCTGCGCACCGCCCAGACCAGCAGGCCCAGAAGGAAGAAGGCCGAGGGCGCCAGAAGCATCAGGCTGAGCGGCGTGAACCAGCCGCCGGCATCGGCCAGCGGCAGGACCTGCGTTCCCAACAGCTCGCCCTTGCCCAGGACCTCCCGCAGGGTGCCGATGACGATCAGGATCACCGAATATCCCAACCCGTTGCCAAAGGCGTCAACCATCGCCGGTCCCGGCGCGTGATGGCGGGCGAAGGCCTCGGTGCGGCCCAGCACAAGGCAGTTGGTGGTGATGAGGCCCACGTAGACCGACAGCGCGCGGCTGATTTCGGGCAGATAGGCCTGCAGAAGCTGGTCGATCACGATCACCAGCGAGGCGACGATCACGATCTGCACGATCAGCCGGATCGTGTCCGGGATGTGGTGGCGGATCACGCTGATGAGGCCGGCGGCAAGCGTCACCACCACGGTCAGAGAGATTGCCATCGTCAGCGCCGTGGCCAGCGTTGTGGTCACCGCAAGCGCGGAACAGATGCCAAGGATCTGCAATGTCACCGGGTTCTTGCGGATCAGCGGATCGGTCAGGATGCTCCAGTAATCAGGGGCGCGCGCCATGGCTCAGAACTCCCCCCGTTGCAGCGCGGCCAGCAACGGGCCGTAGCCGTCTGGGCCAAGCCAGAAGCGGACCATCTGGGTGACGCCGCGCCCGGTGCGGGTGGCGCCGGTGATCCCGTCCACCTCATGCACGCCGGAGGCCGGGCCGCGCGCCACGCGAAAGCGGATTTCGCCGCTGTCGTCGCGCAGCTCCGTTCCGGGAAAGCTGGCCTGCCAGGAGGATTCCGCGATCCGGCCGCCCAGCCCGGGCGTTTCGGAATGCTGGGTGACCGCAACGCCCGCGATGGTGTTCATGTCGCCGCGCAGCGCAAGGATGGCGTCGATGCGCCCGCCATAGCCCTGCCCGCTGAGCGGCAGAAGCACCAGCGATACGCGGTTCCCGTCGCGCAGCAGGAAGATCTGCGCGTAATCGGGCCGCCGGCCCAGGCCCGCCAGATCCTGCCCGGGGGTCAGCGTCGTCCAGTTGTCCGGTTCGGTCAGCGCGGATTGCAGCGTGGCGGGTGTGACCTCTGCCGTGGCGCGGCCGGAGGCCAGGTGGATCACCACGGTCGACAGCGCGCCGCCCGACTCCTCCAGCAGGGCCGCCATGCCCGGAATGCCCGCGACCAGCGCGGCGATCCTGGCCTGTTCCTCTGCCGCGCGGTTGGCCGCCTGGATCGGGCGCAACGCCACCGTGACGCCGCTGACCATCGCGGTGCAGACGGCGGCGACCAGGAACGCCACCAGCACCGCCTTGGTGCGGCTTTCGTTGGGCAGCGCCATCAGGCGGCGCCAGGGGTTGCGCTCATGTTCTGCCATGTCGTCTCCTGCGTTGAGCGATCCAGAGCCCGAGCGCCGCCGTGTCCAGCAGCGGCGCGGCGAGAGAGGCCAGAAGCGCTGCGGCCACGGCCACCTGCACGGGCGCGGCCCCGGTCCAGCCACTGGCAAACAGCAATACAAGCGCCGCATAGAGCGCGCCCTCCAGCCATCGGCCCAGAACGGTGGCGGCGCTGGTGACCGGGTCTGCCACCAGCAGCACAAGCACGATCCCCGCCGCGGCCGTGACATC
>CBFHYV010000272.1:0-3871 GCA_965660085.1 uncultured Paracoccaceae bacterium
CGAGCCGCAGACCCAGTTGATGGCGATGGTGCTGGCACTGCAATCCGCCCAACAAGGGGCCACGCCCCATATCCTGCTGTGCGGCCCCGCCGGCGATCTGGCCCTGAAGGACGCGCCCGCCAGCGCCACGGACGCCCAGCCCCCCATGGGCATGAGCCCGCAGGGCCTGATGACCAAGATCGCCACCCCGCCCGGCGCAAAGGTGGAGGTCTGCGCTTTGTATCTGCCCGGCATGGGTGCCGACGCAGACGTGCTGCTGGACGGCGTGACCGTGGCCAAGCCGCCCGCGATGGCCGCCGCGATGATCGCGCCGAACGCGCGCATCGCCAGCTACTAAGCCCTTCGCCCGCGCGCCCCACCCGGGGCCGCGGGCATTTTTCTGGCCGCCCGGACGGCATACCGAAGTCTACCACGGAAGGATCCGACATGAACATCAACCGCAGACAGATGCTGTCGCTGACCGCTGGCGGGGCCGCTCTGGCCGCCACGGGCACCGCGACACCCTCCGTCGCCCGGACCCGCACAAATGCGCGCATCGTCATCATCGGCGCGGGCGCGGGCGGCACCGCGCTGGCAAACCGGCTGGTGCGGCGCCTGGACGGGGCGCAGATCACGCTGGTCGACCCACGCGCGGAACACCTCTATCAACCCGGCCTGTCGCTGGTGGCGGCGGGGCTGAAACCGGCGGATTACGTCTTGTCCCGCACCACGGACTGGCTGCCGCGCGGCGTCACGCTGGTGGCAGAGGCCGCCACGGCGATCGCCCCCGTCGCCCAGCGCGTGGACACCGCCGGCGGACAGAAACTGCCCTATGATTTCCTGGTGCTGGCGCCGGGACTGGTGCTGGACCATGACGCGATCGAGGGCTTCTCGCTCGATATGGTGGGGCAGAACGGGATCGGCGCGCTCTATGCCGGGCCGCAATATGCCGCCGCCACCTGGCGCGCCGCCCAACGCTTTACCGAAACCGGCGGTGTGGGCATCTTCACCCGCCCGGAGACGGAGATGAAATGCGCCGGCGCGCCGCTGAAACACACCTTCCTGATCGATGACATCGCGCGCAGCGCCGGCACGCGCGGACGGGCGGAGTTCCACTACGCCGCGCCGCAGACATCGCTGTTCGGCGTGCCCATCGTGGCGGAAAAGGTGCGGATGCTGTTCGGCGACCGCGGCGTGCACAGCCAGATGCAGCACCGCCTGCGCGCCATCGACCCCGGCGCACGCCGCGCCACTTTCGACACGCCCGATGGCGCGGTCGAGATGGGATATGACTATATCCACGTCATCCCGCCCCAGCGCGCGCCCGATGTGATCCGCCAGTCCGGCCTGTCCTGGGCGGACAAATGGACGGATGAAGGCTGGGTGGAATGTGACAAAGCCAGCCTGCGGCACCTGCGCCATGACACCATCTGGGCGCTGGGCGATGTCGCGGGCGTGCCCAAGGGCAAGACCGCCGCATCGGTCAAATGGCAGGTGCCCGTGGTCGAGGACGGGCTGGTTGCCGCCATCGAAGGCCGCCTTCCGACCGAGACCTACAATGGCTACACCTCTTGCCCGATGATCACCCGCGTGGGCCGCGCCATGCTGGTAGAGTTCGACTATGACAACAACCTCACCCCCTCTTTCCCGGGCATCATCGCCCCGCTGGAGGAGCTGTGGATCAGCTGGCTGATGAAGGAGGTCGCGCTGAAGGCGACCTATAACGCCATGCTTCGTGGCCGCGCGTAAGGAGATCACCGATGAAAGACCTGACCTTTGGAACCATCCTCGCCGTGTTCGAGGAGATCTTTGGCACCGGCCTGTTCTGGGCCATGGTGGCGGCGGCCGCGCTGGTGACGGTGGGCTATCTGTTCGTGCTGATCCGCGATCACA
The DNA here is from genome assembly GCA_965660085.1 of uncultured Paracoccaceae bacterium. GTDB lineage: Bacteria > Pseudomonadota > Alphaproteobacteria > Rhodobacterales > Rhodobacteraceae > CBFHYV01. The sequence continues at coordinate 1,873 of CBFHYV010000272.1, forward strand.
GCATTTCCTGGCGCAAGTTCCTGCTGGCGCAGCTGTCCATGCCGCTGGGGGCGGTCGCGGCTGTCTGGTTCGTGCTGCTGATGACCAATTCGCGGCTGCGGGATCTGGGCGGGCCTGTAGATGTGATCGTGTTCCTGGCCATTGCGGCGTCCGGTGCCGTGGGCATCGCGATCCTGGTCTATACCGTGCAATCGCTGGTGATGCGGCGCGCGGACTGATCCGGCCGGGCGGGGCCTGCCCCGCCTGATTGCCCTGTGGACAGCCTGCGGACCATGCGGCGCCCCCGCATGGTCCATGCCGCTCAGGCCGCTGGCGGCTCCGCCGTGATCCAGTCGCGGAAGGCATCAATCTCATCCCGGCCTCCGACGGGCTTGCGGGTGACCATGTAATAGGCCTCCCGGATCGGCAGCCGATAGGCAAAGGGCGCCACCAGCACGCCGCGCTGGATGAACCGCTGCGCGAAGCTTTCATGGATCAGCGCCACCCCGAAGCCCGCCGCCACCGTTTGCAGCGCAATCAGGGACGAATCCGCGCGCAGCCAAACGGGCGGCTCGGGGCAGGCAAGGTCAAACCGCTCTGACAGCCGCCGCCACTCGACCTCTGATCCCAGCACGGGCACCGTGCCCGCAGCCAGCACATCCTGCACCCGCGGCGCGGGGCCGAACCCGCGCAGGTGATCCGGGTGGCAGACCAGCGTGGCGGTTTCCTGCCCCAGCGGGTGGATCGTGTCCTCCTGCCAGTGGCCGGTGCCATAGCGGATGTCGATGTCGATGCTTTCGCTGTCCATCCTGTCAGACCACACGGCCGTCGACAGCGAAACCTCGATGTCCGGATGCAGATCCCGAAACGCCTTCAGCCGCGGCGCAAGGATCAGCGTGGCATAGCTGATGGAGGCGCGGATGGTCAGCTTGCGCTGGCGCCGGGCGGACATGGCAAACAAGCCCTCCGTCGCGTCCTTGATATCGGAAAAGGATTTGCGCACCGGCAGCGCATAGGCCTGCCCCAGATCCGTCAGCACCACGCCCCGCGGCAAACGGCGGAACAGCGGCGCGCCCAGGTGCTGTTCCAGCAGGCGGATCTGCTGGCTGACGGCGGCGGGGGTCAGGTTCAGCTCTGCCGCCGCATCGGAAAAGCTGCTGTGCCGCGCGGCGGCCTCAAAGGCGCGCAGCCAGGTCATGTGGGGCAATCGCATCGGGCACCTTCAGATGGAAATTCGGCGGCAGCGTTGCGCGCCATCATGCATGGGCAGACGCGGCAGGGAATGCCTGGAACCGTCAAAAACAACGCCCCCAATGCCGCAATAACGGTTGTTTGTCACGCCATGCCCGCCTGCGTCACATCGCGGTATCGGGTGCAGCCAGGGCGGTGCGGCATGGAACAGACGACCTATGACTATATCATCGTCGGCGCCGGCTCTGCCGGATGTGCCCTGGCGGAACGGCTGACCCGCGACGGGCGCTGGCGCGTGCTGTTGCTGGAGGCCGGCCAGTCCGATCAGCGGTTCTGGATCAAGGTGCCCATCGGCTATGCGGTGAATTTCACCAACCCGCAGCTGAACTGGGGCTATCACACGGAACCTGACGCGGGCCTTGCGGGGCGCAGCATCTATTGGCCGCGCGGCAAGGTGATCGGCGGGTCAAGCTCGATCAACGCAATGGCCTATATGCGCGGCCTGCCGCAGGATTTCGATGACTGGGCCGCAGCGGGCGCACAGGGCTGGGCCTGGCAAGACGTGGCCCCCGCCTTTGCGCGGATGGAACGCCATGTGGAACGCGCGCCCGATGGCACCCGCCGCACGCGCGGCGATGGCATGGTGACGGTGTCCGACCTTCGGGATGAGATGAACCCGTTTTCGCAACGGTTTCTGGCGGCTGCGGCGCAATGCGGCTGGCCGCAAAGCGATGACATCAGCAGCGTCGCCCATGAGGCCGTGGGATATTACCGCAGCACGGTGCGCAACGGGCTGCGCTGTTCGGCGGCGGATGCCTTCCTGGCCCCG
>CBFHYV010000273.1:0-3851 GCA_965660085.1 uncultured Paracoccaceae bacterium
CCTGTGGAACCGCCAGACCTTCAGCAGGATGGCCGCCAGCGCCAGAACGGACACCGCCGCCAGCACGGCCACCACCGGCCCGCCCAGCATCACGAAACGCAGCGCGGCCTCCAGCCTGTCAGGCAGTTCTGGCAGCATTCCGGTCACCCGATCAGGTCCACGCCCGCGCGGCTGTCCAGGCGCAGCGCGCCCAGGCAGGCGCCCGGTGCCAGACCGGGGCCGTCACAGGCGGTGACGGCGTTGAACAGCACCTGCCCCAGATCCGCGCAGTTGCGGCCCGGCAAGACGAACTGTCGCACGCGCATCCGGCTCTGGGGCAGCGCCCCGAAATCGAACAGCGTGACATTGGCCACGAATCCCTGCGCATCGAACAGCACGGCCTCGAATTCCAGGCGGGCCAGATCGGCCTCCAGACCGTTCAGCGCCACGAAGCTGACGGTGCAGGCCCCGTCCGCCTGGCTGAGGCTGTTCAGCTCCACCCGCAGGGCGGATGCCTCCTGTTCTTGGGCTTGGGCCGAAGGCACTGGCACGGCTGTGCAGAACATGGCCAGCGCAAGGCCGGCCAGCAGGCGAAGGGCGGGGATCGGGCGGCTCACGGGGGGCTCCTGTGGTTCTGTGCGGGGGCCGAAAGGGCGGCGTCTGTGCCCCTGCATGCACCGGGCCCGGGCATCCTTGCAAGCCGGGATGCGCCGCATCGCCGTGCCGGGGCGACGGGCCGCGCCCTGCGCCATGGCGGCGCAAGCGCGTGTTTCGTCCTTTACAAGAGGGGGGGCGCGCACTACGCCGAGGGGGCTTCGGTCCGGTGGCGTGCCACTGGATAATAGGGAACACGGTGCGGCCCTGCCAAACCCGTGACTGCCCCCGCAACTGTGAGCGGAGAGCGACCCCGGCACAGCCACTGCCTTGCATCAGCCAGGGCGGGAAGGCCCGGGAGAGCGTTGACCCGCGAGTCAGGAGACCTGCCGAAGCAGATCACCCTGTCCGGCCGCGGGGCGCGACCTGGGCAACGGATCCTTCCGTTTGTGGTGGCACTTTCACCGTCGGAGGGGGGCTGTTCCTTCGCCGATTTTCCACATCGCGGGGCACCACCCCGAGGAGGGACATGATGACTCTGAAATCCCGTCTGCCGACGGGCGCGGCGCTTGCCGCCCTGTTGGCCACCCCTGCAGTTGCACAAGATTACCTGGACCTGGGCGAAATCGTCCTGTCGCCCAGCCTGTCCCCGGTTGAGGCCGGCCGCACGGCGCAAAGCATCGAGGTTGTCGATGCCGAAACGCTGGCCCGCGCCGACAGCAGCACCGTCCAGACGCTGGACCGCCTGCCGGGCGTGTCCTTTTCCGCCAATGGCGGCGCCGGGTCGGCGGCCACGCTGCGCATCCGCGGCCTGAACTGGAGCTATATCGGCGTGCGCTATGACGGGATCGACATCACCGATCCCTCCGGCACGCAGACCCAGTATGATTTCGGCGGGCTGATCAATGGCTCCATCGGCCGGATCGAGCTGCTGAAAGGGTCGCAATCCGCGCTTTATGGCTCCGAGGCGGTGGCGGGTGTCGTCAACTTGCAAAGCCGCCGCCCCGAAGCGCCCGGGTTTTCGGGCGAGCTGTCTCTGGAGGCCGGCAGCGAACAGGCGCGCGCGGCCAGCCTGTGGCTGGGCCACAAGTCCGAGCGCGGCGAGATCGCGCTGTCCTACGCGCGCAGCCAGACCGATGGCATCTCTGCCCGGGCGGACAATGATGAGGCCGACGGGTTCGAACAGTCCGTGCTGACGCTGTCGGCGCGGCACGCGGTGACGGATTCGGTCACGCTGGGCTTTTCGGCGCTGGCGCGCGACTCGGAGGTTGAGATCGACCGCTCCGCGGGCGACCCCAGCGGTGAGAATGACACCGAACAGCGCGGCGCGCGCGTCTTTGCCGAAATCGGCACAGGCGCGGTGGACCATGTGCTGAGCTATTCCCGCTATGACACAGAGCGGCGCGATCCCGGCGGGTTCACCACCCTGTTCGACGGCAGCCGCGAGGAGCTTTCCTATCTGGGCACGGCAAACCTGACGGGCGGCACCGTCCTGAGCTTTGGCGCCACCCGCACCGAGGAAGAGATCACCACCGAAGGCCCCTTTGGCGGCACCGGGCCGGAATCCGACACCACCGATTCCCTGCTGGCAGAGCTGTTGTTGCGGCCCAGCGCCGCGCTGGACCTGTCCATCGCGCTGCGGCGCGATTCCCATTCCACGTTCGGCATGTCCAACGCGGGCCGGATCGCGGCGGCCTATCGCCTGCGCCCGGACATGGTGCTGCGCGCCTCCGCGGCCACGGGCCTGCGCGCGCCGTCGCTGTATGAAACCTACAGCGCCTATGGCAATGCGGACCTGGAACCGGAAGAAAGCCGGTCCATCGACCTTGGCGTGGAAAAGACCTACGCCGATGGCAGCTTCGTCAAGGCGACGCTGTTCTATTCCGAGATCACCAACCTGATCGGCTTCGATCCGGCAGAGGTGGTCTGCGGGTCGGGCTTTGGCTGCTATGGCCAGGTCGATGGCCTGACCGTCAGCGAGGGGTTGGAGCTGTCCGGCCGCGCGGCGCTGTCCGATGCGGTGGCCCTGTTCGGCAGCTATACGCTGACCGGCACCGATTCCAACGCCAACGAACTGCCGCGCGTGCCGCGCCATGATCTGGTGCTGGGGCTGGAGGCCGACCTGGGCCGCAGCTCTGCCAGCATCGAGATGCGCCGCGTTGCGGATGTGGAGGCCAGCGCCTTCGCCCCGGCGGATCAAAAGGTGGGCGATTACACGCTGTTCAACGCCAGCCTCGGCTATGATCTGACCGCCAGCACCGAAGCCTATCTGCGCGTGGAAAACCTGACCGACGAAGATTACGAGACCTCGGGCGGCTACAACATGCCGGGCCGGTCGGTGTTCTTCGGTGTCCGCACGTCGTTCTGATCTCTGGCTGCGTGTCGCGGCGGGGCTGATCGGCCTTGTCGCGGCGCTGGCCCTGACACCCGCGCGGGCTGAGATGCCGGCGCGGGTGGTGTCGTTGAATGTTTGCACGGATCAGCTGGCGGTGATGCTGGCGGCGCCGGGGCAGATCGCGGCGGTCTCGCGCCTGTCCATGGATCCGCGCAGCTCCGCCATCGTTGAGCAGGCGCGTGACCTGCCCAAGGTGGCTACGGATGCCGAGCAGATCTTTCTGCTGCGCCCGGATCTGGTGCTGGCGGGCCGCTATACCGAACGCGCCACGGTGTCCATGCTGCGCCGTCTGGGCGTGCGGGTGGAAACCTTTGACCATGGCAGCACGCTGGCGGACATTCGCCGCGATGTCACCCGCATGGGCGCACTGCTGGGCCGGGCTGACCGCGCGGCGGACGTTCTGGCGGAATTTGACGCGGCCCTTGCGCGCCTGCGCCCGCCGCCGGAAGCGGACCGCCCGCGCAGCGTGACCTATGGCGCCAATGGCTGGACAGCCGGGCAATCCGGCCTGTCGGCCGAGATCCTGCGCGCGGCGGGCCATGAAAACGCGGCACTTGCAGCGGGCTTTCCCTTTGGCGGGCATTTGCCGTTGGAGGTTCTGGTGCTGACCGCGCCCGAGTTCATCCTGACGCCTTCGCCCTATCCCGGCGGTTCCCGCGCGGAGGACGCCCCGGCCCATCCGGCGGTGGATCGCATTCCTGGCGCCACGCGCCTGACCCTGGGCATGGATCAGCACTGGACCTGCGCGACCCCCCATATCATCACCGCTGTCGCCGCCCTGCGCCGCGCAGCGGATGAGGCGGGGCGATGAGCCGGCGGTTGCTGATCCTGCTGACGCTGGCGGTGATGGCCGGGCTGTGGCTGTCGCTGGCGGTGGGGCCGG
>CBFHYV010000274.1:0-3843 GCA_965660085.1 uncultured Paracoccaceae bacterium
GTGCGCCCCACACCGCCGTTCTGGGCCGCCTGCATGACAAGCCCGGCGGCGCCGGGTTCTGCGCGCTGGATGGCGATATTGCCGTGCTGCACGCGCTGTATCTGCGCCCCGCTGCGCGGCGGGGCGGGCTGGCGGGCTGGATGGTGCGCGCCGCCGCCATCTGGGCCGCCGATTGGGGCGCGGAATGGATCGCCGCCCTGGCGACAGAGGACAACGAGGCCGCCAGCGCGCTCTATCGCTCGCTTGGCATGGTTCCGGCGGGGCGCTATCACTATAGGGCCTTACCCCATGAGGAGACCGCGCCATGAGCGCCGAGACAGCCGACCAGCCCACCGCCCTGAACCTGCCCCAGGCGGACCCGTTGCCGCCGGAGACCGCGCGCTATTTCGAGGTCTGCCAGGACAAGCTGGGCATGGTGCCCAACGTGCTGCGGGCCTATGCCTTTGACGTGGCCAAGCTCAACGCCTTTACCGCCATGTACAATGAGCTGATGCTGGCCGACAGCGGCCTGAGCAAGCTGGAGCGCGAGATGATCGCGGTTGTGGTGTCAGCCATCAACCGCTGTTTCTATTGCCTGACGGCGCATGGGGCGGCCGTGCGGGAGCTGTCCGGTGATCCGAAACTGGGCGAGATGCTGGTGATGAACTGGCGCGTCGCGGACCTGTCCTATCGTCACCGGGCGATGCTGGCCTTCGCCGAAAAGCTGACCCGCAACAGCGCCGAGATCGCGGAATATGACCGCGAGTCGCTGCGCGACGCCGGGTTTTCGGACCGTGACATCTGGGACATCGCCAATGTCGCAGGGTTCTTCAACATGACCAACCGCGTCGCCAGCGCGACGGACATGCGCCCCAACGATGAGTATCACGCCCAGGCGCGCTGATGCCCGTGGCCGGGCCTGTGCCCTCTGGGCGGGGCTGTGGCTTGCGGGCGGTCTGATCCTGCCGTCATCCGCCGGCGCCGCCGATCTGCCCGTGCCGCAGGCCGGGCAGATGCGCCATGAGGACCGCGTGCCCCATGCCATTCACGGCCTTGCGCTGGGGCCCTGGCAGACGGATTTCGCGGTGCAGCCCGTTGAGGGGGCCGTGCATCGCCGGGCCTGGGCCCTGCCGCAAAGCAGCGCCACCATCATGCAGATTGCCGCCCCCCTGCGCGAGGGGCTGCGCCAGGCGGGGTTCCGCATCTTGTATGAATGCACGGCGCCGGACTGCGGCGGCTTCGATTTCCGCTATGCGATCGAGGTGCTGCCGCCGTCTGTCATGGCGGTGGATTTCGCCGATTACTACTATCTCAGCGCGCAGCGCCCGGCCCCGGATGCGCAACAGCCCCATACCGCGTCACTGCTGGTCAGCCGGGGCGGTGGCGCGGGCCATGTGCAGATGATCACCGTGGCCGCACCTGCGGTTGAGGGCGCGGCCCCCACGATTGCCACGGCGGGGACAGAGGGTGCCGATGCCTTGGCCGATACGGCACCGACCCAAAGCCCACCGGGGGGTGGCGTTGGCGGTGACCCCTTCGCCCTGTCCACGTCCGGGGCCGGGCCAGCTGCGGCCGGTTTGCCCGCGGTCGGCGCCGCGCTGGAACAGGCCGGGCATGTGGTGCTGGCGGACCTGTCCTTCGCCAGCGGCGCCTCGGCGCTGGAGGCCGCGCCCTCGCCCATGCTGGAATCGCTTGCCGCCTATCTGCGCGCCGATCCGGCCCGGCGGGTGATGCTGGTGGGCCATACCGATGCCGAAGGCTCGCTGCCTGCCAATCTGGCCCTGTCGCGGCAGCGCGCGGAGGCCGTGCGTCAGCGGCTGCTGCGCCAATGGGACGTGCCCGCGGCGCAGGTCAGCGCGGAGGGGATTGGCTTTCTGGCCCCAATCGCCAGCAACCTGACCCGGGCCGGGCGGCTGGCCAATCGCCGGGTCGAGGCTGTCTTGCTGCCCTGACCCGGCAATGCGCGCCGGCTGTCAGCCGAACACGCGGGTCAGCGCGCCATCCACGGCACCGATGATCTCATCGATATCGTCGCGCGTGGCGATCATCGCCGGGCTGAAACACAGCGTGTTGTTGTATCCCGGAACGGAGCGGTTGGTGGCCCCGATGATTACGCCCTGGGCCATGCAATCGGCCACCACGGCCTGCACGCGCTTTTCCTCGGCCGGTTCGCGGCTGGCGCGGTCGGCCACCAGTTCCGCGCCCAGGAACAGGCCCTTGCCGCGCACATCGCCGATCACGGCGTGGCGATCCTGCAGGGCGTGCAGCTGATCGGTCATGTAGGCGCCCATGGCGGTTGTGTTGTCCAACAGGCCCTCTTCCTCGATGATCGCCATGTTTTCCAGCGCCGCTGCCGGGCCGGCGGTGCAGCCGCCGAAGGTGGAGATATCGCGGAAATAGTTCATCGGGTCGCTGGCATCGTCCTTGAACATCTCGAACACGGATTCGGTGGTCACAAGGCAGGCGATGGCGGCATAGCCGGAGGCCACGCCCTTGGCCATGGTCACCATATCGGGCTGGATGCCATAGTGCTGATAGCCAAACCAGGTGCCCGTGCGGCCCAGTCCGCAGACGACCTCATCAATATGCAGCAGGATGTCATACTTGCGGCAGATTTCCTGCACGCGGGGCCAGTATCCGGGCGGGGGCGCGATGACCCCGCCACCGGCGGTGACCGGCTCCAGGCAGAGCGCGCCCACCGTGTCCGGCCCTTCGGCCAGGATGACCTCCTCAATGGCATCGGCGGCGCGTTCGCCATAGGCCTCGCCCTCCAGATCCCATTGCGCGCGATATTCCAGGCAATGGGGCACCTGCACGAAACCCGGGGCAAAGGGGCCGTATTGGGCGTTGCGCTCCTGCTGGCCGCCGGCGGACAGGCAGCCGATGGTGGTGCCGTGATAGTCGCGGTCCCGATACAGGATCTTGTGCTTGCGCCCGCCGTGGCGCTTGTGCGCGATCTGGCGGACCATCTTGAACGCCTTCTCATTCGCCTCCGAGCCGGAGTTGCAGTAGTAGACGCGGGACAGGCCCGGCATCTTGTCGATCAGCCGTTCGGCAAAGCGCGCACCGGGGATGGAACCCGCGGCGCCGGCAAAATAGTTCAGCTTCAGGATCTGGTCATAGACGGCGCGGGCAATGCGTTCCCGCCCGTAGCCCACATTGACCGTCCACACCCCGCCAGAGACCGCGTCCAGATGTTCCTTGCCCTTCTGGTCCCACACACGCATGCCACGCCCTTCGACGATGATGCGCGGATCGCTGGTTTCAAAGGGTTTGTGCTGGATCAGGTGGTGCCACACATGGGCCTTGTCGGCCTCGACCACCGGGCCCAAATCGTTTTCGCCAACCAAACCGTCCATTTGCGTGCCTCCTGTTGCCCATGCGCGAATTGCGGCAGAGCATGGCGGGGCGGCGGCGTGCTGGCAAGGGGGCGAAGGCGGGGCGGTTGCGGATCAGTCGCCCTTGAGTTGACTTGCCAGCAGATCCAGCCTGTCATGCAGCCAGGCGCGGGCGGCATCCACGGCCAGCACATAGGCATCCAGCGCGCTGCGCAATTCGGGGATGCCGCTGCCGATGCTGTCCTCAAAGATATAAAGCCAAGCGCCCACCAACCCCAACAGCAGCGCCAGGCCAAACCCGCGCCGCCCGGCATCAGATGTGTCGCGCGCGGCGCGGGTGTCCCGGCCTTTCAACCCGCGCTGCGCGGTGGCGCTGTCCAGCGTGCTGTTGAGGCTGTCGATGTCGGGCAGTTGTGCCCTGCCGCTGCTGGGCGGCCGCACCGGGGCAGAGGCGCCAGTCGCCGAATCCGGGGCGGCAGGACGCGGGCCGGGCGCGTCCAGCCCCAGGTCCGGCTGGCTTTCCAGG
>CBFHYV010000275.1:0-3753 GCA_965660085.1 uncultured Paracoccaceae bacterium
GCAGGCCGGGCCACGGCTGGCGGCGGCCGATCCGGCGCCGCTGGGCCGCTATGCCGCAGCCCTGGGCCTGGCGTTCCAGATCGCCGATGATCTGCTGGACCTGACCGGCGATGCGGCCGAGATGGGCAAAGCCGTGGGCAAGGATGCCGCGGCGGGCAAGGCCACCTTTGTTTCGCTGCTGGGCGCAGATGGCGCCCGGCAACGCGCCGCCGAATTGGTGGACAATGCCTGTGCGGCGCTAGACTGCTACGGTGCCGGCGCCGCCCGGTTGCAGCAGGCTGCGCGCTTCGTTATCGCGCGCAGGACGTGACGCGAGGAAACCCCGATGCCTGACCGCTCTGACACCCCCATTCTGGACCGCGTGCGCTCCCCCGCCGATCTCAAGTCGATGAGCGACGCGGACCTGGCCCGGCTGGCCCGTGACCTGCGGCACGAAACCATCGCCGCGGTTTCGGAAACCGGCGGGCACCTGGGGGCCGGGCTGGGCGTGGTGGAACTGACCGTGGCGCTGCACGCGGTGTTCAACGCCCCCAAGGACAAGATCATCTGGGATGTCAGCCACCAAAGCTACCCCCACAAGATCCTGACCGGGCGGCGGGACCGCATCCGCACCCTGCGCCAGAAAGACGGGCTGTCGGGCTTCACCAAACGCTCCGAAAGCCCCTATGATCCGTTCGGCGCGGCGCATAGCTCAACCTCCATCTCCGCGGCGCTGGGGTTTTCGGTGGCGCGGGACCTGGGCGGCGCCTGCCCCGAAGGGCTGGGCGACGCCATCGCCGTCATCGGCGATGGTGCCATGTCCGCCGGCATGGCCTTTGAGGCAATGAACCACGCCGGCCACCTGAAAAAGCGGCTGATCGTCATCCTCAATGACAATGAGATGAGCATCGCGCCCCCGGTGGGCGCACTTTCGGCCTATCTCAGCCGCCTGTATGCGGGCGAGCCGTTCCAGGATTTCAAGGCCGCCGCCAAGGGCGCCGTCAGCATGCTGCCCGAACCCTTCCGCGAAGGCGCCAAGCGCGCGCGCGACGCGCTGAAGGGCATGGCCGTGGGCGGCACGCTGTTTGAACAGCTGGGGTTCTCCTACATCGGTCCCATCGACGGGCATGACATGGACCAGCTGCTGCCGCTGTTGCGCACGGTGCAGGCGCGCGCCACGGGGCCGGTGCTGATCCATGCGCTGACGGTCAAGGGCAAGGGCTATGCCCCCGCCGAAGGCCGCCAGGACAAGGGCCACGCCACCGCGAAATTTGACAGTCCCACCGGCGCGCAGGTCAAGGCGCCGTCCAACGCGCCCAGCTATACCAAGGTCTTCGCCGAGGCGCTGGTGCAAGAGGCCAAGGATGACCCCCGCATCTGCGCCGTCACCGCGGCCATGCCCGATGGCACCGGCCTGAACCTGATGGCGGAACGCTACCCCTCGCGCTGCTTTGACGTGGGCATCGCCGAACAGCATGGCGTGACCTTTGCCGCCGGTCTGGCGGCAGGGGGGATGCGGCCCTTCTGCGCGATCTATTCCACCTTCCTGCAGCGCGGCTATGACCAGGTGGTGCATGATGTGGCCATCCAGCGCCTGCCGGTGCGCTTTGCCATTGACCGCGCCGGGCTGGTGGGCGCCGATGGCGCGACCCATGCCGGCAGCTTTGATGTGGCCTTCCTAGCCAACCTGCCCGGCATGGTTGTGATGGCCGCCGCCGATGAGGCCGAGCTGCGCCACATGGTGGCCACCGCCGCCGCGCATGACGACGGGCCGATCGCCTTCCGCTATCCCCGCGGCGAAGGCGAAGGTGTGACCATGCCGGAACGGGGCCAGCCCCTGCCCATCGGCAAGGGCCGCATGATCCGCCAAGGGACGCGGGTGGCGCTGCTGTCCTTCGGCACGCGGCTGGGCGAAACCCTGCGCGCCGCCGAGGCGCTGGCGGATCACGGCATCACGCCCACGATCGCCGATGCGCGCTTTGCGAAACCGCTGGACGAGGCGCTGATCCTGCAACTGGCGCGCGAGCATGAAGCGTTGATCACCATCGAGGAAGGCGCCATCGGCGGCTTTGGCAGCCATGTGGCGCAGTTCCTGGCCGAGGCCGGCGTGTTCGACAGCGGGCTGAAATACCGCTCCATGGTGCTGCCGGACATCTTCATCGACCAGTCCAGCCCGCGTGACATGTATGCCACCGCAGGCATGAACGCCGAACATATCGTGGCAAAGGTGCTGAACACACTGGGCGCGGGCTGATGCCCATCCCGGATTTCCAGTCCATGATGCGCCCGGTGCTGCAAGCCTTTGCCGAGGGCCACAGCAGCGTGAAGGACATTCTGCCGGTCCTAAAAGAGCTGTATGCCGTCACACCCGAGGAAGCGGAGGAACGCATACCCAGCGGCAAGGCGAAGCTGTTTGACAACCGCGTTCACTGGGCACGGACCTATCTGGGCAAGGCCGGGCTGCTTCGCTCGGTCCGGCGGGGCCAGCACGAAATCACGGATCTGGGCAGACAGGCGCTGAAAGATCACCCTGAAAAGCTGAACATCCCGACTCTGAAATCCTATCAGAAATTCACTGATTGGCAGGACACCGCCTTCGCATCAGAGAAGAAAGCGGCGCAGCCGTTGCCAGAGGTGGAGCACGCCACACCCGCCGAAACCCCGGACGCAATCCTGCGCAGCGCCCATGCCGAAATCACCGCCGCGACAGAGGATGAGGTGTTGCAATCGGTCCTGCGCCTCTCCCCCCAGCGGTTCGAGCAGTTGGTCGTCGATTTGCTGGTGGCCATGGGCTATGGCGGCGGGGATGTGGATGCGGGGCAGGTCACGCAATATTCTGCCGATGGCGGCATTGACGGTGTGATCCGCGAAGATGCCCTTGGGCTGGATGCCATCTACATCCAGGCCAAACGCTATCAGCCCGGCAATACCGTCGGGCGGCCGGCCATTCAGGGCTTCATCGGGTCGATGACCGGCGAAAACGCCAGCAAGGGTGTCTTTGTCACCACGTCTGAATTCTCCTCCGGCGCGCGGGAATTTGCGGGCCGCGTCAGCCAGCGCGTGATCCTGATTGACGGGGCGCGTCTGGCGCGGCTGATGATCCGCCACCGCGTGGGCCTGCGCGTCACCGAAACCTTCGAGATCTGCGAGATCGACGCGAATTACTTCGTGGAAGACTGATCGCCGCCCAGGATCGCCCTCAGCCCTGCGTGGTAATCGGGGTAGCGCAGTTGCACGCCAAGCTGCTGCTTGAACCGGCTGTTGTCCACACGCTTGCTTTCCGAATAAAAGCTGCGCGCCATCGGGGACATCTGCGCCGTCTCGAAGGGTTCCTCGGGGGGCGGGGCCATGCCGAGCAGATCGGCGGCACAGGCAATCACGTCCTGCGGCGGGGCGGGCATGTCATCGGCCAGGTTATAGGCCGTGCCGGGCGCGGGCCGCTGCATGGAGGCCGCCAGCACACCGGCGATATCGGCCACATGGATGCGGCTGAACACCTGCCCCGGCTTCACGATGCGCCGCGCCATGCCCGCGCGCAGCCGGTCCAGCGCGCTGCGGCCCGGCCCATAGATGCCCGCCAGCCGAAACAGATGCAGCGGCAGGCCGGGGATGGCGGCCCAGTCAGCCTCTGCGCGCACGCGGGCCTGCCCGCGTGAGGTGGCCGGGGTCAGTGGCGTGGTTTCGTCAACCCAGCCGCCGCCGTGATCGCCATAGACGCCCGTGGTGGACAGATAGCCAACCCAGGCCAGCCGCGCCGCCTGCCGGGCCAGGGCC
>CBFHYV010000276.1:0-3738 GCA_965660085.1 uncultured Paracoccaceae bacterium
TACTTCGAGCGCCACTTGTAGAACGTGCCATCGCTGATCCCGTGCTTCCGGCAGAGGTCCTTGGCACCTATCCCGGCTTGGTGCTCCTTCAGGATGCCAATGATCTGCTCTTCGCTGAAACGGCTTTTCCGCATCGTCTGTCTCCTCGGTGAGAGAACAGGCTAACTTCAAACTGCGGACTTTTCAGGGGAGCAGGTCACGTTCACTCCTCCGCGCGTGTCCATCCTGATACGCGGTGGGGGTGTGATCGGATCAGTGGCCCGTTGCGCCGCGCAGGCGGCATGGCGCCTCAATACGGGCTGGGTCGGAGTGCGATGACTGAAAACGCTTTCGGCAGGGCCATCAAAGACCCTGCCGAAGCAATGCGTGTTGGAGGGGGCAGATCAGAGCAGATCGAGCGCCGTGCCACCGAACAGGTTGTCGAGATCGTTGATCTCATCGATGTCGCCGGCGTTGTCGATCCGGGCGAAGATGAAGCCATCGCCCAGATGTTCCACCGCCTCATAGCGGATGCGGGTGCGCTCGTCGCTCTCACGCTCGCCGGCGCGCAGCAGGCCGTGGTGGTCGCTGGCCAGCATCTCGGCCTGTGCCTCGTCAAACACGTCCGTCGGGTTCCAGAAGATCGCCGTTTCGACGGAGCGCGCGTCCGTGTCGCCGTTGTTTTCCACATCCAGATAGACGAAGAAATCCTCGCCATCGCGCAGGCGGCCATCGACCACGCGCATGTCCGTCACCATGAGGTCCGCGTCATCGGCGCTGTCGACCGTGATGGCGATGGCAGCGGAGACGTTGTTGTCCTCGTCGCTCTCGCTGACGCTGTCGGTGGCGTCGATCTTGGCAAAGATGAAGCCGTCGCCCAGGAAGGCCAGCGCAGCGTAGTCCACATCCAGACCTTCGTTGTCATCCACCTCGCCCGCGCTCAGGCTGCCGTGGCCATCGGTGCCGATCTGCACGTCGCCTGCATCAAAGGTGGCATCGGCGCTCCAGTAGATGGTGGTCATGGTGCCGCGCGCGGTGACGGTGCCGGTGTTGGAGGCCTCCAGCGTGATTTCCAGATCCTCACCCGCGGCCAGATCCACATTCGCCACGCTCATCGTCACGCTCAGATCGGCTGCGTCGGTGTCAGCCGCCACCGTGATGGCCAGCGCGTCAGAGACATTGTTGGCCTCATCGCCTTCGGCGATCTCATCGGCGGCGTCGATCACCCCGAAGACATAGCCAGAGCCCAGCGCCTCGACAGCCTCAAAGCGGATGCGGGTGCTTTCGTTGCCGTCACGTTCGCCGGCATCCAGGCTGCCGTGGTTGTCGGAGCCGATCTCGACGGCAGTGGCGCTGTCGAACGTATCGGTTGCGGACCAGTAGTAGGTCGTGGCGCTCTTGCCCGCATCCGTGCCACCGGTATTGGCGATTGCCGCGCGCAGGAACAGATCCTCGCCCAGCGCCAGGTCCGCGTCGCGGGTGGTCAGGCTCTCGATCACCAGATCGGCGTCATCGGCCGGGGTTTCCACCACGCGCAGCGTGATTTCCTCGGACACGATGACATTGTTGGCTTCATCGGTCTCTGCCACGCTGTCATCGGCATCGATCTTGGCGATGATATAGCCCGTCAGGTCCGTGCCGGAAGCTGCCAGCACATCATCGGTGTAGATGCGCAGGCGTTCATTGTCATCCACATCTCCGGCGTCCAGCGTGCCATGCGTGTCAACGCCCAGCGCAGTGTCATTGGCGTCCAGCACCATGTCGGCGGAATAGTAGAAGGTGGTCGCGCCTGCGGCCTCCGTGCTGCCTTCATTCGCAACGGTGATGAAGGCGCGGAAGTTGTCCCGATCCGAGATATCGGTGTGGGACAGGCTGATCGCGGAAATCGTTAGGTCCGCGCGGTCGATGGAGAAGCTGCGGGCCGGGCCGGTGTTGTTGGCCTCATCGGCCTCATCCACGGCGCCTGCGGCGTCCAGCACGGGGATGATGAAGCCATCGCCCAGCGGTTCCAGCACGTCATAGGCGATGGTGATGTCCTGGCTGTCCACCTCGACCCCGCCGTCGATCATGCCATGATCGAACGTGGCCACGACGGTATCGCCGCCATCCAGGGTGTCATCGGCGGACCAATAGAAGGTGGTGATGGCGGTGGCATTGTCCTCGCCGACATTGCCCACCAGCAGGTCCATGACCAGGTCCTGGCCGGGCGCTAGGGTGTCATCCTGGATCAGATCATCCATATAGCGCAGATCCGCGGGCGCCACGCCCAGGTCACCGGTGCTCAGCGCGCCGCCGGGGCCGCTGCCGGGGGGGCCGGGGTTCAGCTCGACGGTGATGGGATCCCCATCGGTCCAGGACAGGATGAATTCGCCATCCGGGCCGGGGGTGATGGTGATGTCGCCATAGCTGACGCCATCCACGACGATGCGGTCAATCCCGACCTCGAAATCATAGATGGCATCGTTGCCGCCGCCGGTGGCGCTGAAATAGAACACATCCGCGCCGCGCCCGCCGAAGAGCACATCATCATTGCCTTCGCCATAGAGCGAGTCATTCCCGTCACCGCCGGACAGGGTATCTTCGCCATCGCCGCCGCGCAGCACATCATCGCCCGCGTCGGGGTCAATGCCGGGGTTCTCAATGGTCTGGCTGGCCACGGCAACCGTGCCGTCCACGTCAGAGGCCACGACCCGGACGCTCACATCATCGTCGGCCTCTGTATCCAGGCCAGACAGGCGCGTTTCATAGCGCAGGCCCAGGGCGGTGGAGGTCAGCGCGCTGGCATCGATGGTTTCCACCACCTGGCCGTTCAGCGTGACTTCCAGATAGTCGATATCCGCGGCCTGCACCGGGGGCGTCACGATCGTCGCGTTCAGCGCGCTGAGGTCCGTGACCACAACCGCATTGGCATCAATCGTCTGCAGTTGGGGCAGGCTGGCGCCGCCGCCAACGCCGATGGCGCGGATGGTGGTGTTCAGGCCTGCCAGCGTCTGAAGCTCATCGGTGTAGCTGCCATAGCCATATCCGTCCGACAGGAAGAACAGGTAGTTGGCCTCATCCGCCTTACCCTGGAAATAGCTGACCGCGCTTTGCAGCGCGGCTTCGAAATCCGTGCCGCCGCCAGACCGCTGCGTGGCCGCCGCGTCCGTGATGTCATAAGTGTTGTTGCCGTTCGTATCTGCCGCCGCCACCGCGCTGCCGATCAGGGAGGCAGAGGAGGAGAAGCCGATCAGGCCCACATTGGCATCGGGGGCGTTCACATCATCGATGAGCGAGTTCAGGATCGCGTCAACTGCGCCGATCTCGCCGTCCAGGATGGTGTTGTTCGCGCCGTCGCCGTTCAGATCCCCGACAGACAGGCCCGTGCCCGTGCTGCCGGTGCTGCCGGACACGTCCATGACGATGGCCACGTTGATGGTGGTGGAGGACACCGCCGTGTTGGAGACCAGCCCGTTGATCCACACGGATGCCGCGCCGGAGATGTCCGGGGCATTGAGGTTCAGCGCAATGGTCTGGGAGGTTGTGGGGATGGTGGCCGAGCCAGAGGTGGTCTGAATGCCGTTTTCAACGCCGTCGCCGTTGAGGATGTCATTTCCGCCGAGGCCATCCAGCGTATCGCTGCCGCCCATGCCGGTGATCTGATCGGCGTCGTTGGTTCCGGTCAACGCCTCATTGGCAATCGTACCCACTGTATCAACCATGTTCTGGCCCCCAATTCACCCCAGGCAGCGGGGCATGATGCAATTCTTGACATTCACC
>CBFHYV010000277.1:0-3686 GCA_965660085.1 uncultured Paracoccaceae bacterium
AATCGGTTCAACCCCGCGCTTGGCTTGGCCGCGCGGGGTTTTTGCATTGCGCTGGGTGGCGTGGTCCCCGGGGACCGGACGGCGCCGCCGCGCAGACTGTGACCCGCCGCATCGGCCATTCCCGCTGCGTGCGTTTTGTCCATGCATTGTGTTCCGCCGGCTGTGTGGCCTGCGGCATCCCGCAAGAGGACGCGGGGCGCCGCACCGATCAAAAACGATGCTTTCTGCCAAAATATCCTATCGAACGGTGCGCCACTGCCCGTCAGAGCACCTGCCCTTAGCCCTGTGCGCTCTGACAGGGGTGGGGAAATGGACGATACTGTGGGTCCTCAGAGCGTCACCAACAATCTACGGGAGCCGACATGTCGGATCATATGAGCCTTCGCACCAATGGCTCGGGACACCTCAAGGGCCTGCGGGTGTTTTTCTGCACGGCCTGTGACCATCACCTGCGCTTTGGCCGTAGCCGGTGCAGCGTGTGCTTCGCGCCCACACCCTTGCTCAACCGCCTGTCGGTGGTGCTGGGGATCGTCCTGGCCGTGCTTTCGGCGGCGATGGCGGGGGCCATCCTGATCTGGGGCTGAGCCCGCCGGCGCGGGTCAGCGTCAGCCGCGCCGATGCCAGCGCTTGCAAAATACCCCTGTCCTGAAATGGCCGCGCCCGATAGGTTTTGCGCAAACACCCCGTTTGCGCAAAAGCAGGAGGTCCCATGACGCATTTCGATCTGCCGCAGGGCATGGTGCGCGCCCCGTCCCATCCGGGCACGCATGAAGGCTACATGCCCGGTTTCGGCAATGACTTCGAGACCGAGGCCCTGCCGGGTGCCCTGCCGCAGGGCAGGAACTCGCCCCAGAAATGCAACTATGGCCTGTATGGGGAACAGCTGTCCGGCACGGCCTTCACCGTGCACCCGCCAGAGCGCACCTGGGTCTACCGGATCCGGCCCTCGGTCAAGCATTCGGCGCGCTACAGCCGGATCGATCTGCCCTATTGGAAAACCGCACCCCATGTGGACCCGGACGTCATCAGCCTGGGCCAGTATCGCTGGGACCCGGTGCCGACGCAGGACGGGCTGACATGGCTGACGGGCATGCGCACCATGACCACCGCGGGCGATGTGAACACCCAGGTGGGCATGGCCAGCCATATCTACCTGGTCACGCAATCCATGGTGGACAGCTATTTCTATTCCGCGGACAGCGAATTGCTGGTGGTGCCCCAGCAGGGGCGGCTGCGGTTTTGCACGGAACTGGGCGTGATCGACATCGCCCCGAAGGAGATCGCCATTCTGCCGCGCGGGCTGGTCTATCGGGTTGAGGTTCTGGAAGGCCCCTGCCGCGGCTTTGTCTGTGAAAACTACGGCCAGACGTTCGAGCTGCCCGCCCGCGGGCCGATCGGGGCCAATGCCATGGCCAATCCGCGGGATTTCAAGGCCCCCGTCGCCGCCTTTGAGGACCGGGAGGTGCCCAGCACACTGACCATCAAATGGTGCGGGCAGTTCCACCAGACGCAGATCGGCCAAAGCCCGCTGGACGTGGTGGCCTGGCATGGCAATTACGCGCCCTGCAAATATGACCTGCGCGCCTATTGCCCCGTGGGGGCCATCCTGTTTGATCATCCCGATCCGTCGATCTTTACGGTGCTGACGGCGCCTTCGGGCGCGCCGGGCACGGCGAACATCGATTTCGTGCTGTTCCGGGAACGCTGGATGGTGGCGGAAAACACCTTCCGCCCGCCGTGGTATCACAAGAACATCATGTCCGAGCTTATGGGCAACATCTATGGCCAGTATGATGCCAAGCCGCAGGGCTTTGTCCCCGGCGGGATGAGCCTGCACAACATGATGCTGCCGCACGGGCCGGACCGCACCGCCTTTGAGGGCGCGTCCAACGCCAATCTTGGCCCGGACAAGCTGGACAACACCATGTCCTTCATGTTTGAAACCCGCTTCCCCCAGCACCTGACCCGCTTTGCCGCGCAAGAGGCCCCTTTGCAGGATGACTACATCGACTGCTGGACGAGCCTGGAAAAGAAATTCGACGGCAGGCCCGGCACGAAGTGACCCCCGTCCCCCCGCCCGAGAGAGGAGCGCAGATGCCGCTTAAGCACAGCTGGGTCGAAAGCGCCAATGCGCCGGACACCGATTTTCCGCTGAACAATCTGCCCTGCGGCAGTTTCCAGGTGGAAGAGGACGCCGCCCATTGCGGGGTGGCGATCGGTGACATGATCCTGGACATCACGGCGATGGAGGCCGACGGCCTGCTGCGCCTGCCCGAGGGCGACGACATCTTCGCCTATGGCGACTGGACGGAATTCATGGCGCTGGGCCCAGCCACCTGGGCCGCCTTTCGCGCCTCCCTGACCGAGCTTTTGGCCGCGGGCGCGCCAGAGGCGCGGCGGCTGGCGGACTATCTGCTGCCACAGGCCGGGCAGCGCATGGTGATGCCCTTCACCGTGGCGGAGTTCACGGATTTCTATGCCTCCCGCCATCACGCGCAGAATGTGGGCACCATGTTCCGCGGGCCTGACAACGCCTTGCCGCCCAACTGGCTGTCCATGCCCATCGGCTATAACGGGCGGGCGTCCTCGGTTGTGGTGTCCGGCACCGGGGTGCGGCGGCCCTGGGGGCAGATCAAGGCGCCGGATGCGGATCTGCCGGTGTTTGCGCCCAGCCAGCGGTTTGATTTTGAGCTGGAACTGGGCGCCATCGTCGGCCAGCCCTCTGACGGGCCGGTGACGGTGGCCGAGGCGGACGCGATGATCTTTGGCTATGTGCTGCTGAATGACTGGTCCGCGCGGGATATCCAGGCCTGGGAATACCAGCCGCTTGGCCCGTTTCAGTCCAAGGCCACCGCCACAACCATCAGCCCCTGGATCGTGCCGCGCGCCGCCCTTGCGCCCTTCCGCGCCGCCACGCCCGCGCCGGAACGCCCCCTGCTGCCGCATCTGGCAGAGCCGCACCCGACGCTCTATGACATCGCGCTGGAGGTCGGGCTGACGCCCGCGCAGGGTGCGGAATGCGTGATTGCCCGCACGAATTACCGGCAGATGTATTTTTCCGCTGCGCAGCAACTGGCCCATCACAGCACTTCGGGCTGCCCCATGAACGTGGGGGATCTGCTGGGCTCTGGCACGGTTTCGGGGCCAGAGCGGGCGCAGCGTGGCGCGCTTCTGGAACTTGCCTGGAACGGGCAGGACCCGCTGCGCCTGCCCGATGGCCAGACGCGCTGTTTCCTGGAGGATGGCGATACCGTTACCCTGCGCGGCGCGGCGCTGGGGGACGGGTTCCGCGTGGGGTTCGGCGCCTGCGTGGGGCAGGTGCTGCCCGCGCTGCCAGACCCCTATGCAAGGTGATCCCGGATCTCTCGACCTCGTCAAAGATCGCGTGCTAGACCAAGGGAAAATACCCGGCACAGCCAGGGGCGGCCCGGCCGCCCCGCCGGGCCAGCAGGAGGGAACATGAACTATCACAGTCCAACGGATTTCCGCGCCGCCAGCACCATTGCGGCGCAGGCGGGCGGCATCACGCGCTTTCTGGCCGGGGGCACGGATGTGCTGGTGCAGATGCGCGCGGGCATGGTGCAGCCCGATGATCTGATTGACCTCAAGAAGATCGCGGGCGTGCATGACATCACGCGCAGCGCGGATGGCGGCTGGCGCATCGGCGTGGCCGTGCCGGGGATTGC
>CBFHYV010000278.1:0-3685 GCA_965660085.1 uncultured Paracoccaceae bacterium
CAGCATGAACGGCACGGCTGAGCTCAGCGAACCGATCACCGCCAGCGTGGCCCAGGCGCTGCGCGGTGGCGGCGCGTGGAACAGCCGCGCGCCCCGCAGACGCCAGATCAGCAGCGTCAGCGCGGCGGCAAAGCCGATGCGCGCCGCCGCCAGCCACAGCGGCGTGATGCCGCGCAGCGCGATTTCAATCAGCAGAAAGGTCGCCCCCCAGACACAGCCGAGGGTCAGCACCATGGCCCAGTCCTTGGGCTGGGGGGTGGGCGGGGTCATGGATGATCTCCGATCAGGGCGGGGCGGATGGTGGCGCGGGCCAGGCCAGACGCGCCATGAAACGGCCCCGAAAATGCACAAGGGGCGCCCAGCAGGGCGCCCCCGTTTCTGGCCACAGCCGTGGGCTGGGCGCAATCAGTTCTTGGACTTGTCCACCATCTTGCCGGCGGAAATCCAGGGCATCATGCCGCGCAGCTTTTCGCCGACCGCTTCGATCTGATGTTCGTCGTTCAGGCGGCGCGTGCCCTTGAAGAAGGGCTGGCCCACGGCGTTCTCCTGCATGAAATCGCGCACGAACTTGCCGGTCTGGATGTCCGTCAGGATCGCCTTCATGCGGGCCTTCGTCTCATCATAGGGCAGCACGCGCGGGCCGGAGACATATTCGCCATATTCCGCCGTGTTGGAGATGGAGTAGTTCATGTTCGCGATGCCGCCTTCGTAGATCAGGTCCACGATCAGCTTCACCTCGTGCAGACACTCGAAATAGGCCATCTCGGGCTCGTAGCCGGCCTCGACCAGCGTCTCGAAGCCCATGCGGATCAGCTCTACCAGGCCACCGCAGAGCACGGCCTGCTCACCGAACAGGTCGGTTTCGCATTCCTCGCGGAAGTTGGTCTCGATGATGCCAGAGCGGCCGCCGCCGATGGCGGAGCAATAGGACAGGCCGATTTCCAGCGCGCGGCCGGAGGCGTTCTGATGCACGGCCACCAGGCAGGGCACGCCGCCGCCCTTGGTGTATTCGCCACGCACGGTGTGGCCGGGGCCCTTGGGCGCCATCATGATGACATCCACGCCGGCCTTCGGCTCGATCAGGCCGAAATGCACATTCAGGCCGTGGGCAAAGGCAATCGCCGCACCGTCGCGCAGGTTGTCATGGACGTATTTCTTGTAGGTTTCGGCCTGCAGCTCGTCGGGCATGGTGAACATGATCAGGTCACACCATGCGGCGGCTTCGGCAATGCCCATGACCTGCAGGCCTTCGCCTTCGGCCTTGGCCGCGGAAGGGGAGCCTTCGCGCAGGGCAACGACGACATTCTTGGCGCCGCTGTCGCGCAGGTTCAGCGCATGGGCGTGCCCCTGGGAGCCATAGCCCAGGATGGCCACTTTCATGTCCTTGATCAGGTTGATGTCGCAATCGCGGTCGTAATAAACGCGCATGTCTTGTCCTCTCTCTCGTGATGGGCGGAGGATAGCCGCCGCGCGGGGCGTGTGCATTTCATTGTTTTTGAAGTTTGCCACCCATGTTAAATTTTCATTCCTGAAATCCCGTTTTGGTGAATGGATCATGCTGGACGACACAGACAGGCGCATCCTGCGCCAATATCAGGCCGCACCTGACCTGGGCCATGCAGCCCTGGCAGAGCGTTGCGGAATTGCGCCGGCAACCTGCTGGCGCAGGCTGGAAAAGCTGCGAGCCACGGGCGTGCTGCGCGGGGTGCGCGGGGTGATTGACTGGGTGGCGCTGGGTTTTTCGGTTGAGGTCAGCCTGCGCATCACGCTGGACAAGACACAGCCGCGCGCCTTCGATGATTTCCTGGCCGCCGCCCGGGCCGTGCCGGAGGTGCTGGAGATCCAGACATTCCTGGGCCGGGTGGATGTGCGGTTGCAACTGATCGCGCGGGATCTGCCGCATTACCAGCAGATCTACCGCGAAAAGATCCTCGCCCTGCCGCATATCGCCGATATCGAGGCGCTGATGCATGTGGCCCGCGTGAAATCCGATGAGGCGCTGCCTCTATGATCGCGCTGGATGAGCCGGACCGCGCCATCCTGCGGGCGCTGGCAGAGGATGCCACGCTGGGCGCGGGGGAGCTGGGGCGCCGCCTGGGCCTGTCCCAGCCCGCGACATGGCGGCGCATGAAACGTCTGCGTGATGCCGGCGCCCTGTCCGGGCTGCGCCTGGATCTGGACCGTCAGGCGCTGGGCTTTGGCGTCACGGTGTTTCTGGGGGTGAAGCTGGCCACCAAGGGCCGCGTCAGCCTGGAGGATTTTGAACGCGCCGTCCGCGCGATCCCGGAGGTGCAGACCGTGGAACATGTGCTGGGCATGTATGATTACCGCCTGCGCGTCACGGCCCGCGACATCCCCGATTTTGAACGCGTCCTGCGCCGCCGCATCATGACCCTGCCCGGTGTCGGCAATGTGGAGGCCAATGTGCTGCTGTCAGAGGAACGCCGCGCGGGACCGTTGTAGCCGCCCGCCGCGCGCAATCGGCGCTTTGCCAAATGGCACGGCAGCGGTTAGCCAGAGGGCAGACAAGCCACAGGAGGCCGCGATGGCACTGCTCGACTCCGTTGATCCGAACGGGCTGGAAGAATTCTCGGTCGTATTCACCGACCGCTCGCTGAACCATATGTCCGCCGCCTTTCAGAAAGTGATGCGCGACATTTCAGAGATGCTGCAACAGGTCTATGCCGCCGATGCGGTGGCGCTGGTCCCCGGTGGCGGCAGCTACGCGATGGAGGCCGTGGCGCGGCAGTTCGGCCGCGATGCCTCTGTCCTGGTGGTGCGCAACGGCTGGTTTTCCTACCGCTGGAGCCAGATTTTCGAGGCCGGCGCCTTCGCGCGGGACACCACGGTGATCAAGGCGCGGCAGGTCGGCAATGCCGTGGACGCGCCCTTTGCCCCCGCCCCGATCGAGGAGGTCGTGGCGCGCATCCATGCGGTGAAGCCCGCTATCGTCTTTGCGCCGCATGTGGAAACCTCCGCCGGGGTGATCCTGCCGGATGACTATCTGGCCGCGCTGGCACGGGCCGCGCATGACGTGGGCGCGCTGATGGTGTTGGATTGCATCGCTTCGGGCTGCGCCTGGGTGGACATGCGCGCCACGGGGGTGGATGTGCTGATCTCCGCCCCGCAAAAGGGCTGGTCCTCCACCCCGTCGGCGGGGTTGGTGATGCTGTCGGACCGCGCGCTGGCCCGGATGGAGGAGACGGCGGCAGACAGTTTCGTGCTGGATCTGAAGAAATGGCGCCAGATCATGGCCACCTATGAACAGGGCGGCCATGCCTATCACGCCACCATGCCCACGGACGGGCTGCGCGCCTTTCGGGACACCATGGCCGAGACGCGCGACTATGGCTTTGACCGCCTGCGTGACGCGCAGTTTGAGCTGGGCGACAAGGTGCGCGCCCTGCTGGCGGAGCGCGGCGTGAAATCCGTGGCCGCGCCGGGGTTTGGCGCGCCAGGCGTCGTGGTCAGCTACACGGCCGACCCGGAGGTGCAGTCCGGCCGTGCCTTTGCCGCGCGGGGGATGCAGATTGCCGCGGGCGTGCCGCTGCAATGTGATGAGCCGCAGGGCTTTTCCACCTTCCGGCTGGGGCTGTTCGGGCTGGACAAGCTTTATGATGTGGATGCCACCGTCGCGCGGCTGCGCGGGGTGCTGGATCAGGTCATCCCGGCCTGACCCGGCCCG
>CBFHYV010000279.1:0-3684 GCA_965660085.1 uncultured Paracoccaceae bacterium
GCATGGCCCCTGCCCCGGCGCCGCCGTCCCGGCCCAGCGCCTCGGCGGCCTGAAACTGCATGTATTCGCCCAGGTTGCCCACCACGCCCATGGCGGTGCGCTTGTCCAGCACGGCCTCCACCGCCGGCGGGAGGGAGATGTTTTCAATATACAGCTCCGGCAGGCTCAGCCCGTATTCGGCCAGCACCGGCGCGATCTCCTTGGCGACAAGGCGGCCCAGTTCACGCGTGTTGGCGGCCATGTCCAGCACCGGGATGCCGCAACTGGCCAGGGCGCGCGAAAACTCCTGCACGATGATGTTGCGGATCTGGAACCCGATCTCATCGCGGGTGAAATCGCCATCGGTTCCCACGATCTCCACCAGGAAACGCGCCGGATCGCTGACCCGCACGGTATAGGTGCCAAAGGCGCGCAGGCGCACCGGGCCAAATTCCGGGTCCCGGCAGATGATGGGGCTTTTGGTGCCCCATTTCCAATCCGCCATGCGGGTGGTGTTGACGAAATAGACCTCTGACTTGAACGGCGAACGGAACCCGTGATCCCAATGCTGAAGCGAGGTCATGATGGGCATGTTGTTGGTTTCCAACATATACAGCCCCGGCGTGAACACATCGGCCAGCTGGCCTTCGTGCACGAACACCGCCGCCTGCCCTTCGCGCACGGTCAGCTTGGCGCCATACTTGATCTCATGGCCTTCGCGTTCAAACCGCCAGACCATGGTATCGCGGCTGTCATCGACCCAATGGATCACGTCGATGAACTGACCGCTCAGAAAATCCAGAATGCGCATGTCTTGTCCTTTTCTCGTCACACCGGGCCGGCCGAGGCCTCGGCCAGGATGTCTTCCACCTGTGGCAGTGCCTGCGCCGCCGTCATGCCCGGCACCAGCCGCGGATCGTAGAGGATGCGCAGCAGCCGTTCGTCATGCCGGGTCAGCAGCGCAAATTCGTCATCGTCATTGAAGATCGAGGGCCGCGCGGTCTCGCTGTCGGCGGGCAGGCCCAGGCCCTGGGCCAGTTCCTCATGCAGGCAGGCGCGGCGCGACAGGGGCGGGTGTTCCCCGCGGATCAGGGCCACGGCGCGCGCATGGGCGGCGGGATCATCAGGCGCGGCAAAGGTCACCACCAGGCAATGCACAGACCGGGGCAGACGGCGCAGCATCTGCCGCGTGGGCCGGTCCAGCCCGGGCGCGAGCGTTTCAAACAGGCGCAGCATCTGCGCGCGGTCATCTTCGGTCATGTAGAGAACATGGAAATTCACCACCGCCCCATCCGGGGCCAGGGCGATGTCATGGCCCGTCACCCGCGCCAGCCGCCCGGCATAGCGCGCGACCTCGGCGCGGTCAGCGCGGCGGCGGTCCGGTGGAATGCCGGCGCCGAAAGTCACTCCCAGCCGCACCGGCACGCGCCATTTTGTCAGCTGCTGCGGCGCGGTGGCCCTGGCACCGGGGCCGTCACTGCCAAAGGCGATCTGGCGGAAATCGCGCAGCGTCTGCGCATCATCGGGCAAGGGCAGGCCCTGGCCCGCGTCCGTGCGCAACAGGCCCCGGCCCACCAGCGTGGCTTCCGTCTGCGCATAGCGCGCGGCCAGGACAAGGCTGGCCTGGGAGGGCGGGCGAAAGGGCGGATTGGTCTGCAGCGCTTCGGCCGCACCCGCCTGCCCCGGATTTTCGGCCGGTGCCAGAGGCGGCGCGGGCGCCATGCAGCCGCCAAGCGCCATGCCCCCCGCCAATCCGCAAGCCAGCAGCGCCCGCATCCGCCTAGCCCGTGGGTTGCCCCGCCGCCCGCGCCCGCGCGGCAGACAGCGCATCGCGCAGATCGGTTTCCATCTGCACCAGGTCGCGCTCCGCCTCGCTGCGGCGGCGCTTGCCCTCATCGGCGATCTGCAGGCTCTCCTCGATCGTGCCGATCAGGTTTGCGTTGGCGGCTTTCACGGCCTCGATGTCGAAAACGCCGCGCTCCATCTCTTCGCGCACGGTCCTGTTGGTGTCGCGCAGGGTCTGGGCATTTGCGGTCAGCAGCTCATTCGTCAGGTCAGAGGCACCGCGCACGGCCTCCGCCGCCTGCGCGGACCGCTGCAACGTCACCGCCTGGGCCAGCTGGGTTTCCCACAGCGGCACGGTGTTCACCATGGTGGAGTTGATCTTGGTGATCAGCGATTTGTCATTTTCCTGCACCAGCCGTATGGAGGGCAGCGACTGCATCGTGACCTGCCGAGTCAGCCGCAGATCATGCACCCGGCGTTCCAGATCATCGCGCACGGCGCGCAGATCCCGCAGCTGCTGGGCGGCCATCACCTGATCGTCCTGGGCGGCCTGCTCAACCTCCGCGGCCTTGGCGGGGATCAGTGTATTGTCCAATTCGGCCAGCTTGGCCTCACCCGCGGCGATATACAGCGCAAGCTCGTCATAGAATTGCAGCGTCTTGTCATACAGCAGGTCCAGCGACTTGATGTCCTTCAGCAGCTGATGTTCATGGCGCAGCAGGTTTTCGGTGATCTGGTCGATCTGGCCCTGCACCTGTTCAAACCGCGCGGCGAATTGCGCCACCGGCGCGGCGCGGCCGATCAGCCGTTCCCACCAGCTGCGCTCGCGGCGCATATCCAGCTCTGACACCGAAAACCCGCGCAGGGTGGTGACCATGTCGCGCAGGCTGTCGCCCGCGGGGCCCAGATCCTTGTTGCGCACATCCGCCAACATGGCCTGGCTGATCTCTTGCAATTCCGCCTGTGCGGCGGAGCCGAACCCAAGGATCGAGCCGCTGTCGGCAAGGTCGATCTCTTCCATGCGGGCCTGGATGTCGGCCCGCAGGGCGGGCGGGGCCTCGGCCAGCGGGGTGACGGCCTCCACCTGGCCCGGGTCCGCCAATGGGCGCGCGGCCACTTCCTGCACCAAAGCCTCGGAGTCCATGGCCTGCTGTTTCACCTTGTCAGACATGCGTCTTCCTCACTCTTGCTCCATGCGCGCCAGATGCACGCCTTCGCGCTGCAGCCTTTCGCGCAGCACGTCGATTTCCACGGTCAGGTCCAACCCTGCGTCCTGCATCAGCGCGCGGGTCTTGTCGGCAAAGCCCTGATCCAGATCGGTCAGAAGGGTCATGAAATCCGTTCGCGCACTGGCCGGCCCGTTGCGGCGGGCGATATCGGCATATTTGCGCGCCGCATCCCGCGCGCCCGTCAGATACACGCCCAGATACCGCCGCGCGGCGGTCAGATCCCGTGGGTCATCCTCCACCGCCTGGATCAGCGCGCGCACACGGGTTTGAAAGGCCGCCACGCGCGCGTCCAGTTCCCGGTCCCGCAGGGGGGCCAGCGCCTCGCGCATCTGGGCCAGGGTGGCCTCGGCCTCCTGCACGGCGCGGATCACGCGGCCCTGCTGGGCGCTGTCCAGGCCGGCATCGCCCTTGTCGCGCAGCGGGTCCAGCCCGAAGGCCGTCAGAGACAGGCCCAGCCCGCACAGCCCATACAGCAGCGCCGCCAGCACCCCCGGTTCATTGCGCCAGGCGGCAAGGCCAATGCCGCCCGCGGTGGCCAGCGCGGCAAAGATCTTGCGCGGAATGGCAGGGCGGCGGGCCACCCGGCGGCGGTTGTATTCATCCTGCGCGCGCATCCCTTCGCGCAGCAGCCAGGCCCCGGCCAGCAACAGCCCCGCCGCCCCCAGGCCCAGGGACAGCCCCACCGCGCCAT
>CBFHYV010000280.1:0-3343 GCA_965660085.1 uncultured Paracoccaceae bacterium
CCGGGCGGGCCGGGGCCGCGTGACGGCGGTGATGCGCAGCACGGCGCTCGCCTGCTTGCGCGAGGCCGGCGAACTGGCCTTCGAGGAGCCGCGGATCCTTTGGACGCAGGTCAGCGCGATGGCCGGCAAGAACCGCATCGGCTTCGACCTCATCTGTGTGCAGATGAGCCTGCATGCCATCCAGCGGCGGGTGGAACGGTCCGGCGTGGCGCTTGGCGACCTGCTGGCGCGGCTTGACCAGTCCATGCTGCGCGCGCTTCGCTATCTGAACGGGGCCGCCCCCCTGCAGGACCGCGGTGACGCCTATATTCCCGCGCTTGAGGGCGTCTGGGCCGGGCGAGAGGAGATGATGCACGCAGAACCGGCCTGGGGTCAGGCGTTCCAAACGGCCTCCCTGCTGCCGGTGTTTTCCGTGCGCACCTTCCTGGGCGAAGAGCAGATGCGGCCCACCGTCTGGCTGAAATGGTCCGGCCAGACCGCCTGACCCCGCCTCCCGCCGCGCGGCCAAGGCCTCACCCTAGGCCTTGACCCCGGCATAGGTGATCCGCCGCAAAAGCCATTCAAAGGGCCCCTGCCGAAAGACGCGCGTCCAGACGGCCAGGGCCAGGATCAGCCCCGCAGTTGTTCCAACGGCGATCATGACAGCGGCGAGGCGGCTGACCTCATCCCACAGGCCAAGCCCATAGCCGGCGAACACCGTTGACAGGATGATGGACTGGCCGAGGTAAATGCTGAGGCTGGAGCCCCCCGCCGCAAGCGCCCGCGCCATGATCGGCCCCGGCGGCCGGGACAGCGCCGCGATCATGCCAAGATACCCAAGCGTCGCAATCGGCGCCGAGAGCACGGTCATCACAACCCCGGGCACGGCCGGACCCCATTGCCACAGCGCCGCACCGCACAGCCCCAGCGCCACGCCCGGCCAGAAGCACCAGCGCCGCGCCCGCGCCCACAGCGGATGCCCGGCGTTGTCGATCATCCCGGCCTGCACCGCGGCCAGACCAAGGCAGAACCAGCCCAGCGCCGACAGGCCCTGGACCAGCAGAAGTGGCGGCAGGGTGAAGGCATAGCCGATGCTGCGCAGCACCACCGCATCCAGAAACCCGCCAGCGGTCAGGATCTCACGCTCCAGCGCAATGAAATCAGCCGGGGTATCTGCCGCAGACAGCATCAAGACCGGCGCCATCAGGGCCTGCCCCCCCACCAGCACGGCACCGACCCACACAAGACGCCGCACGGGCCAGTTGCGGAACAGGTAGAGGATGGACCCCGTCACCGCGTAGATCGTCAGGATGTCACCGGGAAAGAAAAGGCATCCATGCAAGAGGCCCAGGATCAGAAGGCCGATCATCCGGTTCCGGTAAATCCGCCCGAACGGCAGCCCGCGCCGCGCAGCAGAGCGCATCAGGAACCCCAGACCGACCCCGAACATGAAGGAAAAAAGCCCGTAGGTCTTGAGCAAGGCAAGCCCGTTCACCAACCACAGGGTGATCGCATCCAGAAAAGTAGCGCCGACAGGCTCTGCCAGGCCGGACAGCGCCGAAAAGGCGATGAAGTGCACATTCACGATGACGATCCCAAACAGGGACACCAGCCGCAGATAATCCGGCATCAGGGCGCGCGCGGACACGCTCATGACCGTGGAAACACCGACAGCGCCAGGGTCAGCATCTGGCGGATGCGCGCGGGATCTTCGCCAGAGGCGCGTTGCGTGATGGCCAGCGCAATCTGTTCGCCCAGATACCGGGCCCCGGCCTCGGCGGACAATCCGGCCGGCCAGTCCCCAGCATCGCGGGCCGATTGCAGGAAGGCGGCATAGGCGGCCTGCGCGGCGGCGTCGATCTCATCAACCCGCGCCCGCGTGCGGGGCCCAAGGCGATGCTTGCCGGATCTCATCTTGTAGAACAGACAGCCGGTTTCCATCCGCGGATCATCGCTGGCGAAATCGATCAACGCATCCAGCGTGTCCTGCAGCCCCGCCCCACCTTGCAGCATCGTGAACATCTCCGACAACACCTGATCCGCGTAGCGGTCCAGCACGGCGAGAGACAATCCATCCTCGCTGCCGAAGACGCGATAGAGCGAGGGTTTGGAAATCCCTGCCATCTGGCAGACCGCATTGACCGACACATCGGCCGGATCGGTCTGCCAATATGCGGTCATGGCAACATCTAGCACCTTGTCCGCATTCATGGTGCGCGGCCGTCCGCGCGGGGGTTTCGGATCATCGACAGACATCTTGTTACCGATTGGTATTTTTTGGTTGACGATATGCAGAGCGGCTTTGTACCAAGCGGTATGTAAATAAGCAAGCCGGAGATTGCGCCACACCAAACCCCGCCGGCACGTCCGCCCTGACCGCCGCACAGGTCATGGCACGCCTGACGCCCGGCGACACGGCCTGATCCTGCGGCACGCGGCCCGGTCAGGCGCAGCATGGCCATCGCCTGCCGCCCCTGTCCAGCCCTGACGGCACGCGGTGGCGCAGGCCGGGTATTCCTGGTTCATTGGGATGATTTGCGCTTTGTTTTCCTCGTCACCTGGCGTCATCTCGGGTAAGCAGCCCGCATCAACGGCGCATCGCCCACAGGTCGCGCGCGGAAGGCCCCGCGGTGGCCAAAACGGCGGGACGGATCGGTCAGAGTCAATTTCGGAGGCCCCATGGCCGAAGCACGCGCCGTTTTCCTTGAAGGTAACCTCTTTCGCCATATCACCGTGATGGCGCTGACCTCCTCGGTGGGGTTGATGGCGGTGTTCGCGGTCGATTTCATCGACATGGTCTTCATCTCGATGCTGGGCAATGCGGAGCTGGCCGCAGCGGTGGGCTATGCGGGTGCGATCCTGTTCTTCACCACCTCCTTCGGCATCGGCA
This sequence comes from uncultured Paracoccaceae bacterium, assembly GCA_965660085.1. Classification (GTDB taxonomy): domain Bacteria; phylum Pseudomonadota; class Alphaproteobacteria; order Rhodobacterales; family Rhodobacteraceae; genus CBFHYV01. Next base: position 2,870 of record CBFHYV010000280.1, read on the forward strand.
TGGCCATTGCCGCGGGCGCGCTGGTGGCGCGCGCGCTGGGGCAAGGGGATGCGGACCTGGCCCGCGCCCAGGCGGCGGCGGCGCTGGTCTGGGGCGTTGTCTTTGGCGCCGTCTTCGCGGCTGCCGTCTGGCTGAACCTTGACGCACTTGCCGCGCTCATGGGCGCCTCGGGGCAGACGCTGGATCTGGCCGTCCTGTATCTGCAAATCATCGTGCCAAGCCTGCCCTTCCTGATCGTGGGCATGGTGGGCGGCGCGATCCTGCGGGCGCATGGCGATGCCCGCCGCGCGATGATGGCAACGATCTACGGGGCGGTGGTCAATGCAGCGCTGGACCCGATCCTGATCTTTGGCTTCGGGCTGGATCTAGCGGGCGCGGCGCTGGCCAGCGTCGCGGCGCGGCTGGTGATCGCGGGCACGGCGCTGATCCCGATCTTCCGTCATCACGGCGGGCTGGTGCGGCCGGGTATCCCAG
>CBFHYV010000280.1:3353-3654 GCA_965660085.1 uncultured Paracoccaceae bacterium
CAGAGCTGTCCGTGGCCCTGCCGCCCATCGTGACCATCGCCGCGCCAGCGATCCTGACGCAACTGGCCACGCCCTTGGGCCAGGCCTTCGTCACCCGCGCCATGGCGAGTTTTGGCGAGGCGGCCGTGGCGGGCATGGCCATTGTCAGCCGCATGACCCCGGTGGCCTTCGGCGTGATTTTTGCGCTGTCCGGCGCCATCGGTCCGGTGATCGGGCAGAATTTCGGCGCGGGGCGCATGGACCGGGTCAGGCAGGCCTGGCGTGACGGGCTGCTGTTCTGCGGCCTGTTCATTCTGGGCAT
>CBFHYV010000281.1:0-3641 GCA_965660085.1 uncultured Paracoccaceae bacterium
CCGCACGCCCACCCCCCCCAGCGCCGCGCAGCCCTTGCCCGCCGACACTGCCCCCGCGGCCACGCAGCAGGAAACGCCCGCTCAGGCGCCGCTGGCCCAGGCGGACTCGGCCACGCCTGCGCCGCGCTCGGAACTCGCCCTGCCGGTAACAGGGTCGATCATCCGCGAATTCGCGCCCGGGCGGCATGATGGCGTGTTCATCCGCGCCCCCGCGGGCACGCCGGTTGTCGCCGGTGAGGATGGCGTTGTCGCGGCCATCACATCGGACCAGAACAACCAGGTGGCCATCGTGATCCGCCATGCCGGCAGCCTGCTGACGGCCTATGCCAATGTCACCGATGTCAGCGTGGAAAAGGGCGATACCGTAGTGCGCGGCCAGCCCATCGGCACTGTCAAGGACGGCTCGCCCGCGTTCCTGGATTTCAGGGTCTATCGCGGGACCGAGGCCGTGGATCCGATGGAACTGGTGCGCTAGGCGCAGCCCCGGCTTGCGGTGCAAAAAACATTCCGTGCACAAAAAAAGGGCGCCATCGTGGCGCCCCCCGTATAACCAAAGTCCGTGCGGGAGTTTATCGCGCGGCAGACGGACGGCCCGCCGCATCACCGGCGCGCTCGATCACGGGCTCGGGGTCAACCATGCTCGGGGAAAACGGCTCGCCTAAGCCGACCTTGGCGGTGCGGGCTGCGGTGCTGCCCTTCAGATGCAGGGTTTTCGTGATGTCAAAGGCCATGCTAGCTCCTAGGGTGTCATTCGGGGCAGTCTGTCCCATCACAGTAGAAAGCGGTTCCGCGTATGTCCAGTCTCCAGCCAGTTCTATTGCAGCAGAAACTGATGGCATCCTGGCCCGGACGCCCCGTGGATGCGCGCGGCGTGCTGCGCATCTTGAACGAAACCGGCACGCGCACGCCCCTGCTGTGGATTTTCAATACGGAGAAGGAGCCTCTGAAACTCGCCACCGCCCTGGGCGAGGATCAGCCCATCCTGTTTTCCCGCTCCGCGCATCTGCTGCTGCCACCGGAGGCGGACCATGTTCCCTGGCGCCGAAGCCTCGCGGACTATGTGCTGCGCCAGACAGAGGCGCATTTCCCCGGCACCCGGCTGGATCTGGGGACCAGTTGCCAGGGCACCGGCGTCGCGACCGCGCTGTGCGGGATGCTGCCCGGTGCGCGCATCGACATCGGCTGCCTGTGCATCATCAACTGCTCCCTTCCCGAAGGCCGCACCAACAGGCCCGCGCTGCTGATCTACGGGCAGCACGATCCCCGGAATGACCCGTTCCGGGCCGACCCGGCAGAGGGCGCCCGACGCGCGGCGGCGCTGTTTTCGGACTATCGGCGCATCATGGTGCCAGCCCGTCACGGCGGGTTTTATGACCCGGAGGTGCTGTTGCCTATCTGGGCGGCGTTTGACGCCTTCCGCGCGGATCAGCTTGCGCGCGGGGAAAGTTCCCGCGCCAGTTCGCCAACCGTGGAGTGATACAGGACCAGGCTGGGATGCAGCTCAGTGCCCAGCCGCCCCTCTAGATATACGCACAGGGACACGAGCGACACGGAATCGCCCCCGAGGTCGAAGAAATCGCTGTCGGCATCCAGCCGGTCCTCCTGAAAGACCTGGCCAAAGCCCTCCAGCACGATGTGCAGGATCTCATCGGATGTCGGCAAAGGGGCTGTCCTCCTCGTTCGCCATCTGCTGCAGGGCGCGCAACAGGAGCTTGCCGGCGGCATTGCGCGGCAGCTGGGCGACCACCATCAGCTTGTCGGGCCGGCGGAACGCCGGCAGCCTGCCAATCAGCATTTTCCGCACCGCATCCGACCCTGCCCCGCTTTCGATGGCAAGCACGATCTCATCATCCGGGCCATGCGGGGCCGCCCTGGCAAAGGCGATGCAGTCGCGGATCTCCGGCAGGGCCTTCACATCATTTTCCAGATCGCGCAGGTTGACGTTCACGGAATTGCGCGTGGCGACCTGCTGGCTGCGCCCGGCCACATACAGAAAGCCATCCGCGTCGATCCAGCCGATATCGCCCGTATCCACAACCTCCGCACCCGCTCTCCAATCCGCTTTTGCAAAGATGCGGCCGGTCTGCCCGACGGGCAGATCATCACCTGTCGCGTCCTTGATCCAGACGCTGACCTGCGCCAACGGTTTGCCGACAGAGCCTGGCTTGGCCAGAATATCGGCATTTTCAAGGATCGACACCGCGCCAACGCCCGTCATGGAATAAATGTTCAACACGCTGTCCGTCAGGCAGCGATAGGCATCCACAAGGTCCTCGGATGCGATCGGCCCGCCAACGGCGCTCATCCGGATCAAATGCGGATAGTGGCGCGCCCCATTGGGGGCGGGCGACCTTCCGTGGAAGGCCAGCAGATCGCGGATCATGACAGGCGGCAGGCTGACCCCGCCGATGTCCCTGCGGCACAGCGCATTATGCAGGTCCGCAACGCGCACGAAGGGCGGCAGGCACAGCAAGAACTTGCCGCAGATCAGGGACCTGATCCAACCGCCAAGCACGGCGCCAAAGGCCAGATTGCTCAGCAGCACGGTGGGCGGCGGATCGATGAAGCTCAGCAGCCGCCCGACGGTCAGGGTGTCTTGCACGAAAACGTCATGCCGGACCCGCCTGTAGCGCGGCAGGCTCGTCGTGCCGGAGGAGGACAGGATTAGCGCGTTGCGCTGTTCGGACCCCGGCGTGAAGGTCAGGCGGCGATGCCCGCCCCCCATCTGCCCGCGGTCCGGCAACAGCACCCCCGCGCCCTTGCGCGCGAAGGCGGGCAGATCCGTGAACACCGCGTCCAGCCCGGCGGCCTCACGGGCGCGGGCGATATCGGCCAGGGGTTGGCGGGGGTCCAGGAACAGCACCGCCGCCTGCAGCGACCATGCCGCGATCATCGTCTCGATCCCGCGCGGCGCATTGCCCGTCAGCACTGCGATGCTGGACCCCGGCCCAACGCCCGCGTCACGCAGAAACACGGCCAGCTCCTGTGCCGCGGCCATGATGTCGGCGCGGCTGTGGCGGTGGCCCTGGTCTTCAATACTGGCGGCCTGGGGGTTCAGCTCCGCCCAGTCCTGGATGATCGCGCCCATGTTGCGGCCTTCAAGCTGCATGCAAGGCCTCGCGCGCGCTGGCAAACAATGCGGACCCCAACGGTGACAGTGTGGCGTGCCCCGCCACTGTCTGTTCACAGTCCCGGAAGGCGCGCAGGGCATTGGCCCGATGCCCCTGCAAGGATGCCCCCCAATCCGGGCAGTCAGGCGCCTGCAGCACCGCATCGGCCGCGCGCACCATGCGGGCAGACACCCACATGGCATGAAAGATCCCCTCCATCGGCCGGGGCTCCACCCGCAGCGGCGAGGCAAAGCGATCCTCCGCGGCGTTCAGCACCACGGGATCGTCCAGATGCCACAGGAACATCTGCTGGTGAGAGGTTTCATGCACCAGCGCCATCAGCGCCCCGGCTGGCTCCTTGATGCCATAAGGGTTCAGCAGGATGGACCCGAAGGCATCGAACACCGCCGCGCCCACGAAACGGGTCTGCTCCGCCTCGCCGGACACGGCCAGGTAGACCTGGCTTGCCAGCAGGCGCAGCTCGGCCGCCCAGTCCGGCGCGCAGGCATCCAGGGCGCGCAGGGCCTCGGC
>CBFHYV010000282.1:0-3610 GCA_965660085.1 uncultured Paracoccaceae bacterium
TGTCAGCGGCTCGCCAATGGCCTCCAGCAAGCGGAACTCCAACGCTTCGGGGCGGCGCCCGGGCGGCAGGGGCGGCTGATCGCCCAGCAGTTCAGGGTCCAGGAAGCGCAGCAGCAGATCCGCCATCGCGCCATCGATATCGCCCAGCACTTCGGCGGTTTGCAGGATGGTCAGCGCCGTGGACCAGTCCGACAGGCGCGCGGCACAGAACACGCGCACGGCCGGGTCCGCGGACAGATGCGGCGCGCGGCGCAGGTCCAGGCAGGCTTGCGTGGCCTCATTGCCGATCAGCGCCAGATCGAACCACAGGGCAAAAAGCTCTGGTGTGTCCGGCTGCGTCCGTTCCAGCAGGGCGCGGGCTGGCTCCACCGCGCCAAGGCGCAACAGCACCCGTGCGCGTTCCGCCAGAAAGCCGCTGCCATCGACGCCTGGGGCGTTGCGGGGCGGATCAGCCTCCGCCAGCAGCAGGGTGTAGAACAGTTGCGTTACCGCCCCCGGCCCGCCGGGCGTGATGCCATCCATCAACGCCACCAGCCTGTCCGCGGTGCTTTGCCGCCACAGCGACGCGGGCAGGCCCGTCAGCCGGGGCGGCAACAGCCCCACCGCCGCGGCAGAGGGCGGCGCAATGGGGGCGGCGGTGATCTGCGGCGCATCGACCGAATCGCTGACGGGTGGTTCGGCCAGAACGGGGCCTACGGGATCCGTCTGCGCGGCGGGCCGATCCAGCCAGTCAATGGCGGACAGCGGGGCCTGCGCGGCTACGGGCTGGCCCAGCCCCAGCAGCGCCGCAAGGGCGAATGCCGCGCGGCTATTGCGCATCCAGCGTCACCGGAATGCGATCCTCAAACACCGGCGGCGAAAAATCCGCGCCGAAAATCGGGCCGAGGTAGCTGTAGACCACCAGAACCACGGCCGCCAGAACCGCGAGATAGATCAACCACCGGATGAGAAACCAAAGCATGCCGCGCGCCCCTGAAATTTTTCTGGCCTTATATCTGGCCTTTCGGGAAAGTTCACGTCATTCACGACGGGCTTAGGGGAATTTGGCAAACCATGGCCGATACGGCAGAGACGACATCGCACTGCAAGCTGAACGGAACGGTTGTTCTGGTGGGCATGATGGGCGCAGGCAAGACGGCCGTGGGCCGCTGCATTGCGCAGATGCTGGATGTGCCCTTTGTCGATTCCGATGCCGCGATCGAGGAAGCCGCCAACATGACCGTGGCGGAGATCTTTGAACGCTTTGGCGAGCCGTTTTTCCGGGACAAGGAAAGCCAGATCATCAACCGCCTGCTGGACGATGCGCCCTGTATCCTGTCCACGGGCGGCGGGGCCTTCATGCGCGCGGAAAACCGCGAGGCGATGGCGCGCAAGGGCGTCTCCGTCTGGCTGGATGCCTCTGTTGATCTGCTGTGGTCGCGGGTGCGTCATAAGGATACGCGGCCTTTGCTGCGCGCGGCGGACCCCTATGGCACGCTGGCGCGCCTGTATGACCGGCGCGTGCCGGTCTATGCCCTGGCGCAGCTGCGTGTGACGGGCCGGCCCGAATATGCAATTGAGGACACGGCCAACCTGGTGATCCAGGCCCTGAAAGACCACCGCCCAGACATCCTGGAGGATACGCCATGACCGCTCCGCAGATCCGCACCGTTCATGTGCCGTTGGGGGACCGCGCCTATGATGTGCGGATCGGGCCGGGGCTGATCGCCCGCGCAGGCGCGGAGATTGCGCCGCTGCTGGCGCGCCCGCGGGTGGCGATTGTTACCGATGAAAACGTGGCCGCCCACCATCTTGGGCCGCTTCAATCGGCGCTGCGGGCCGCAGGCATTGACAGCACCGCCCTGACCCTGCCGCCCGGAGAGTCGACGAAAGGCTGGGCGCAGTTTTCGCGCTGCGTGGAATGGCTGCTGGAGCAGCGAGTGGAGCGGCGCGATCTTGTGGTGGCCCTGGGCGGCGGTGTGATCGGGGATCTGGTAGGCTTTGCCGCCGCGGTGCTGCGGCGCGGCGTGGGCTTTGTGCAAATCCCCACCAGCCTTCTGGCGCAGGTGGACAGCTCTGTTGGCGGCAAGACCGGCATCAACACCCCCCAGGGCAAGAACCTTGTGGGCGCGTTCCATCAGCCGCGGCTGGTGCTGGCCGATATCGATGCCCTGTCCAGCCTGCCGCCGCGCGATTTTCTGGCCGGATATGGCGAGGTGGTCAAATACGGCCTGCTGGGCGATGCGGCTTTCTTTGAATGGCTGGAAACCGCTGGGCCGGCGCTGGCCGCGGGCGATGCGGCCGCCCGCGCCGATGCAGTGCGGCGGTCCGTGCAGATGAAGGCTGATATCGTCGTGCGGGATGAGACCGAGCAAGGCGACCGCGCGCTGCTGAACCTGGGCCATACCTTCTGCCACGCGTTGGAATCGGCCACCGGCTATTCCCAACGTCTGCTGCATGGCGAAGGCGTGGCCATTGGCTGTGGCCTGGCCTTTGAACTCTCCGCCCGCATGGGCCTGCTGCCGCAAGAAGCGCCCGTGCGTGTGCGCGCCCATCTGCGCGCCATGGGGATGAAGGCCACCCTTGCCGATATCCCTGGTGATCTGCCGGATGCAGCGGCGCTGATCGCCCTCATGGGGCAGGACAAGAAGGTGGTGGACGGGCGACTGCGCTTCATCCTGGCGCGCGACATCGGCGCGGCCTTCGTCAGCGACGATGTGCAGGGTGACGTTCTGCGCGGCGTGCTGGACGACGCGCTGGCCGGGCATTGAGCGGCCACTCGCGGCGCGTATTCCCGGCCCGGTGGGCCAAATCAAAAGGCCAGCCCTGACAGGGCCGGCCTTTGTGCCTTGGATCTAAATGCCTTGGACTGGGGCGCGCGCCCAATCACCAAGCGAGGCTCATTCCACATCCACCAGGAAACCGCCGGCGAAGGCGTCCGCCTCATTGTTGCCGTGGAAGGCGCCAACGGCCTTGTCCGCGCCAACGGCGCCCGTCAGCGGGCCGGTCATGTCCTCACCAAAGTCACGGTAGCGCGCGGTGCCGGACAGATCCGTGCCTGTCAGCGCCCCGTTGACCACCAGCAGCGGCGCGCCGCTGTCGCCCGTGCCCGCGCTCTGCCCGGTGACGGAATTGGTGTTGAGATTGGCCGAAAGCGACATCACCCCGATGGTGGAATGCACCTCTGCGGTGCTGTCGGTGACGGCATCGCGATCCACATGCACCAGCTCGAAAAAGCCATTGTAGGTCAGCGTTCCGGTCTGGGGCAGGGCGGTCACCTGGTCCGTGCCCACAACGCCCGCCTCTGCCACGAAGCTGGCGCTGCCCAGATCCACGCCCGCCTGATAGGCAAAGCCGACCCCGGCATTGTCGATCATGTCGCCATCGCCCTGCACACCGGTCAGGCCGGTGTTGATGTCGCCACTGGGGTCCACGGTGACAAACCGGCTGGCCGTGCTGACGGCGCCGGAGATGGGGGCGCTGTCGTTCGTGGCCACCTGCGGGTTGGTGGCGCCGCCGCCACCGCTGCTGCCGCCGCCGCACCCGGCAAGCGCGAGCAGCGCCGCGGCGCACAGGCCGAAGCCCTTGAATTTCAACATGTCAGAACCCTCCTGGGGGATGCTATCGGGCT
>CBFHYV010000283.1:0-3601 GCA_965660085.1 uncultured Paracoccaceae bacterium
TCCAGGAAGGTCTCCTGATCCGGGAATTTGCGGATCGATTCCACCAGATACTGATAGCTGTCACGATCGTTCGCGATCACCTGGCCCATGCGCGGGATGATGTTGAAGGAATACAAGTCATAGACCCGCTGCATCAGGTCATTGGGGATCTGACTGAATTCCAGCACCATCAACCGCCCGCCGGGGCGCAGCACGCGAAAAGCCTCGTTCAGGGCTTCCTGCGGGCGGGTGACGTTCCGAATGCCGAAGGAAATGGTGTAGACGTCAAAGCTGTTGTCGGCGAAGGGCAGCGCCATGGCGTCCCCCACCACCCAGTCCAGCTGCGCGGCCATGGCCTCCGCCTCCGCACGCTTGCGGCCTTCGGTCAGCATGGGCTCGGTCAGGTCCAGCACGGTGGCATGGCCCGAGCCTGCCCGCCGCAGGAAGCGAAAGGCAATGTCCCCGGTGCCGCCCGCCACGTCCAGCAGGGCCTGGCCCGGCCGGGGGGCCAGCCAGTCCATCATCGCATCCTTCCAGATGCGGTGCACGCCCATGGACATGACATCGTTCATCACGTCATAGCGCGAGGCCACGGAGTTGAAGACGCCGCGCACGCGGCCGGCCTTCTCGCCCTCGGGCACTGTCTGAAAACCGAAATGGGTGGTGCCTTGGGTTTCGTCGCTCATCGCTCTTGCCGTTCCTTGCCTCGCCCCTTCTTATAGAGCGCCGGCAAGCCGTTACAATCCGTTCCCCCCGTCAGGAGCCCCCCAGATGCCTGAATTGCCCGAAGTCGAGACGGTCCGCCGCGGTCTGGCCCCGGTGATGGAGGGGGCGGTGATCCGGCGCGCGCAGGTCAACCGACCCGATCTGCGCTGGCCCTTTCCGCCGGATATGGCCGCACGGCTGACGGGCCAGCGCATCCTCCGGCTGTGGCGGCGGTCCAAATACCTGATGGCGGATCTGCACGGGGGGGAGACGTTGCTGATCCATCTGGGCATGTCGGGGCGGATGCTGGTGTCCGGCGATGCGCTGGGCCGGTTCGTGCATGATCACCCCGCGCCCGAAAAGCATGACCATGTCGTGCTGGACATGGACAACGGCGCCCGCGTCACCTTCAACGATCCGCGCCGCTTCGGCGCGATGGACCTGATGCCCACCGCCACCGCCGCAGCGCATCCCCTGCTTGCCGCGCTGGGGCCGGAGCCGCTGGGCAATGCCTTCAGCGGGCCGGTTCTGCGCGCCCGGCTGGAGGGGCGACGCAGCCCGGTGAAATCGGCGCTGCTGGACCAGCGCGTGGTGGCGGGGCTGGGCAATATCTATGTGTGTGAAACGCTGTTTCGCGCAGGCATCCACCCCGCCCGCCGCACCGACCGCATCAGCGCCCCCCGCACGGAGGCGCTGGCCCCGATCATCCGCGAGGTGCTGGAGGAAGCCATCGAGGCTGGGGGATCCTCGCTGCGCGATTTCCGTGCCGCGGACGGGGAGCTGGGCTATTTCCAGCACAATTTCGATGTCTACGGCCGTGAAGGCGCCCCCTGCCGCACCGAGGGCTGTGACGCTCTGGTCCGGCGGATCGTGCAATCGGGGCGGTCGTCCTTCTATTGTGCCCGCTGTCAAAGATAGCTTGATCCGTCTTTCCCGCGTGGTAAGCACGGGGTTTGTAAATGTGATGGACGGGAGCCGCCCAATGGCCTTTGAGACGATCATCGTGGAAACCGACGAGAATGTCGCAACGATCAAGCTCAACCGACCTGAGGCGCTCAATGCGCTGAACTCCCAACTGCTGACGGAGTTGTGCCAGGCGCTGAAGGAGGCCGATGCCAACGACCGCGTGCGCTGCATCGTGCTGACCGGCTCGGCCAAGGCCTTTGCCGCGGGGGCAGACATCAAGGAGATGTCGGAAAAGACCTTCGTCGAGATGTTCCTGTCCGACTATTTCGGCACGGAACATGACGTCATCGCGGGGGTGCGCAAGCCGGTGATTGCGGCGGTGGCGGGCTACGCGCTGGGCGGCGGCTGTGAGCTGGCCATGATGTGCGATTTCATCATCGCGGCCGATACGGCGAAGTTCGGCCAGCCCGAAATCAACCTGGGCGTGGTGGCCGGCATCGGCGGCACCCAGCGGCTGACGCGCTATGTGGGCAAATCCAAGTCCATGGACATGCACCTGACGGGCCGGTTCATGGATGCCGAGGAAGCCGAGCGCGCGGGCCTGGTGTCTCGGGTCGTGCCGGCCAAGCAGCTGATGGAAGAGGCGCATTCGGCCGCCGACAAGATCGCGGAGAAATCCATGCTGACCTCCATCGTGGTGAAGGAGGCGGTGAATGTCGCCTATGAAACCACCCTGGCGGAGGGGTTGCGCTTTGAACGGCGGATGTTCCATTCCCTGTTCGCCACCGAGGACCAGTCCGAGGGCATGGCCGCCTTCCTGGAAAAGCGCAGCCCGCAGTTTCGGGGACGCTGAGCGCGATTCGGGGCTTTTCAAACGCGCCCGAAGAGGCTAACAGCCCCCGATACATGCGCGTGATGCCCGCTTGGCAAGAGTTTCCCCGTGGTCCTTGACCCGTCGGGCGCAGCCGCGTTTTTGAACAGGTCACGAACACAGGATACTCAACATGGCAAATACGCCCCAGGCCAAGAAGCGCGCCCGCCAGAACGAAAAGCGCTTTGCCATCAACAAGGCACGCCGCTCTCGCATCCGCACCTTCCTGCGCAAGGTCGAGGAAGCCATCGCTTCCGGCGATCAGGTCGCTGCCGTTGCCGCCCTGCGCACCGCAGAGCCCGAACTGATGCGCGGCGTCGCGCGTGGCGTGTTCCACAAGAACACCGCATCGCGGAAGGTCTCGCGCCTGGCCGCACGCGTGAAGGCGATGGCCGCAGCCTGAATTTTCACCACATCATCTTGCTTTAGGCACCCTTGGGGCACCACATATTGTGGTGCCCTTTTGCATGGGACCTAGAGAGTTCGGGCCGGTGAGATTCTTTTCCACCCCCGCCCGAGTCAAGAATGAAGTTCAGTTGCCGCCATCGTGAAGGCGTTGCTAGAACGTCCCCTGCGAGTCACTAAGCTTTTGGGGGTGGCGGGAACGAAACAAGCGGCCAGCATTTCAGAGCCGCGAAAACGGAAGGCGCGCTGCCAGCATTGCCATCCGTCCATGACGTTTTCCGCCTGTTGAGCAATTGTCATCCCGGACACGCCTGCACCCGGTGCGACCGGGGCGGTGTATCTGTGTTTCATCGGGCCGAAGGTCCGATGCCGTGCCGGCACGGGGCAGCTGCTGTATCCTCTGATCGCGCGGAAGGCGCGCAGACAGCCCGTTTGGGAACGGGCGCAGCAAGCAGGTTTGGGTGAGGGCAACAGGGGCAATGATGACGCAGGGGCAATGGGACAGCGCGAAGAAATCCATTCGGTCCATTCTGGGCGAGGTGAACTATACGCATTGCATCGCGCCGCTGTCCTTCAGCCATACCGAGGATGACGTGGCTGTTCTGCTGTCTCCCACCGGCTTTCTGGCCAGCTATGTGGAGCAGAGCTGGGGCGATGTGATCCTGTCGCAGGTGCGCGCCCAGAACCCGGCGCTGCGACGGCTGCGGGTGGACACTGGCGTTGCGCCGGCCGCCC
>CBFHYV010000284.1:0-3597 GCA_965660085.1 uncultured Paracoccaceae bacterium
CCGCGCTCTGGGCGCTGCGCAAACTGCCCCCGCCGGAGGCCGCGCAGACGGACAGGGCGCAGGCCCGGCCCCAACCGGGGCCTGACCCGGACTTCGTGGATCCCCGGCACGCGGCCCGGCCATCGCCCAAATGCCCCGGCTGTGGTGGCGAGCAGTTCGACCCCGTCGGCACCCGCCCCACGGCGCGCTGTGCGGGCTGCGGCATGCTGGAACGGGACCGGATCCTGGCCATGCACCTGCAGGCCTGGTCCGCATTGGAACCGGACGCGCGCGTGCTGATCCTGGGCAACGCGCCGGGGCTGCGGGCCTTTGTTGATGCGCAGGCCCCGGCAGAGGTGCTGCATCTGCCCGTCACCCCCAAAACTGCCGCCAGCACGCTGGACACCCTGGCCGGCCTGGAGCCGGAGCAGTTCGACCTGATCCTGCACAGCCATGCCCTGCAACTGTTGCCCGCATCGCTGCCCGATATCGCGGCGGCGCTTGACCGGGTGCTGGCACGGGGCGGGTTTCACCTGTTTTCGCTGCCGGTGGGCAGCGGGTTGTGCCATGACGCGGCGCGCGACGGGCTGGACGAGGCCGGGCGCATCGCGGCCTTCCGCTCTGCCGATCTGCACCACCGCTTTGGGCGCGCGGATCTGATGCCCCGCCTGTCCGCGGCCTTCGGCACGGAAATCACGCTGACCGACCCCTTGCGGGGCTTCCTCAACCGGGATCTCATCAAGGCAGCCCTGCCCCCCGAAAGCTGGAGCGGACTGACACCGCACAGCGTGTTCGCCAGGATCAAGCCAGAGCTTTCGGGCATGTCCTGGCAACGCGAGGCAGGCACGGCGCGGGTCATTGATGTGCCCCTGCCCCATGCCAGCCCAAACCTAGGTGTGCTGCGGGAGGAAATCACCTGCTGGATCCTGCGCCGGTTGCTGCCCCCCGCCGCAGGGCGACGGCTGGTGGATCTGGGGGCGGGCCCGCTGCTGTTTTCGCGGACGGCACAGGCGCTTGGTTATCAGGTCACCGCAGTGGACGGGCGCACCGTGCGCAAACCCGAAAGCCATGATGGCATCGAATTCATCGAAGCCGATGTGCGCAGCTTTGCGATGGACGGCTTCGATGTGGTGCTGAACCTGGGCCTGCTGTATCACCTTGAACTGCAACAGCAGCTGGACGTGCTGCGCGCGGTGCCGGAAAACGCGCGGCTGATCTTGGACACCCAGGTGCATATCCCCGAACTGGTCGTGGAAGAGGCCTGCGCACAGCGCCAGAACATCCACCAGACTCTGGTGCAGCGGGATGGCTATGAAGGCGTGGACTTCCCCGAGATCGAAAACCCCATGGCCTCGATCGGCAACCCGACATCGTTCTGGGCAACGGATGACAGCATGATCGACATGCTGGTGGACAGCGGCTTTCGGCAGATCCTGCGTGTCGCCGCGCCCTATGTTTCAAAATACGGCGGCCGCAGGTTCTTTGCCGCCGCCAAGGCGCGCCCGATCGATGACCAGAGGCTGGCTTTGGCCCTGCGCAGCCTGCGCTGACGGCGCGGCCCTTGCCGGACAGGCGCGCGGGGCCGCGCGAGGGTCTCAGGGCTTGTCGATGATCCATGTCTGGCGGTTGGACCGCCAGCTGAAACCATGCGCCTCGCAAAACCGTTTCACGCCCTCTTGAATGGGCGAGACGCCGGCAGCATCAAACCACAGCCAATCATCTCCGCAGATCGTGGCATCGGGCCACAGCGCATGGGTGATCCAGATGTCCTCCGGGTCCTTGCCGGCGTCGATATAGACGATGTCGGGCTGGATGCCGCGGCGTTGCAGGTAATACAGCGCCTCCGGGGCAAAGCGGCGCAGCGGATAGAAGCGCGCGCGATAGCGCCGCAGATTGTTCAGTGTCACGCAATAATTCCCATAGACCCGCAACTGCCGGACGATCTCGGCCACCTGCTCATCCGAAAAATGCCACAGGTGGCGGCTCATGACCGGATCGGTGTGCATGGATTCGATGATGCTGGCCCAGTTGTCATCCCAGGGGTCGATCCCCACCACCTTCAGATCACGCTTGTGGCGCAGCCAGTGCAGCACGGAGCCCCCAAGGAAACACCCCACTTCGATCAACAGCTTGGCGTCGCGGCGGTCGATCTCTTCCAGGATCAGGTCACGCCCGGCGCGGCCATTTGCATCCAGCGCAAACTCGAAAGGCACAACCTCGCCATAGGGAAACTCGGGCCAGGGGTTGTCTCGGCTGAGGAAATCCAGCCCCTGCGTGATCCTGGAGGGCCGGTGGCTTTGCACTTTGCGGGTGATCACGGAGACATGGGAACTGGCCATCGGGTGTCCTTCCTGAACGGCAACGGGCTGGGTGCGGGGGCCGCTTTCCGGCCTGTGACGAACATGGGCCGACGCGGCGCGTTTGGAAGAATAACAATCGGTTGTGCGCAGGGGTGCAAGCGGATTCTCCGCCCCCGCGCCGCAATCCTGTGGCCCGCAGGGGCAAGGCACGCGCGGTGGCAGGCAGCTTGCCTGGGGGCCTTGGGCACGGCACAGTCCCCATGATGCGGCGGGCCGAGGATCTGTTGACCGCGCGCGGGAAGGACGGCCTGACCATGGCAGACATCTTGGTGATCGGGGCGGGCATGGTGGGCGTTTCCACTGCGCTGGCGCTGCAGGCGCGCGGGCATGCGGTCACGCTCGTGGATCGTCGTGCGCCGGGGCAGGAAACCAGCCATGGCAATGCCGGCATCATCCAGGCCGAGGCCGCCGAGCCCTACCCGATGCCCCGCGCGCCCCTTGACTTGCTGCGCCACGCGGCGGGGCTGAGCAACGATGTCACCTGGTCGCTATCCGGTCTGGCCAGCATGGCGCCAGCGCTGTGGCGCTACTGGCGGGCCTCGGCCCCGGCGCGGCACGCAGATATCTCGGCGGTCTATGCGCGGCTGACAGCGCGGGCCACACAGGATCACGCCCCGCTGATCGCGGCATCGGGCGCGGGGCCGTTGATCTCGCGCGATGGGCTGGCGCTGGTCTTTCGTTCTGTGGCAGAGTTCGAGGCAGAGTGCCGCTATGCCGCCCACTTGCAGGCCCGCTACGGCGTGCGGCATCGCAGCTTTTCCGGCGCGCAATGGCTGCGCGAAGAACCCGCCCTGACCGCCGCACCGGTCGGCGCCCTGCTTTTCCCCGACAGCTGGAGCGTGTCCGACCCCGCAGCCCTGACCCAGGCCTATGCCGCCCTGTTCCAGGCACGGGGGGGCCGCATGGAGACCGCGGAGGCCGCCTCGCTGGTGGCGCATCGGGGGGGCTGGCGCCTGGACGGGGCCCACGGTCCGCTGCATGGCGCATATGCCGTGCTGTGCCTGGGGCCCTGGACGGGCAGCCTGTTGCGGCGCTTCGGGCTGCGGGTGCCCTTGGTGCTGAAACGGGGCTATCACTGGCATTTCGATGCGCCGGCGCGGCCAAGGCGACCGTTTGTCGATGTCGGGTCCGGGGTTGTGCTGTCCTCCATGCGGGCCGGGCTACGCATGACATCTGGTGCGGCGCTGGTGACGCAGGACGCGCCCGCGCGGCCAGTGCAGCTGGCCCGCGCCGCGCGCAGCCTTGCCGCGCTGATCGA
>CBFHYV010000285.1:0-3560 GCA_965660085.1 uncultured Paracoccaceae bacterium
CACTGTGGGCCTGCAGGCGGCGCTGAACGGCAAGGCCGCCAGCGATCACACCCATGACGGCCTAGAAAGTCTGAATGGCCTGGCGACTGAGTCGCTCCTGCGGATGGCGTGGACCGTCGAGGATGCCGACGGGCTGGGCAGCCGGGTGCTGGCCGATGTGGACGCCGCCGCGCGCTGGAATTTTTACGGCGATGTGGCCTTTACCGGCAGCGTCAGCTTCCCGGCGGACCAAGCGCGGGTCTACACCACCATGGCGCCGGAGGTCGCCAACCGCTGGGCCTGGGCGCTGACGGTGGAGGATGCCGATGGGCTGGGCCGCCGCATCGCCGCCGGGTTTGACCGCAAGGCGGGCCGCTTCATCGCGCCGGTGGATGCGCTGACCGCCGAGCGCATCGCGCAGCCGCTGATCCAGAGCAATGGCCGCTACACGCTGGAGACGGTCTTCGAGAACGGGCTGGGCCGGGCCAAGGTCACGCGCCAGCTGGCCCGCACGCAGGACGATGCCCGCGGCATTCGCGGCACCCGCGGGACCGAGCGGCGGCTGGCCTATGGCGACATGGTCAGCCCCACGCTGACCGCCGATGACGCCATCACCTGGCGCGACGGGACCAGCGGCATCGAATACTGGATCCCGGCCATCGGCCTGCCAAGCTCCGCCACCACGCCCGCCCTGCGCTGGACCGCACCCAAGCGCGTGGATCCGGGCCTGCGGGTGCTGTGCATCGGGGACAGCCTGACCACGGGCTATCCCGCGCGGCTGCAGACCTATGCCGGGGAGGCGGCGGACATCCTGGGCGAAGGGGTCTCAGGCTCTGCAGGCGACCAGATCGGCGCGCGCCTCGGCACGGTGGATATCCTGATCCGCGTCTCCGGGGGCGAGGTGCCGGGATCGGGGCAGGCCAACATCACCCGGATCACGCCCCGCCCCGATGACGTAAACCCGGCCTCGCGCGGGCCGCTGGCACCCTCGGGGGAGCATGTGGCCCTGACCGGCACGGTGTTGGACCAGGACGTGATCATCCGCTTCACCACGGCCACGGGGCAATACACCATCGAGCGCGCCACGCCGGGCGATGCGATCCCCGTGCCCGATGACAGCTACTTCATCCGCGATCTGACCGACCGCGACGACCGCATCCTGGTCTATTGGTCCGGGCGCAACGATGTCGGCTATCGCGAGCCTGCCGACCATGTTGCCTATCTGGAGGCGGCGCTAGCGGCGCTCAACAGCCTGACGGGCAAGTTCCTGGTGCTGTCGGTGACCTATTCGACAAACGATGACGCCACCAGCCGCGCGAAGGTGGCCGCGCTGAACGCGGCGCTGTCGGCCGAGGTGCCGGACTGTTTCGTCGATCTGAACGCCTACCTGCAGGACACCGGCCCGGATGGCGCGCTGGCGGTCATGGGCATCACGCCCACCGCGCAGGACATCGATGACATTGCCGCAGGGGTCGCGCCCGCCTCCCTGCGCGCGGATGGCACCCATTTCAACGCCGCGGGCGAGGAAGCCATCGCGCGGCTGATCTGGGACGTTGAATTCACCAATCGGAACTGGAGATAACCCATGTCGCTCGAACTCAAGCTCGGCGGTGCGCCGCTGCCCTCGACCCTGCCGATCCTGCATGACGCGGGCTTTGGCACCACCCCCGGCCATCTGCTGATCATCGAACCCGGCCATTCCCGAAGCGGCCTGGTGGGTGTGCCCAGAGGTGGCGCCACCGTCACCAACCTTGCCCGCAAGGAGGCCGCGCGGCTCTGCGGGCTGACCAGCGCGGACCTGGCCGACCTCGACCCCACCTTCGTGCTGGGCAGCGACACTGGCGCCACCAAGCTGAAGCTGGAGCGCACGCCCAAGGGGCGGCTGCACATGATCGTCAGCCAGTCGGTGGATACGGTCAATACGGCTGCCTACTTCGACTTTCCGGCGGCCATCCTGGAATACATCTACGACAATGTGGCGAACGGCAGCGGGTCCAGCCTGACGGCGATCTTCCGCTACCGCACCACGCGCGCCCAGGCGACCAGCGGCACGCCGGCGCAGCAGCTGCAGTTCGCGGTGCGCACCACCTCGCCGATTTCCAACAACCTCTTCGAGATCCGGCAGGCCGCGCAGCGGGCGGGCACGGTCACGACCACGGGCGCGGACCTGGCGCCGCTGAACACCGAGGTGGCCCGCGTGCTGGACGGGGCCGATGACTGGGCCACGGAGCCGGACAGCCTTGCAGCCGTCACCGGGCGCATCGGCGTGGGGCATTTCGTGCCGCAATATGCGCTGTCGGGCTATCTCGGCGGTGCGCCGTCGCTGGTGTTCGAACGCTTCGATCTGATCGACCAGACGGTCAACGCCGCCGCCGGCCTCGACCCCGCACAGGTGCTCTCTGATCTCGATGCCGATTGGCAGGCCGCCCATGCCAGCGGCGGGCGCTACCACGGCGACACGCTGCCCACCGACCCTGCAACCCTGCCGTGAGGCGCCGCCAGCGAAAGGACAAGAGATGACCAAGCCGCAGTATGCGCCGCCCCTCAGCCTTGGGCACATCCTGACGATGATCAGTCTGCTGGCCGCTGGCGCCATCGCCTTTGGCGAGGTGCAAGGCCAGGCGGCACAGAACGCGGCGGCTGTCACCAGCCTGGCTGCCCAGGTGGATGGACAAGAGACCCGTTTGCGCGTGGTCGAGACGGAGATCGCCCGCAGCGATGAACGTCTGTCAAACATCCTGACCCTGCTCAGCCGCATCGACAATCGGCTCGAGCGCATCGAACGCCGCGACAGGCCGCGCTGAGCGCGCGCAAGGAGGGAGCCATACTCATGACCGCTTTGACCATGACAGACCGGGGCCTGCTGGCCCTTGTCCGGCACGAAGGCATCGTGCCCGGGCCCTATCTCGATGTGACCCAGGTGTGGACCTTCGGCATCGGCCACACCGCCGCCGCCGGGCCGGCCGATCCCGCCACCATGCCGCGCGGCATGCCCGCCGATCTCGATGCGCGTGTGCGCGAGGCGTTCCGGGTCTTCCGCGCGGATCTTGCAACCTACGAGGCAGAGGTCCGGGCCGCGGTGAAGGTGCCAGTGGCGCCGCACGAGTTCGATGCGCTGGTCAACTTCCACTACAACACCGGCGGCATCGCCAAGGCCGCGCTGACCCGCCACCTGAACGCCGGCGACCGCGTGGCAGCCGCCGACGCGTTCCTGAACTGGCGGCGGCCCGCCGAGATCATCCCCCGCCGCGAAGTCGAGCGCGACCTGTTCCGCCATGGCCGCTATCCCGGCGGCACGATCCCGGTCTGGTCCGTGGACCGCACGGGCCGCGTGGACCTCTCCCGGCCGATCCGTCGCCTCACGGAGGATGAGGCGCTGGCGCTGCTGCACCAACCACCCCGATCCGCCCAACCGAAAGGACAGCCCATGACCTGGACCCTCACCCGCGGTTTTGTCTATCTCCTCTGCCTGGCCGCCTCCGGCCTTGCCATGGCAGGCCTTGCCGAGTTCGACCCGACAACGGGCAGATTCGACCTCCACCCCGTCAACCTCTACGCCCTGACCGGCGCAGGCGGCGGTG
>CBFHYV010000286.1:0-3556 GCA_965660085.1 uncultured Paracoccaceae bacterium
CATCAGCGCGCGGGCGCGTTCCAGCGTCTGCGGCGAAAGCGGCGGCGGCGGGGTGGCGGCGCTGGCCAGCGCGCCCCGGGGGCAGAAACGGATCAGGTCGCCCGGCTCTTCGCTGGCCGCATAATCAGGCAGGTGATCGGCGGCGATCATGTCACGCAGCATCCGGCGGAACACCCGCCGCGGGCTGGCAGAGCCGGATTTCTTCAGCAGCGTATCCACCGACACCGTCCAGGAGGGCTGGCGCCCGCAATGCTTGCGCGCCAGTTCATAGATGCGCCGTTCCAGCGGTTTGCGCAGGCGGAAATAATCGCGGCTGAGCGTCAGCACGGATTTCGACAACACCGCACGATAGAGCCATTCCGACAGCGTCACCGACACGCTGATCATCCGCCCGCCCCGGCTGCGGCGCACGATCTCCCAGCTTTCGATCAGGCCGAAGCCGCTGGTGACCTCGACATCGCCGGTGACGATATTGGTGGTGATGCGCGTGCCGGCCAGCCGTTCAAACGCCTCGCGCAGGCGGCGATAGGCATCGCCGGAGGTTTCGCGATTGGTGGCCACCAGCAGATCATGCGCCTTGAGATGCAGCGTGCGGCTGACCGCCCGCCCGGCGTTCAGCGCCGCCATGATCTGGCTGATGCAGAAGATCAGGATGTCCTTGTCATGGATCGTGGCCAGCCCCTTCACGCTGGGGGTCACGGTGATCTCGGTCCCGTTATGGGCGTAATGCAGGATGCGCCGATCGGGGCGCGTGGCCAGGGAGAACAGCGGGTGTTCCATGCTGGCCAGGTCATCCTTGGGGATGGCATCGAAGATGTCGCACAGGAAGAAATCCCCCTGGCGCATACGGTCGGGCAACAGCCCCGCCGAGGGGCCCGTGAGGGAAGTGCTGCTCATGTGATGCCTGCCCTGTGCAAGCCGTGCATGACGACTCGCTCTTTCGTGGTTTCGATGACACCAAGCCTAGGGTTATCCACAGCCCCGCACAACGGGGGTTCGGAGTCGCCTGATCGTGGGAGCGGAATCGCATCATCGTGGGACCGGAATCGCCCCCTGTCCAAAAAGTCACCACAAGCGCCTGCAGGGCTTGAGTATTTCTGCAAGGGACCGGGGCCGTAACACATAATATAACCCATAAATAACAGGCTTTTTTTTGGCAAAAGGCAGATTGGCCGCCCATCCCGCCCAAGACAGGGCCGCATTCCCTGTGAAACCGGCAGAATTTCTGCATTGAAGTGCGCAATTTTGTTGGATGTGCGCTGTTTCTGGGTATGATGCAAAAAACCGAGCACTTTCCATGAAAGATGCATCACACAAGACGGCGCAGGCGCGCAGGCCGACCCTACGGCGCCCCCGGCACGACAGCAACGACAGGCATCATCAGAGGCCCCCATGACCAAGGACAGCAGCCGCGCCGCGGCCCCCCTGCCGCCCTATTTCAACATCGACCCCGACACCGCCTGCGCGGATCTTGGCGCGCCCACCGGCACGACGGAACTGGCCGCGATTGCCGCCGCCTGCGGACGGGGGCGCGAGGATCTGGCCAGCCGCGGGCTGGACGCGGAGGGGCGCAAGACGCTGCGGATGTTTTCCACATGGGAGATCACGCGCTACCTGATCCCCGTGGCCCAGGCCCATTTCCGCCGGGTGCTGAAGGCGAACCCCGACCTGCCCCAGGGCCGCAGCGAAACCGAGGGCGGCGCCAAATGGTTCACCCTGGACGAGGTGCTGCGCCTGCGCGCGTTTTTCGGGGCGCAGGGCCGCAAGGCCAAGGATTACCTGCCCTATCGCCCCAAGGGGGAGCCGGCCAAGATCGTGGCCGTGGCCAATTTCAAGGGTGGCGTGGGCAAGACCAGCACCGCGGCGCATCTGGCCATGTCGGCAGCGCTGGATGGCTATCGGGTGCTGGTCGTGGATCTGGACAGCCAGGGCAGCATGACCTCCATCTTCGGCGGGCGGATCGCGGATGAATGGGGCACGGCCTTTCCGCTGATCGCGCGGCATTACGGCGAACATCTGCGCCAGGACAACCAGCGCCGGATGGATCGCGGCGATGCCCCCCAGCCGCTGGACGATACGCTGGATGCGGCGCTGGAGATGACGGCGGCCTCGGTCATCCGGCCCACGCATTGGCCCAATATCGACCTGATCGGCGCGCAGCTGAACCTGTATTGGGCCGAATTCCAGATCCCCGTCTGGCGCATGGCCGCGCGGGGCTGGAAGCTGTGGGATGCGCTGTCTGACAGGCTGGCCGCGGATGGGGTGCTGGACCGCTATGACATCGTCTTTGTCGATACCCCGCCCGCCCTGGGCTATCTGACCATCAACGGGCTGGCGGCGGCGGATATCCTGCTGGTGCCCATGGGCGCGTCCTTCCTGGAGTTTGACAGCACGGGGCGGTTTTTCGACATGCTGCATTCCACCTTTGCCAGCATCGAGGAGAGCGAGAACCTCGCCGCGCGGGCCCTGGGGCGGCCGGGGCTGGCCTTTGAATGGGATGCGGTGCGGGCGGTGATCACGCGCTATGACGGCGCCCAGCAGGGCGAGCTGGCGGCCCTGATGCAGGCCTATATGGGGGGCACCCTGTCCCCCCAGCGGCAGGATTACACCGCGCTGATCGGGCAGGCGGGCGAACAGGTCGCCGGGATCTACGAGGCCGATTACCGCGATTTCAACCGCGAGACCTATGCCCGCGGGCGGGAGACCTTCGATGACACTTATGCCGCCTTCAAGCGGCTGTTGCTGGGCGTGTGGCGGCGTGATGAGCGCGCCCGCGCCGAGGCCGCCGAATAAGCGGGAGGACCACTGATGGCAAAACGCAAACGTCTGACGCCCGCGCAATCGGGGTTCCTGGGGCCGGTGGCCGGGGCGGCGCCCACGCCGGTGGCGGGGGGCATCAGCCCGCCGATCGCGCAGGTGGCCGGGGCCAGCGCCAGCGAGGCCGCCTTGCAGGAGCTGGTGGCCGAGGTCGAGACCGCCCGCGCCGAGGGCCGCATGATCGAGCTGCTGCCGCTGGAGGCGGTGGCGATCGACCATCTGGTGCGCGACCGCGTGGTGCAGGACGAGGACGAGATGCAGGCCCTGATGGACAGTCTGCGTGCGAGGGGCCAGCAGACCCCGATCGAGGTCACGCCCCTGCCCGCGCCCCGCGCCGGAGCCACCCATGGGCTGATCTCGGGCTGGCGGCGGATCAGCGCGCTGCGGCGGCTGCATGCCCAGACGGGCGAGGCGCGCTTTGCCCGCGTCAAGGCGCTGGTCATCCGGCCCGAAAGCGCCCAGGCCGCTTATGTGGCCATGGTCGAGGAAAACGAGATCCGGGTGAACCTCAGCCATTACGAGCGCGCCCATATCGCCCTGCGCGCGGTGCATGAAGGGGTCTACCCCGATCTGCGCGGAGCGCTGCAGGGGCTGTTTGGTGCCGCACCGCGGGCGCGGCGATCCAAGATCGGCTCCTTCGCCACGCTGGTCGAGGAACTGGGCGCCGATCTGCGCCATCCCGCCGCCATCAGCGAAAAGCTGGGCCTGGCGCTGGTGCGCGCCATGGGGGAGGATCCGG
>CBFHYV010000287.1:0-3547 GCA_965660085.1 uncultured Paracoccaceae bacterium
CCGGCCGCGCAGGGCCGCCGCCACCAGCAACCCCGCCCCGGCAAGCGCCAGCGCACCCGCCGCGACCCAAAACATCACCATATCCCAATTGCCCATGACACCTCCGCTTGTATCGGCCCGGGCAGATGTATAGTGCGGACGCGGGTGAAAAAACCCCTGCCGCGCCAAACGCGCCTCATGTCGCAACTGCGCGGAATTGTGACGGGTCCAGTCGGCGGGTTTGCCGGCGCCGGGTCCAAAACACGTCAGAGCAGTCAGGATGGGATTCGAGCCGCATGAAACGTTATTCCGCCTTTGCCATTGCCCGAGAGGCCGCACGTTACCACACCGGGTGGGAGCGCGCGTGGCGCAAGGCCCAGCCGAAAAAACGCTATGATGTCATCATCATCGGCGCGGGCGGTCATGGTCTGGCAACGGCCTATTACCTGGGCCGGAACTTCGGCATCACCAATGTGGCAGTGCTGGAAAAGGGCTGGCTTGGTGGCGGCAACACGGGCCGCAACACCACCATCATCCGGTCCAACTATCTGCAGGATCCCTCTGCCGCGATTTATGAGAAAGCGCGCAGCCTGTATGAAACGCTCAGCCAGGATCTGAACTACAACATCATGTTCAGCCCGCGCGGCGTGATGATGCTGGCCCAGACGGAACATGAGGTGCGCGGCTATGAGCGCACGGCCCACGCCAATGCGCTGCAAGGGGTCAAGACGGAATTCATCGGCCCGCGCCGGGTGAAGGAGCTGTGCCCGATCATCAACCTGGCCGGTCCGCGCTATCCGGTGCTGGGCGCGCTGTGGCAGGACCGCGCCGGCACCGCGCGCCATGACGCCGTGGCCTGGGGCTATGCCCGTGCGTGTTCCGACATGGGCATGGACATCATCCAGAAATGCGAAGTCACCGGCATCCGCCAGCAGGACGGCAAGGTCACCGGCGTGGAAACCACGCTGGGCGAGATCGGTTGTGACAAGCTGGGCATCGTGGTGGCGGGCCATTCCGGCGTGCTGGCGGACATGGCGGGCTTCCGCCTGCCGATCGAATCCGTGGCGCTGCAGGCGCTGGTGTCCGAACCCATCAAGCCCTGCATGGACGTGGTGGTCATGGCCAACACCGTGCATGGGTACATGAGCCAGTCCGACAAGGGCGAGATGGTGATCGGCGGCGGTGCGGATGGCTACAACAACTACACCCAGCGCGGATCCTTCCACCATGTGGAGGAAACCGTGCGCGCGCTGGTAGAGACCTTCCCGATGATTTCGCGTCTGAAGATGCTGCGCTGGTGGGGCGGGATCGTGGACATGACCGGGGACCGTTCGCCCATCCTGTCCAAGACACCGCTGGAGGGCTGTTTCATCAACTGCGGCTGGGGCACCGGCGGGTTCAAGGCTATCCCGGGCAGCGGCTGGGGCATGGCGGAGCTGATCGCCAAGGGCCATTCGCCGCTGACCGAGGAATTCAGCCTCAACCGCTTCCGCGAGGGCAAGTTCATCGACGAAAGCGTCGCTGCCGGGGTGGCGCATTGAGGCGGGCGGATCACTCCCGCGGCGGTTTCTTGCGGCCTGCGCGGATCGCCACCACCGCCCCGACAAGCAGCGCAATGATCGGCAAGGCGCCGATGATGCGGACCCAATTTTCGTTTTCCATGTGCGTTACCCTGTGTCGTGCATGCCTGATGGGGAAATCGACATGCTGTTGCTAACGTGTCCATACTGCGGCGTCGCCGCCGAGGAAACCGAACTGTCGCCCGGTGGTGAGGCGCATCTGACGCGCTTTGGCCCCGGGTCCAGCGATGACGAGTTCGAAAGCTACCTGTTCCAGCGGGAAAACCCCAAGGGCGTGCATTTTGAACGCTGGCGGCACAGCTATGGCTGCGGCAAGTGGTTCCACGCCGCCCGCGCCACCGACACGCTGGAGGTGTTTGGCACCTATTCGGCCCAGACCACCGAACCCCCGCAAGAGATCCGCGACAAGATCACCGCGCGGCGTCCGGGCTGGTCCTGGCGGGGGATGTCGTGATGGGCGCGCGCATTCTGCCCGGCACGGTTTACTGCATGATTTCTGGCACGGAGGCCTGAGCCAATGAGCACACGTCTTGCCACCGGCGGCCGCCTGACGGACCGCGGCACACATATGGAATTCACCTTCAACGGCAAGCGGCTGAGCGGCTTTGCCGGGGATACGCTGGCCTCTGCGCTGCTGGCCAATGACCAGATGCTGGTGGGCCGCAGCTTCAAATACCACCGCCCGCGCGGCATCGTCGCCTCTGGCGCCGAGGAGCCGAACGCGCTGGTGGGCCTGGGCGAGGGTGCCCGGTTCGAGCCGAACCAGCGCGTCACCACCACAGAGCTGTTCGACGGGTTGAGCGCGATCAGCCAGAACCACTGGCCCAGCCTGGAACATGACGTGGGCGCGGTGAACCAGCTGTTCTCGCGCTTCCTGACGGCGGGCTTCTATTACAAGATGTTCATCCATCCGCGCCCGTTCTGGAAACATGTCTATGAGCCGTTCATCCGCCAGTCCGCGGGCCTGGGCAAGGCGCCGGACGCGGAGACGCGCGATGCCGACCGCTATGAACATTTCTATGCCTTTGTCGATGTTGCCGTGATCGGCGGCGGCGTGGCGGGGCTGCAAGCCGCGCTGAGCGCCGCCGAGACCGGGGCAGAGGTGCTGCTGATGGAGCAGACCGCCCATTGGGGCGGCCGTGCCCCCGTGGACGGCGGCACGATTGATGGCCAGCCGGCCGAGGCCTGGGTCAGCGCCACGCTGGACCGCCTGCGTGCCATGCCCAATGTCCGCCTGCGGGAGCGGATGATGGGCGCGGGCGTATATGACCACGGCTATCTGCTGGGCTATGAACGCCTGGCCGATCACGCGCCGGGGCAGGGTGGCCCGCGCCACCGCCTGTGGCGCATCCGCGCCAGGCAGATCGTCACCGCCACCGGCGCCATCGAACGTCCGCTGAGCTTTGCGGGCAATGACATTCCCGGGGTGATGCTGGCCTCCGCCGTGCGCGACTATGCGGTGAATTACGGCGTTGCCGTTGGGGACCGCACCGTGGTTGTCACCAACAATGATGATGCCTATCGCACTGCGCTGGTGCTGAAACAGGCTGGGCTGGATGTGCTCGCCATCATCGACGCCCGCGAACCCGACCTTGACAGCCCGCTGATGATCAAGGCGCGGGAAGCCGGCATTCGCGTGCTGACCGGCAAGGCCGTGGCCAAGGTCAAGGGCGGCAAGCGCGTCACTGGCCTGTCCGTCTGTTCCATGGCCGGGCAGGGCGCGGTGCTGGAGGAAATCAAATGCGACGCGGTCGCCATGTCCGGCGGCTGGTCCCCGGTGGTGCACCTGTGGTCCCATTGCGGCGGCAAGCTGATCTGGGACGCGCCGCGCGCCATGTTCCGCCCCGATCCTGACCGCGCGCCCACCAGCCATGATGGCGCGGCCTTCGTGATCACGGCGGGGTCTGCCAGCGGGCCGATGGCCCTGGCCGATGTTCTGGCAGATGCCGCAGCCGCCGGTGCGCAGGCCGCACAGCGCGTGGGCGCCA
>CBFHYV010000288.1:0-3543 GCA_965660085.1 uncultured Paracoccaceae bacterium
CGGTGGAGCCGCCTGCGCCCGGCCCTGCCCCCGCTTCGCGCACGGGCGGCAGAACCATCAGGCCGTTGGCAGGCCTTGCGCGGCGGGCTGTGGGCGGGGCGGATCAGCCCGCGCTGATCCCAGGGTAGCTGTCAGAACGGCACATCGTCAGGCGAGGTCAGGAAGCGCGCCACCACCTTCTTGGTGCCGGCCTTGTCAAAGGTCACTTCCAGCTTGTCCCCTTCGACCCCCTGCACATGGCCATAGCCGAATTTCTGGTGGAACACCCGCGCGCCGATGTCAAAGGCCGCCTGCGCAGTGATGTCCACAATGGTCGTGCGGCTTTCGCGGGGTTGGCTGACCGGGCGCTCTGCGCTGCGTTCCTGCAGCCGCCGCCAGCCCGGCGAATTATACACATTCACCTGCGCCGCGCGGTCATGCAGGCCGGAGGACGGCGCCGCCGCGCCATAGCCCCCGCCATAGAGACCCGGCGGCGTCAGCACCTCCACATGGGCCTCGTCCAACTCATCGACAAAACGGGACGGCAGCGCCGATTGCCACTGGCCAAACACCCGCCGATTGGCCGCGAAGGAAATGGTGCACAGTTCTTCGGCGCGCGTGATGCCGACGTAAGCCAGGCGGCGCTCCTCCTCCAGGCCCTTGACGCCGCTTTCATCCATGGACCGCTGCGAGGGGAACAGCCCGTCCTCCCACCCTGGCAGGAAGACGGAAGGAAACTCCAGCCCCTTGGCCGCGTGCAGCGTCATGATGGACACCTTGGCGCCGCCGTCGTCGGCCTCATTGTCCATGATCAGCGCGACATGTTCCAGAAACCCTTGCAGGTTTTCAAAGGATTCCAGCGCCTTGACCAGTTCCTTCAGGTTTTCCAGCCGGCCCGGCGCCTCTGGCGTCTTGTCATTCTGCCACATGCCGGTATAGCCGGATTCGTCCAGAATGATCTGCGCAAGCTGGACATGGGTGATGTCCGCATCCCCCGTCATGCGCCCCCATCGCGCCAGATCCTCCACCAGAAGGCGCAGCGCGCCGGCGCCCTTGCCCTTGATCGCACCGCTGTCCACCGCCAGCGCGGCACCTTGCAACAGGCTGACGCCGTTATCCCGGGCCATCCGCCGGATGGTCTGTTGCGCCTTGTCGCCCAGCCCGCGCTTGGGCGTGTTCACGATCCGCTCAAACGCAAGGTCGTCATCGGCGCTGACCACCAGCCGGAAATAGGCCATGGCATCGCGGATCTCCAACCGTTCATAGAAACGCGGTCCGCCGATCACCCGATACGGCAGGCCGATGGTCAGAAAGCGGTCCTCGAACGCGCGCATCTGGTGGCTGGCCCGCACAAGAATGGCCATGTCATCCAGGCTGAAGGGCCGCCCGCCGCGGGTGCCGCCCTGCATCGCCTCGATCTCCTCACCGATCCAGCGGGCCTCTTCCTCGCCATCCCAATGGCCGATCAGGCGCACCTTCTCGCCCTCGCGCGCCTCGGTCCACAGCTCCTTGCCCAGACGGGCGCTGTTGCCCCGGATCACGGATGAGGCCGCGCCCAGGATATGCGGGGTGGAGCGATAGTTCTGTTCCAGCCGGACGACATGCGCGCCGGGAAAATCCTGCTCGAACCGCAGGATATTGCCCACCTCCGCGCCGCGCCAGCCGTAGATGGACTGGTCATCATCGCCCACGCAGCAGATGTTCTGATGCCCGCCCGCCAGCAGACGCAGCCACAGATACTGCGCCACGTTGGTATCCTGATATTCATCCACCAGGATATAGCAGAACCAGCCGCGATAGCGGTCCAGCACATCGGGGTGGGTCTGGAAGATCGTGACCATGTGCAGCAACAGATCGCCGAAATCCACGGCGTTCAGTTCCAGCAGGCGGCGCTGATATTGCTCATACAGCTCGGTGCCGCGGTTGTCGAAGGCGCTGGCCTCCGCCGAGGGCACCTTGCGCGGGGTCAGGGCGCGGTTCTTCCACCCGTCGATCAGGCCGGACAACATGCGCGGCGGCCAGCGTTTCTCATCCATGCCGGACGCCTGCACAAGCTGCTTGAGCAGCCGCAGCTGGTCATCGGTGTCCAGGATGGTGAAATTGGGCTTCAGATGCAGCTCCGCCGCCTGTTCGATGACCTCGCCCTCGCTCTGCGCCGTGACAAGCTCGGCATGGCGGCGCAGCAGCTTCACGCAGATGGAATGGAACGTGCCCAGCCAGGGCATCCCCTCCACGGTTTCGCCCAACAGGCCAGAGACGCGGTTCTTCATCTCTCGCGCGGCCTTGTTGGTGAAGGTCACGGCCAGGATTTCATTCGGGCGCGCCCGCCCAGTGTTCAGCAGATGCACGATCCGCGTGGTCAGCGCCTTGGTCTTGCCCGTGCCGGCACCGGCCAGCATCAGCACCGGGCCATCCATCGTTTCCACGGCCTGCCGCTGGGCGGGGTTCAGCCCGTCCAGATAGGGGGCGGGCCGTGCCGCCATGGCCCGCGTGGACAGGGCCGCGCGTTCAAAGGCCTCGGAATCGTCAAATCCGCTCATGCCCGGCACTCTATCCGCCGCGGGGCAAATTGCAACGAAATGTTCCTCATTCGTTCCAATTCAGCCCTGCATGACCTCTTGCAGCCGCGCGACATATCGCGCCAGCGTGTCGATCTCGAGGTTCACGGCATCGCCGGCGGCCACGTGGCCCCAGGTGGTGACCTGCTTGGTATGGGGGATGAAATTGACCCCGAACTCCGCGCCCTCAACCTCGTTCACGGTCAGCGATGTGCCATTGAGCGCAACAGACCCCTTGGGCGCGATGAACCGCGCCAGCGCCTCCGGCGCGCGGAACCGCACGCGCGTGCTGTCGCCCTCATCCGTGACGGACAGCACCTGCGCCACGCCATCCACATGGCCGGATACGATATGCCCGCCCAGCTCATCGCCCACCTTCAGCGCGCGTTCCAGATTCACGGTCTGGTCCAGCGCCCAGTGGCACAGGTTGGTCTTGTCCAGCGTCTCCGCGCTGATCTCCACCTCAAACCAATCGGGGCCAAGGCGCACGACCGTCAGGCACACCCCGTCACAGGCGATGGAGGCGCCGATTTCGATGCCGGCCGTGTCATAGCCGGTTGCGATGCGCGCGCGCAGGTCGCCGCGCTGGTCCAGTGCGCGGATGCGCCCCTGATCCGTAACGATGCCGGTGAACATGGTCGGCCCTTTCCATTTGCCAAAGCCTTGGGCAGTCTGCCCGCAACAGGCGGGCCGGCCGCGCCAGCCCGACGGAACCTAGGGCGAGCGGTCGATGAGCGCAACTGTCACCTCCCAACAGCGGCGCTTCCTGTTCCTGCAGGGGCCGCACGGGCCGTTCCTGGCCCGGCTGGACCAGGCGCTGCGCCGTCAGGGGGCTGCGGTCTGGCGCGTGGGCTTCACCGGGGGGGACCGGCTGTTCTGGCGCGATGGCGCGCGCTACGTGTCCTGGCGCGGCCACCCGGCGGACTGGCCGGACGCCCTGCGCGCCATGGTCACGCGCCACGCGATCACCGATATCGTGATCTATGATGACATCCGCCCCCACCAC
>CBFHYV010000289.1:0-3512 GCA_965660085.1 uncultured Paracoccaceae bacterium
CCGAAAGAAGATCGAAGAGCCGTTCGGCTGGGCCAAAACCGTCGGCGGCATGGCACAGACCATGTATCGGGGCGTCGAACGCATCCGATCCCGCTTCATCCTGACCATGGCCGCCAACAACCTTGCCCGGCTGCCGAGGTTGCTGGGGGTATGAAGGGAAAGGTGGCCCCAGAAGCGAGCCGTGGACGCGCCGACAGACATGACACATCAGTCCAACCGGACCTGACGACGGGAAAGCGTTCAGGCTCAGCGACTATTTCAGCGACCTGCTAATGCTGTGATAATCCACATCGACCGCAATTACTGCTTCAGCTCCCAGTCGTGCGCCCTTCGCTCGCAAATCTTCAAATGCCAGCGTGCGAGCTTCTTCGAGCGCGTTTTGCACAGCCCCGGAACGCCCACCAAAAATGTCTCTTACATTTGCAAGGACATCTCTAAAGATATTCATTCCCAGAACCACCTCAGTGGCGACTATATCAAGCCTCTCAACATCGCCAATCCACGCCTCAGTAGTTACGATTATATCTTTCGCCGCCTCTCGACTCCGCTGTTCATGCACTTTTTCTGCTGCAAGCTCTTCCTCCGCAACAGCCCGCTGAGCAGCCTTTTGGGCCTCCCTCTGATCAGTTAAGCAACCAAGACAAACGCCCTCAGAGTTCAACCCTGCGCGAGGCTGGCCACAGACTTTACAATCATCCAGTTTCTTTGCTCGGAACAATACGCTGACTCCTAAACCGACATTCCTCAAGTGGCCTGCCGATTGATGGCAAGATTGCCTGATTGCGCCAGTTGAACAAGCGTTTTTCGCCCTGAGCGGTGTCCTTGGTCGCGCAAACGCCTGGAGCTGGGCGGATCCGGCCGCGAACCCGCCTTCTCCTGGCTTGGTGGCGACGTTTTTCAGCGCGGCGGACGGACCTGTCCTGAGGCTTTCGTTCAGTTTGAATCCGAATTCCGTTCATGCGCATGACGGTGGCGCCCGAAGACGGCGTATGGCGGCGAGGATGGCGCGCACCATCGGGCCGGTGACGACCACCTCGGCCAACTGGAAGGTGATGGCGCGGGCGTGGCGCACGACACGCGCCCCGACCTTTATCAGCTTGAGTTGCAGGCTGGTCAACGACCAGTCGGCCATGGCCTCGGGTAGCTCAATACATCGCAGAAACGTGGCCAGGTTGTAGGCCAGCGCGTGGAGTTGCAGCCGCACCTCGTTGTCGCGGAACCGTCGGCATGACAGCCGCGTCCAGTGGAAGGCGTATTTGCCCTCCTTGATATGCTGCTCGGCGGTGCCGCGCCGGTTGTAGAACCGGACCACCCAGTCCGGCTCCATGGGCAGGTTGGTGACGATGAAGCCTACCTTGGGGAACAACTCGCCCGGATGCCATTCGATCTTGGCGATCACGCGGCGTGGCTTGTCCCAACTCTGAGCCTGATACTGGAAGTCCTCGTAGAACAGCTTCACCTTGGTCTTTGATGACCGCCCAACGGGGCGGGTTATCCGATGAGCGATGCAGCCTTCGAGAACGGCGTTCTTCTTCATCCGGATGGCGTAGAAGTAGCCTGCCTCTTCCAGTCGTTCATAGAGCGCCGGGATCGCATAGGAGGCATCGGCCCGAAAGAAGTGGCCCCCAAGGTCGCGGCCAGCGTAGCGGGCGATGACAGGGTCGAGCACGTCGCGCCAGCCATCAGCACTGTGGACGTTGCCATTGCGCAGGGCGCAGCGCTCCAGCATGCCGAACTGGTTGAACAGAAAGTTCGGGTGGTAGCAGGTGCAGTCGAAGTGGCCATTCCAGGCGGCACCTTCATGATCGCCATGCGTGGGGCTGACCGAGCTGTCCATGTCCAGCACGATATACTTGAGCCCATTGCGGTCATGAAACCGGTCGATCCATTGGCCATTCAGGTCGGCCAGCGCCGCCCAGTTCTCGGCCAGGGCCAGCGTCTCGGTCTCGAAGCGCCCCATCTGCGAGGCCGAGGCCGCTTGCGCATCGACAGCCCTGCCGCCGACAACTTGACGCATGACCGGGTCGAGCGCGAGACGGTCGGCATCGTTGACGTCCTCGTATCCGGCCAGTCGCCCGAACACCGATTGCCGGAACAGCCCGTCGAGCCGATGGACAGAGTTCTTGCCGCGTCGCGTGTCGCGCAGCGCCGCCGACGCCGACGCCAGATCGGACAGCCCGAGCGCGTCATCCAGTTCGCGCATCACCAGCAGGCCGCCGCCGGAACTGAGCTGCGTCCCGCGAAATTCCATCCGTACACGAGGGTCGAAATCTACCCGATCTGCCCGCTGCAAGCCCGCACCCTCTGGGTGATCCATGAAACAAGCCCCAAACAGCCCTCAACACCATGATTTATATGTAGAATATCGAGATCAGGATAGCAAAATAAGCGACTTACTTGGGGAATATGGGGTCATCAACCCCTACGTACATAGATCGCGGTTTCTGCCAGACCCGTCGTGGTTCACAGCTAGAGGGTTGGTTTCTTCGGCGTCCACCTTGGCTGTGAATAGCCCGAGGTGCTTGGCGAGGCGTTCGAGCGCGGCGGCGCGGTCCTGTGTCTTGACCTCGATGCCGTGCTGCGTCTGACGGGTGCCGTCGTAGAGGCGGCGGGCGGCGGGCGAGAGATCCCACGTGTCAGTGATGTGGGTGTAGGTCACGCCGAGGCCGTCGCATTCAGGGCAGTCGGGGTTGGGCGCCTCGGTGCTGCGATAGCCATAGCCGCCCACATCAGTGGGCAGGGCCGGGTGCGCGGGAGCGGCAGCGCAATGAATTTCCCGCGCGGCGTCCTGCGCCTCCTGGTCGGCATAGAGCCGCGAAAGAGCCTCGCTCAGCGCAGCCTCGTATTCGCGCACCGTGCCGCCAATGGAAGGCGTGGTCGACCCCGTAGCAGTAACGGCAGGCTCCCGTCCGCGTCTCGGTCAGCTCGGCGGCGTCTGCGGAGGCGATGGTCCACCATTCGCGGGCGATGGCTTCGGCGTCCACCCCTGCGGCCTCTGCGATACGTCGGCGTCCCTCGCGGATGGCGGCGTCAACCTGGACATTTCTTAGCAGGCGATATGCCTGCTTGCTTGGCGCTGCATACCCCGCTGCGATGGCGGCTTGGGTGCCGTTCGGGTTCTTGAGATATTCCAGGACAAACAGGAAATGCCGATGGTTGAGCCCGTAGGCGTCCAGCCAGCTGTCCCTGGCTGTTTCCTCTTTGTGGACCCGGATGTGGGGCTGCGTCGTGATGGCCATGACGTGGTTGCCTCGCTGGGCAAAGGACGGCGTTCTTAGTATGTTCCACTCCGATGTTTTGCGCAATAGCGGGTGCTCGGCTGTGGCCCAACTGGAACTGAGGCTATCGTGCCGGAAGTTTCGCGACAACGGGGTGCGGCTCCAACTGCACGCGCTGGCCTACAACCTGGCAACCTTCCTGCGCTGCATCGAGAAGCCCGAGGCCATGGCAGACTGGTCGTTGATCAGCCTAGAATTGAAGCTGCTAAAGATCGGGGCCGGTGTCGTTCATCA
>CBFHYV010000290.1:0-3497 GCA_965660085.1 uncultured Paracoccaceae bacterium
GATCCTGCGGCAGGTCCAGCGCCCGCACCGCCTGCCCCGCCACCACCGGATAGGCCCCCGCGGGTAGGTCCAGCCCCCAGGCCGCCTGCGCCGCACGGGCAAAGGCCTGGCCCTGTTGCGCGGTCTCCCGGCGGCGTTCGGCGCTGCCGCACAGCGCCAAGGCCAGATCGTTCAGCGGGGCAGGGTCTTCCCCCCGCGCGGCGCGCAGGAACAAGATGGCATCGCTGCGCAGGCTGCCATTGGCCAGCACATCGCGCAGCCAGGCCTCCACCGTGGCGGCATCGCGAAGATGGCCGGCCTGCACGGCGGCCTCGATCCCCTGGGAATAGGCAAAGGCCCCGGTGGGAAAGGCCGGGGAGAACATCTGATGCAGCGTCAGCAGCCCGTCAGCCGGCATGGTCGGCGGGGCCGTGGGCGTGGGAATGGCCGTCCCCGTGGCTGTGGCCGTCCGCGTGGCTATGGCTGTGGCTGTGCGGATGCGCATGGCCGTGGCCACTGGCATGCCCATTGTCCGGCCCGTGGCTGTGGCTGTGGTCATGCCCGTGGGTGCGCCCATGACCATAGGCGCCGCCCTCGGGGGTGAACGGCTCAACCACGTCCCGCAGTTCCGCGCCGATGCGGGTCAGCATGTCACGCATCACGTGATCGCGCTGGATCAGCAGGCGGTCAGGCTCGATCCGGCAGGGCGTGTGGCGATTCCCGATATGCCAGGCCAGCCGCGCCAGATCAGGGCCGCGCACCTCCATCAGCGGCTCTGCCCGCGCGCGGATACGCACCGCGCGCCCGTCTGACAGCGGCAGCAGATCGCCGTCATCCAGGCTTTCGGTATGGGCGAAATCCACCAGAAAGCGCGCGCCGCAATCGGCCTGCAGAACCTTGCGGCGCAGGAAGCGGTCCTCATAGCTCAGCGCGCATACCAGGCCGGCCGGGGCGCTGGCATCCGTGATCCGGCTGTGCGCCGTTGGCAAGTGATTGGTCATGGCGCGTCCTTCCCGTCTATGCGGCCTGCCTCCGGCAGCGCCGCAACCGGCGCCACGCGGTGATAATGGTATCTTTCGTCGCTGCCGCCGTAGACGGAGCGCGCCATATAGGCCACGCCCAGTTGCGGCAGGTAATGCAGCACCTCCAAAAGCCCCTCGTTCTCAGGGGCATAGCGCAGGTGGATGGGGATCATGGCATAGGTGCAGCCCCCGATGGTGTATTCCGTGCGCGGGCCAAAGCTGTAGCTCTGGATTTCCTCGGTGATCTCGGCGCCGTCATCCACGCGCACCTGCACCGTCCAGCCGCCCCCCGCCAGCGGCACAGGCATCCGGTCCGGCGTCAGCGGAAAGTCAAACCGCATCCGCGTATCCGCCAGAACGCGCCCGTCCAGAATATCGGCGCGGTCCAGCAGATAGACCCCCTGCCCCAGCACCGCGCGGGACTGCGTGCCATCGCCATAGTGATAAACGGCCTCCACCCGGCCCGCGCCAAGGCTGCGAAAGACCTCACGCTCGCCCTCGCCCACGGAAAACACGATGCCCCCGGCCAGATCCGCCGCCACCGGACAGGGCTGGGCGGCGGCCCCACCCGCTGCGGCGGCCAGCGCAAGCGCCGCGCCAAGCGCTATGGTCCGGGCGTCAGGGATCAGGGACATGAAAGCTCCGTTCAGGCCGAAGCGGCCCGGCGCAGGTTAGAACAGGAAATACCGCTGCGCCATGGGCAGAACCTCGGCCGGTTCGCAGACCAGCAGCTCGCCATCGGCGCGCACCTCATAGGTCTCGGGGTTGACCTCCACATGGGGCATGGCGTTGTTCAGGATCAGGTCCGCCTTGCCGATGCCGCGCGTGTTGCGCACGGCCAGCGTCTGCTTGGCCAGGCCCAGCGTCTCGCGAATGCCTGCATCCTGCGCCGCCGCGGACACGAAAGTGACGGCGGAGTTCTCCACGCTGCGGCCATAGGCGCCGAACATGGGGCGTGAATAGACCGGCTGCGGCGTGGGGATGGAGGCATTGGGATCGCCCATCTGCGCCATGACGATGGTGCCGCCCAGCAGCACCATGTCAGGCTTCACCCCGAAGAAGGCCGGCGACCACAGCACCAGATCGGCCCGCTTGCCGACCTCGATGCTGCCGATCTCATGGGAGATCCCATGGGCGATGGCGGGGTTGATGGTGTATTTTGCGATATAGCGGCGCACGCGCAGGTTGTCATTGTCCCCCGTCTCGCCGGGCAGGGCGCCGCGCTGCTTCTTCATCTTGTCGGCGGTCTGCCAGGTGCGGATGATGACCTCGCCCACGCGGCCCATGGCCTGGCTGTCCGACGCGATGATGGAAAACGCGCCCATGTCATGCAGGATGTCCTCGGCCGCGATGGTTTCCCGCCGGATGCGGGATTCGGCGAAGGCCACGTCCTCGGGGATGGATTTGTCCAGGTGGTGACAGACCATCAGCATGTCCAGATGCTCTTCCAGCGTGTTCACCGTGAAGGGCCGCGTGGGGTTGGTGGAGGACGGCAGGACGAAGCTTTCGCCGCAGATCTTGATGATGTCGGGCGCATGTCCGCCACCGGCGCCTTCGGTGTGGAAGGCATGGATGGTGCGGCCCTGCATGGCCTTCACGGTATTCTCCACAAAACCGGATTCATTGAGCGTGTCGGTGTGGATCATCACCTGCACGTCCCAGGCATCGGCCACGCCTAGGCAGCAATCGATGGCGCCGGGCGTGGTGCCCCAGTCCTCATGCAGTTTCAGCGCGCAGGCCCCGCCAAGGATCTGCTCCTCCAGCGCGGCAGGCAACGAGGCATTTCCCTTGCCCGCAAAGGCCAGGTTCATGGGGAAGGCATCCGCCGCCTGCAGCATCCGCCCGATGTGCCACGGCCCCGGCGTGCAGGTGGTGGCCAGCGTGCCATGCGCCGGGCCGGTGCCGCCGCCCAGCATGGTGGTCAGGCCGGAATGCAGCGCATCCTCGATCTGTTGCGGGCAGATGAAATGGATGTGGCTGTCAAACCCGCCCGCGGTCAGGATGCGCCCCTCGCCGGCAATGGCCTCCGTGCCGGGGCCGACGATAATGGTCACGCCGGGCTGGGTATCGGGGTTGCCGGCCTTGCCGATGGCGGCGATGCGCCCGTCCTTCAGGCCGATGTCCGCCTTGTAGATGCCAGAGTGATCCACGACCAGCGCATTGGTGATGACAGTGTCCACCGCCCCTTCGGCGCGGGTGGTCTGGGCCTGGCCCATGCCATCACGGATGACCTTGCCGCCGCCGAACTTGACCTCCTCGCCATAGGCGGGGCTGTTGGCCTGCCCGCCGGGGGCCATGGCGGCACCGACGGCCTCAGCGGTCAGGTCGCGCTCGACCTCGATCACCAGATCGGTATCGGCAAGGCGCAGACGGTCACCGGTGGTGGGGCCGAACATGGCGGCGTAATCGGCGCGGGAAATCTTGGCGGGCATGGCGAATATCCTGTGGCTGCCGCCCGGCCGCGAGACGCGGCCGGGTGGATCGGAACGGGTGGGT
>CBFHYV010000291.1:0-3473 GCA_965660085.1 uncultured Paracoccaceae bacterium
GGGATCGACATGGTGCATGACCTGCCCGGTGTGGGACAGAACCTGCAGGACCATCTGGATTATATCCTTGGCTTCACCTCCCATGACCGTGACAACATCGGGATCAGCCTGTCAGGCGGGCTGTCCCTGATGCGGCACCTCTGGAAATGGTCCCGCGACGGCGCCAGCATGGCGGCAACCCCGGTGGCGGAGGCCGGGGCTTTCCTGAAATCCGATCCGTCCCTGGACCGGCCGGATCTGCAGCTGAACTTCGCCATCACCGTGCTGGAAGACCACGCGCGCAAGCTGCACATCGGCCACGGGTTTTCATGCCATGTTTGCGTGCTGCGCCCCTATTCACGCGGGCGCGTCTTTCTGCAGTCCGCCAATCCGGCGGATGACCCCGCCATAGATCCGAACTACCTGTCTGACCGGCGGGATCTGGCCCTGATGATCAAGGGCGCGAAACTGACCCGGCAGATCCTGCTGGGCCAGCCCCTGGCCCTATACCGCAAGACGGAACTGTTTGGCGTCCATGACGGGATGACCGACGCAGAGTGGGAGGCGCTGATCCGGGCCAGGTCCGACACGATCTACCACCCTGTGGGCACCTGCAAGATGGGGACCGACGAGATGTCCGTCGTCGATCCGGAATTGCGGGTGCACGGGCTGACGGGCCTGCGCGTCGTGGATGCCAGCATCATGCCCACGCTGGTCTCCGGCAACACCAACGCGCCCTCGATCATGATTGCCGAAAAGGCCGCCGACATGATCGACGGGAGAGCGCGGGCCTAGACCGCTGCCCCTTTGCTGAGGAGCGCCGAAAGGGTCCAGCCCTCTGCGGCGACCATACCGATGGCGTCAACGGGGGCTGTTGCGGAGAGGGGCGAAATCCCGCGCTTAGGCCGCGCGCCTCTCCGCGCTGCGGAAAATGGCGGCTTGGAGCCCTAACTTCTGGAATTCTGTTCTGCGGCGAACGTCCGGATCAACTATGGGGCCGCAAACCAATAGCACCATTGAAGGTGTGCTGGCTTGCCATCAAGCGGACCACAAGCCCAAACCATGAGGGCGTTCGCCATCCAAATGGCCATCAGTCCAAACACCCCGCTGAGTAGCAAAGCCAGAACCAAGTACAGAGAAAAACTCAACGATAGCCTTATTTTCAGAATAAATGCAGAGACGAAACCTGCCAAAAGCGAAACAGGAACCAAAGCCAAAAACACAAGTACGGCAGCCAAAACGTAACCCAAAGCTTGGTTTCACACCAAAGGATATGTACCCCGCAAGAGGGTACACAAGCGGCAATTGGCGCAACCGCAGTGAAATGTGCTAGGTCCGCACTGCTGACCTTCACTGTCCCAACGGACCGAAGGTCTGTCTTGGTCATAAATGCTGTTTGTCAGATCAAAGGCTTACATTGCGTAAAGTCTCTCGAGGTCAACTGGTGCGGAAGCCTCGGTTTTTCTTAGCGCAGGACTTCGCCCCGATCTGCGCCTGACCTCTCAACGGTCCCTTTGGTGGCTCGCAAGGGTGACCGCGACCGGGGCTTCCCCGGTCGCGGCCTCTCTGCTCAGAACTGCGCGGCTTTCAACGCCATGACCGGCTTCGCCCCGGACTGGATGCGCGCCAGATGGGTGGCTGTGATCGGCAGTTGGCGGGCCATGTAGTACTGCCCCGTGGCCACCTTGGCCTCAAGAAACTCGGCGTCGCCTTCGCCCGCCGCGAGCATCGCTTGCGCGCGCTGAACCATCCGGGCCCACATCAGGCCAAGGCAGACATGCCCGAAGAGATGCATGAAGTCATACGAGCCCGAGAGCGCGTTGTTGGGGTCCTTCGTGCCGTTCTGCATGAAATACATCGCCGCCGCCTGCAGATCCTTGGACGCGGCCTTCAACGGCGCCAGCACGTCAGTGTCAAAGGCCTCATCCTGGCCCTGGGCCTCTGCGATGAAGCCCTTGACCAGATCGAAGAAGGCCATGACATGCTTGCCGCCGTCCTGCCCCAGCTTGCGGCCCACCAGATCCAGAGACTGGATGCCATTGGTGCCCTCATAGATCATGGCGATCCGCGCATCGCGCACGAACTGTTCCAGGCCCCATTCCTGCGTATAGCCCGAGCCGCCCAGCGTCTGCTGCGCCAGCACCGTTGTCTCGAACCCCTTGTCCGTCAGAAAGCCCTTCAGAACCGGCGTCAGAAGGGAAATCATCCCCTCGGCATCGGCATCCTTGTTGCGATCCGCGCGGTCCAGCAAAAGCGCACCCCAATAGATGAAGGCCCGCCCCCCTTCCACGAAGGCTTTCTGGTCCATCAGGTTCCGGCGCACATCCGGGTGGACGATGATCGGGTCCGCCGGGCCATCGGGGTTCTGCGCCCCCGTCACATCGCGGCCCTGCAAACGGTCCAGCGCGAAGCCGAGGGCGTTCTGATAGGCGACCGCCCCTTGTGACAGGCCCTGCAGGCCGACCAGCAGGCGGGCCTCGTTCATCATGGTGAACATGGCGCGCATGCCCTTGTGCGGCTCGCCCAGCATATACCCGGTGGCGCCGTCATAGTTCATGACGCAGGTGGAACATCCGTGGATGCCCATCTTCTTTTCCAATCCGCCGCAGGACAGGCTGTTGCGCGCGCCCGGCGTGCCGTCTTCGTTCACAAGGTATTTGGGCACGATGAACAGCGAAATGCCCTTCACCCCCGCCGGCGCGTCCGGCAGCTTGGCCAGGACCAGGTGGACGATGTTGTCGGACATCTCGTGTTCGCCGCCGGAAATCCAGATCTTCTGGCCGGAAATGGCATAGGTGCCATCCCCGTTCGGCACGGCCTTGGTGCGGATCATCCCCAGGTCCGTGCCGCAATGAGGCTCGGTCAGGTTCATGGTGCCGGTCCATTCGCAGTTGACCATCTTCGGCAGATAGGTGGCCTTCTGCTCATCCGTCCCATGGGCATGGATGGCGTTATACGCCCCATGCGTCAGCCCGGAATACATCATGAAGGAGACATTGGCGGAACAGAACACCTCGTTCACGGCATTGGACAGCACAAAGGGCAGCCCCTGGCCGCCATAGTCGGGATCGCAATCCAGCCCGGTCCAGCCGCCGTCGCGCAGCTGGGCGAAGGCCTCAGAGAAGCCCTCCGGCACACGGACAACACCGTTTTCCAGGCTGCAGCCCTGCGCATCGCCAACAGGGTTGAGCGGCGCGATCACGCCCTCGGCCAGCTTGGCGGCCTCCAGCAGGATTGCCTCGCTGGTTTCGCGGTCCACCTCATCATAGCCGGGGATATCCTGCGCGGCGACATCAAGCACATCATGCAGGATAAAGAGCTGGTCTTTTACAGGTGCGGAATAGACTGGCATGGTTCTCTCCTTGTCGGCGTATGTCGCCGTTGGCTCTTGCGGGTGATCTGCATGGGCGCGGACTCACCCGGCGTGGGACAATCGGGATGGTTCCGGACTGAGGTAACAGCCTGACGGGGTCTGGACAGCTTCTACGCAGCGT
>CBFHYV010000292.1:0-3452 GCA_965660085.1 uncultured Paracoccaceae bacterium
CGGCGCTGTCCGTTGCGGTGATGCCCAGCATCAGCGGCAGGGGCAGGGGGGCGGTCTCCGTCGGCAGGGCCTCTGGCCCGGTCTGGGCGGTCAGCCGCATCAGCCGGGCCGCCATGTCGCCCAGCGTCCCCGGCGCGGCGCAATGCTCCTTGGGCAGGCCGGGCAACACGGACACCCCGGCGCGCGGCCCTTCGGGGGCCAGAACCAGCGTCTGCGCGGCAAGAAGCTCATGCTGGGCGATATGCATCTCCGCGGCCTGCGACCCCGGCAGCAGGAGTGCCACCGTCGTGGCCGCAAGCCCGCCCGGCACTGCGCGCGCCATGTCGCCAAACCGCTGATCCAGGCGGGTGGCCCCGTCCGGGGCGTCAGCAACCTGCAAGGTGCCACCGCTGCGGATCAGGCGCAGCCCGGGGCCGATCACGGTGATCTGGCCGGGCATGACCGGCGCACCCGGCTGCGCAGGGCCATGCTGCGGGGCGATGTCCCTTCGCACATCCGCCGGGGCGTCAGTGCCGATCACCACGGCAACATCGCCGGGCACCGGCCCCAGACCGGCCAGCACCTGTGTCAGATCCTGATCCGAGCCTTGCCCCGACAGGATCATCACCACCCCACGCACGGGGGCGGTCATGGGGCCGTGTCCGTCGGCAATCTGGACAGGTCGATCAGGATCACGGTCACCGTTTCATCCAGAACCGGCTCCTGGATCCGCTGCGCCTGCACCAGGATCGATCCGCTGCGCATGGGCGGGGCGGTGCCGCTGCGCAGGGCCGTCTGCGCGACCTGTACCAGATCCAGCCCCGCCACCTCCCGGCCCACAACATGCAGCTGGCGGCCCACATCCGTCTTGACCAGCCCCAGCAAGGCCGCCGTGGTGGACGAAAAGCTGATGATCTCCAACTCTCGGGACAGTTGCAGGAAG
This sequence comes from uncultured Paracoccaceae bacterium, assembly GCA_965660085.1. Lineage (GTDB taxonomy): Bacteria > Pseudomonadota > Alphaproteobacteria > Rhodobacterales > Rhodobacteraceae > CBFHYV01. The sequence goes on from CBFHYV010000292.1 coordinate 923, forward strand.
CCCGCGCCCAGAAAGCTCAGCACCGCATCATCGATCCTGAGGCGGGAGTTGTGTTCGTCATACATCCGCTCATGCGCCTCTGTCACGGCGATCAGCTCTTCGTTGACGGCCTGCAATTCCTCATTGGCGCCGTGCAATTCCTCGTTCGAGGCTTGCAGTTCCTCGTTGGCCGCCTGCAATTCCTCGTTCGAGGCCTGCAATTCCTCGTTGGAGGCCTGCAGCTCCTCGGCGCTGGCTTCGAGGTTTTCGGTCACGTATTGCAGGCTTTCCTCAGTCAGGCGCAGGTCGCGTTCCAGCTTGGCGATGCGCTGGCGCAGGACCTCCGTGGTGTCCATCGGCGGGGCGGTCTGGGCCTGCTCCGGCGCGGGCGGGGTGGGGTCACCGCCGTTGACCAGGGATAGCGTGGCCAGCACGGTCGTCTCGGACCGCGCGGTGCCAAGACGCTCGAACGCGACCTGCAGCGTTTCGGGCTGTTTGTCCGGGTGGGGGATGGTTGCAAGCCGCGGCTCCGCCGTGGCGCGTCCCCCGCCGATCTCGTCCAGCCCGGCGAAGAGCGCGGCCTGCAGATCGGGGTGGATGACCTCTGACACGGTCAGTTCCGCCATGTTGAACTTGGTGTCCACATAGGCCGCGGCGATGCCGAACCAGCCCAGCACCTGGCCATTGGTGTGCAACAGGATGGAGGACGGCGCAAAGCGTTTGAGCAATTCGTCAAAGCCCGCCAGCAGTGCGCCCTTGCGGTTGGCGCCGCTGTCCGGCCGTTGCGGCGCAGGTGCGGAATGGGTGCGGGGCGTTTGGGCGGGGCCTGTCGGCTGCGGCCCAGGCAGGTTGCGCGTGACATTGCGCGTCATGGGGGTGCTGGTATCGAACAGCTCCGGTCCGTAGATGCGGATATCGCCCGATTTGCGAAAGATCCGCCAGCGCGCGCTGACCTCGACAAAGGCATCGCCATAGGTTCCCAGCGTTTCGGACGGGCCCAGGAACAGGATGCCGTCACGCCGCAGGCTGAAGATGAAGCGCGCCAGAACGCGGCTTTTGCCCGTATCGTTCAGGTAGATCATCATGTTGCGGCATGAGATCAGGTCAATGTTCTTGAAGGGCGGATCGGTCAGCGCGTTATGCGTAGAAAACAGCACCTTGTGCCGCAGGCTGGACCGCACGGAATAGGTGGCGCCGGCGCGGGTGAAATACTTGTCCCGCAATGGGGCGGGGATGGCGGCAATTTCCTCGGGGCTGAAATGGCCCCGCGCGGCATAGGCCAGCGCGGCCGCATGCACATCCGTGGCGATCACGCGCACCTCACGGGTGATGCCGATTTCCTCAAGACATTCGCAGATCTCGATCGCCAGGCTGTAGGCTTCCTGCCCGGTGGCGCAGCCAGGCACCCAGATGCGCAGCGGCGTGCCCTCGCCGCCGTTTCTGGCGATCACCGGCAGGGTCAGGCGGCGCAGCGTGGCAAAGGCCTCCGCATCGCGGAAGAACTGGGTCACGCCGATGAGCAGATCGGAATACAGGTCATCCAGCATGTCCGGCGATTGCGACAGCGCCGCCACATAGGTTTGCAGGTCATCGAAACCCGCCAGGGTGCGGCGCCGTTCAATGCGGCGCAGCACGGACTTGCTGTGGTAATCCGCGAAATCCAGGCGAAAGCGCCGTTCCAACAGGATCAGGATGGAGTCAAACGGGTCGTCCGGCAATGCGTTCATGGGGTTCTTGGTATCGGGGTGGTCAAGAATTTCGGCAATGGCTTCCGCCATCTTTTCAGGCGCAAGGATGCGGTCCACCGCGGTGGCGCCGATCACCGATTTCGGCATTGACCTGAAAGAGGCATCCCCGGGCGTCTGCACGATCACATGCCCCCCCGCTGTAGCCAGCGCCGCCGCGCCCAGCGATCCGTCATGGCCCGCGCCTGACAGGATCACGGCGATGCTTTGTGCGGGGCATTGGCTGGCCAGATCCTTGATGAACGTGTCGATGGAGCCGGCGGGAAAGCCGGGCTGTTCGACCTCTTCAACAGCGAACTGCCCCGCGCGCAGGCGCAGCGTTTCGCCGGGCGGTGCCAGGTAAACGGTTCCGGCGCGGGGTGTCACGCCGTCTTCGGCCTGAAGGATCGGCAGATCGGTCTTGCGCTGCAGCAGCTCCAGCATGTGGGACCGGTGATTGCGGGACAAATGCTGCAACACCACGAAACACCACCCGCAGTCCGGCGGCACCGCATCGAACAGGCGCATCAGCGGGTCCAGCCCCCCGGCAGAGGCACCCACGGCGATGATCGGCATGGGCAGGCCGGGGACGGCGGGGGTCAGGCTTTTGTGCGTTGGCATCGGCGGGCTTTCCCCTGGTGCGGTTTTGCTTGTGAATACGGGGGCCGCCTGACACAAATAAACGGCAAACCGGGCCTGAGGGAATGATAATTTCACCCAATGGCGCAGAAACAGCCCATTGTGTGGGCGCACCCTGTCTTTCGTGCGTCAGACACCCCCGATGCACAGGACCGGCAGATGGCTGCCCAGGGCGAAAAGAGGCACCA
>CBFHYV010000293.1:0-3449 GCA_965660085.1 uncultured Paracoccaceae bacterium
CGGGGCCGAGGCCACCGGCGTGCATGAGGCGCTGGATCTGCGCCGCTTTCGCGCGCCGCTGTTGAAGCCGATGCTGGCGGTGCGGGTGCCGCGGCGGGCGCGCTGGCCCTGAGTGCGGATTATGTCGCCGCGCGTCAGGGCGCGCGGGCGGCCTCGGTCGGGTTCAGGCGCCAGACCGCAGCATTCAGCGCGCCAGCAATGCTGACCCACAACAGGTAGGGCAGGAACAGCACACCCGCCAGCGTATCCACCTGCCACAGCGCAACCATGCAGGCCGCGACGGCCAGCCAAAGAAAGCCCAGCACCAGCATCCCCGCCCGGATCTGCCGCAGCCCGAAGAACACGGGCGTCCACAGGGCGTTCAGCGCGATCTGCAAGGACCACAGCGCCATGGCCAGGCCGTTGTCCGGCTGCATCGCCACGCGCGCACCGGCCGTTGCCATGCACAGATACAGGATCGTCCAGGCCACGGGAAACAGCCAGTCCGGCGGGGTCCAGCGGGGTTTGGCCAGCGCCTTGTACCAGTCACCCGGCGGGAATATCGCCCCCGTGGTGCCGGCGGCGAAACAGGCCGCAAGGAATATGGCGAAGAAAATGATGCTCATACCTGCGCACTACCGTCCTGGCGCAAACCCTGCAAGGCGGCGCGGCGCGCGCGGTCCCGTTCTGACAGGCTGGCGAAGGTATTGACCATCCGGTCTGACCAGTCCGGGATGCTGGTGCGGGTGTCGCAGGCGGCGTCCACCAGAAAGGCAACCTCTGGCAGCGGCGGGGCATACAACAGCGGGGAATGCGGCAGCACAAGGCTGGCGCCGGCCCGCACACCCGCCAGCATCAGCCAGCCGATCTTTTCCCCCGCGCCGGTATGGGCGCGGCGGGTGATGCTGTCATGGCCCGCGCGGCGCAGGTCATGGCCGATCCCGGCATAGATGTAGCGCGCGGCGAACATGCCGGTGCGGGCGCTGGGCGGCAGGCTTTTCATTCCGGCCTCTGACCGGGCATAGAGCCAGTCCGCCTTGTCCAGCAGCCGTTTGACCAATTGCCGGATCTGCGGGCTGGGCTGGGGGTCGGCGAACAGCTGCGCGGGCGTCATGCCCGCCGCGTCCAGCCAGTCCAGCGGCAGATACAGCCGCCCTTCGCGGGCATCCTCGCCCACGTCGCGGGCAATATTGGTCAGCTGCATCGCCACGCCCAGATCACAGGCGCGCGCCAGCGCATCGGCATCGCGCACGCGCATCAGCACGCACATCATGGCACCCACGGCGCTGGCCACGCGGGCGCAATAGCCCGTCAGCGCCGGGAAATCGGCATAGCTGCGCCCCTCGGCATCCCAGGCCAGCCCCTCCAGCAGGGCCTCCGGCAAGGCGCGGGGCATGTCGAACGTGTCCACCACGGCGGCAAAGGCGCGGTCCTCTGGCGCGTTGCGGGGCCGGCCGGCATAGGCCAGGTCCAGCCTGTCGCGCAGGTCCAGCACGGCGCGGGCCTTGTCCTGGGTCAGGTCCACCCGGTCATCGGCCAGCCGGCAAAATGCATAGAGCGCCAGCGCCGGATCGCGGATCTGGGCGGGCAGCATCAGGCTGGCTGTGTGGAACGAGCGTGAGCCATGCCGGATCGCCTCGCGGCAATGCTCCCTGTCGGCGGCGGCGGTCATGCCGGGCCTCGGGTCAGGGCGTTGGCCGCTGGCACCAGCTTGTCCAGCACTTCCGCGCCGGAGATCACGCCCGGCAGGCCCGCGCCGGGATGGGTGCCCGCGCCGACAAGATACAGGCCTTCGACCTCCTCGCTGATGTTATGCGGGCGGAACCAGGCGCTTTGCAGGATACGCGGTTCAATGGAAAACCCCGCGCCATGCGGCGACAGATACCTGTCGCGGAAGGTTTCGGGGGTAAAGACTTCCTCCGCCGTGATGCGCGATTCAAAGCCCGGGATCAGCCCCTCCAGAACCCGCGCGACGCGGCCGCGATAGCGCGCGGCCTCCGCCGCCCAGTCCACCGGGTTGTCAAAGCCCAGATGCGGGACGGGGGACAGCGCATAGAAGGTGTCATCGCCGTCATAGGCCACCGTGGGATCGGTGACAGAGGGGCGGTGGACATAGAGGCTCATGTCCTCGGACAGTTTGCCATTGATGAAGATGTCATCCACCAGCCCGCGATAGCGCGGCCCGTTCAGGATGGTGTGATGGCCCACGTCGCGCCACATGTCGCGGGTGCCGCGGGTGCCGAAATACCACACGAACAGGCCCATGCTCCACCGGGTGCGCGCCAGGCGCGCCGGGGTCCAGCGGCGTTTGGTCCGCGTGCGCAGCAGCCTGTCATAGGTGTGGCCCGCATCGGCATTGGACACCACGATATCGGCGCCGATCTCCTCGCCCGTGGTCAGGCGCAGGCCGCTGGCCTTGCCGTTGCGGGTGGTGATCTCGTCAACCTCGGTTTCCATGCGCAGCGTGCCACCTTGTGAGGCGATCACCCGCGCCATGGCCTGTGCAATGGCCGCGACGCCGCCCATGGCGTAATGCACGCCAAATTCCTTTTCCAGGTGGCTGACCAGCGCATACATGGAGGTCACGCGGAACGGGTCCCCGCCGATGAACAGCGGATGGAAGGAAAACGCCATGCGCAGCCGCGGATCGGCGAAGCGGCGCGCGGCATGGGCATGCACGGACCTGTCGGCGCGCAGCATGGCAAAGCGCGGCAGCACCTTGATGAGGTCGGCCAGTTTGTGCATCGGCCGGCGGCCCAGATCCTCGAACCCGAAGTGATAGCGCGTCTCGGCGTCCCGCAGGAACCGGTCATAGCCCGCCACATCCTGCGGCGACAGGCGCGCGATTTCGGCGCGCACCCGGTCCACATCGCCGGACATTTCAAAGCGGGATCCATCCGGCCAGCGGATTTCATAGAACGGGTCCATGGGGCGCAGATCCACATCGGCGTCAAAATCCCGCCCGCAGGCCGCCCAGAGCGCGCGGAACACCTGCGGCACGGTGACGATTGTTGGGCCCAGATCGAATCGGTGCCCATCGCGCCAGATGGCCGATCCGCGCCCGCCGGGCACATCCAGCTTGTCGACCACGGTGACCCGATAGCCCTTGGCGCCAAGGCGCATGGCGGCGGCCAGGCCACCCAGCCCGGCCCCGATCACGGCGGCATGTGGGGCGGTCATCCGGTCCGCCAGCGGCATCAGCGATGTGTCAACACGTGTCATCATGGTCAGACGGTAGCACTGTCAATCATAACTGACAATCTTTGACGCAGGCTCTTTCACTCCGCCGGTCAGCGTGTCACACTAGGCTGACACCACCGCCGGATGCCTTTCATGCAATGCGTCACCCTCAGCCTGTTCCGGTTTGATACCCCCCGCCATCGCGCCTGGGCCTTTGCCATGATGGGCGCGGGCCGGCTGATCCTGCCGCGGGTGCCTGATCTGCAGTTCTGGAAACTCTGCGGCACGGG
>CBFHYV010000294.1:0-3449 GCA_965660085.1 uncultured Paracoccaceae bacterium
AATGCCGCCTGCGCGGCGAGGCCGAGATGCGCCGCATCTTTCGCGGCCATGAGGATGCGGTTGATCGCGCCGGGGCGCTGGCGGAGGCCTGCCGCTTTGACCTGTCGTCGCTGCGCTATGAATACCCGTCCGAGCTGACCGGCAGCGAAACCGCCCAGCAGCGGCTGGCGCGTCTGGCCGAGGCCGGGCTGCGCTGGCGCTATCCCGCCGGGGCGCCAGAACGGGTGCGCGCGATGATGGCCCATGAGCTGACATTGATCGGCAAGCTGGGCTATGCGCCCTATTTCCTGACGGTGCATGACATCGTCGCCTTCGCGCGCAGCCGCGATATCCTGTGCCAGGGGCGCGGGTCGGCGGCCAATTCCGTGGTCTGTTTCTGCCTTGGCATCACCTCCGTCAGCCCCGAAATCGGCACCATGGTCTTTGAACGCTTCGTGTCAGAGGCCCGCGACGAGCCGCCCGACATCGACGTGGATTTTGAACATGAGCGCCGCGAGGAGGTGATCCAGCACATCTATGACCGCTATGGCCGCCACCGGGCCGGCCTGTGCGCCACGGTGATCCATTACCGCGGCAAACGGGCCCTGCGGGAGGTCGGCGCCGCCATGGGGCTGAGCCAGGACACCATCGGCGCGCTGTCGTCGCAGCTGTGGGGGTTTTTCTCCACCAACGGGCTGGAGCCGGAGCGGCTGCGCGAAATCGGGTTGGACCCCGATGACGCCCGCCTGCGCCAGACACTTGAGCTGGTGTTTGAAATCATCGGCTTTCCCCGCCACCTCAGCCAGCATGTGGGCGGTTTCATCATCACCGAAGGCCGCCTGGACGAACTGGTGCCCATCGAGAACGCCAGCATGGAGGACCGCACCGTCATCTGCTGGGACAAGGACGATATCGACGCGCTGGGCATCCTCAAGGTCGATGTGCTCAGCCTTGGCATGCTGACCTGCATCCGCAAGGCCTTCGACCTGATCGCGCAGCACCACGGCGCCCGCCACAGCCTGGCCACCCTGCCGCCGGAGGACCCGCGGGTCTATGACATGCTCTGCCGTGCGGACAGCCTGGGGGTGTTCCAGGTCGAAAGCCGGGCGCAGATGAATTTCCTGCCCCGCATGAAGCCGCGTAATTTCTATGATCTGGTGATCGAGGTCGCCATCGTGCGGCCCGGCCCCATTCAGGGCGACATGGTGCATCCCTATATCCGCCGCCGCAACGGCGAGGAACAGGTCAGCTTTCCCTCCGACGCGCTGGGCGAGGTGCTGGGCAAGACGCTGGGCGTGCCCTTGTTTCAGGAACAGGCGATGCAGATCGCCATCATCGGTGCGGGCTTTACCCCGTCAGAGGCCGACCGCCTGCGCCGCAGCCTGGCCACCTTCAAGAAACACGGTAATGTCAGCGAATTCCGTGACAGGTTCCTGGCGGGCATGGCGCGCAACGGCTATGCGCCGGATTTCGCCGAACGCTGTTTCAGCCAGATCGAGGGGTTCGGCTCCTACGGCTTTCCCGAAAGCCACGCGGCCAGTTTCGCGCTGCTGGTCTATGCCTCGGCCTGGCTGAAATGCCACCACCCCGGCATCTTTGCCTGCGCGTTGCTCAACAGCCAGCCCATGGGGTTTTACGCGCCTGCGCAGATCGTGCGCGATGCCCGCGAACATGGGGTGGTGGTGCGGCCGGTCTGTATCCAGCACAGCTATTGGGACAATGTGATGGAACCGGACGGCACCGGCGGGCTGGCGCTGCGGCTGGGCTTTCGCCAGATCAAGGGCCTGAGCGAGGAGGACGCCGCCTGGATCTGCGCCGCGCGGGGCAATGGCTATCCGTCGGTGCGCGATGTCTGGCGCCGCGCCGGGCTTGACCCGGCGGTGATGGCGCGGCTGGCGGAGGCCGATGTCTTTGCCGCCCTCGGCCTTGGCCGCCGCGAGGCCCTGTGGGAGGCCAAGGCCTTGGCCGGCCGGGGGGAATTGCCGCTGTTTGCCGCCGATATGGAAGGCGAGGCGATCCGCGAGGCCGCCGCCACCCTGCCCCGCATGAGCGAGGGCGAGGAGATCGTGGAGGATTACGTTGCCATGCGCCTGACATTGCGGCGCCATCCCGTGGCGCTGCTGCGTCCGCTGCTGACACCGGGCCTGGCGGAGGTTCCGGGCGCCTCCGGCTGAGGCGCCGTTCGGCAGGGTCAGCAGACAGGCCCTGGTTCAGTCCGTTTCCACGGGGCGGATCAGCTTGCGGTCCAGCACCCGCAGGACCGACCGCAGGTCATGCCCGCGCTTCAGCACCTGCCCATCCATCCCGATCACCGCATACATGCCCTGCCGGTTGCGCAGTTTCGGGCGTTTCTCGATCCGGTAGAGCGGGTGTTCGGCGGTGCGGCGAAACACGGAAAACACCGCGACCTCCCGCAGGCAGGAAATGCCGTAATCCCGCCATTCGCCCGCGGCCACCATGCGCCCGTAAAGCGACAGGATCACCGAAAGCTCCGTGCGGTGAAAGGCCACCTGATCCGCATGCGGGGCGGGCGAAAAGGGGGTGATGCTGTTCATGAATCTACAGTTGCGCCGGGGACCGGACAAATCAACCCCATCCGGCCCTGCGGACCGCCCCAGCGCCGCCGGGCGCGGCATGGGCGGGCGGCGCGCGGCCCTTGGGTCAGGCAAAGACACCGTGGCAGAACCATCCGCCGGACACCACGCCGCCATGGGCAAAGAACAGCCACAACCGTTCCCCCCTGTCGGTATCGGCGCGCCAGTAATCCCGCGCGCCGCTGCGCCATTCGGGATCGTCCAGCCACCATTCCGGGGCGATCCGTTCTGGCCCCTCCGCCGCGCGCAGGGCAAAGTCGCGGCCTCGCCAGCGAAACCTCTGTGGCGGATCGGGCGCGGCATCCGCACCCAGCAGCGGCTCTGGCGGGAACAGCGTCAGCGGGCGCGGGCGGCCGCGGTCCGGCCAGTCCTCCGCAGGGTCAGACCAGGCGGCGGTCAGGATCTGCGCGGATTTCTCTGGCAGGTGGCTCTGGCCGGGATGGCGGCGGGTGACGGCCTCCGGCCCCAGCCGCGCGCCAAGACGGTTCAGCAGGTCATCCAGCGCACCCTGCGCCGCCAGCCGCGCACGCACGGCCTGCCCGGCCTGCAGGTGGCCGGTCATGCTGCGGGCGTGCATGGGTTCGTGCTGCACGGCCTCCAGCCGCAGCATGTCTATGCCGAAGCCCGCATCCAGATCGGGCAGCTTCAGCCGCAGCATGGGGCGGATGCGGTCAGGGTCATGGGTGGCGCGGGCCAGCGACAGGCGCAGCCATTGCACGTCCCCCTCGGTGCGGTGCGCTTCCAGCCGCAGCACGCGCACGCCGCGGCCCTTGCGTTCCAGCGCGGCGCAGAACCGGGGCAGCATCCGGTCCACCGCGGCGGCCACGTCCTCCTCCAGCCCGATCGGGTCCGGCAGGCTGAGGCGGGTGGCAAAAT
>CBFHYV010000295.1:0-3431 GCA_965660085.1 uncultured Paracoccaceae bacterium
GAGGCCGAGCGCCGCAAGGCGTTGGCCCTGCTGGCCGCGCAGGAACGCGCCGAGGCCGCCGCCGCACAGGCCCGCATCGCCGCCGAGAGCGAGAAGGCCACCGCCGCCGACAAGCTGGCCGCCCGCCGCGAGGAAGCCGAGGCCCTGAAGGCCATGAAGATGGCCGAGGCCGAGGCCGAGCGCGCCACGATCGAGGCCCGCAATGCGCGCTCGGACGCGCAGGTGGCGATGGAGCTGGAGCTGGCGCGGCTGAACGCCATGCCGGGCATCGTGGCGCAACTGGTCAAACCCGCCGAGAAGATCCGCGGCATCAACATCAACCACGTCACCGGGCTTGGCGGCGCGGGCGGCGGCACGGGCGATGGCGGGGCGAAGACGCCGGTGAACCATGCGCTCGATTCCATCCTGGACATGGCGGTGCAACTGCCCGCGATGAAGAAGATCGGCGATCAAATCGGGCTGAGCCTGGATGCGGGGCTGGCCGATGTCTCTGGCAAAAAGGGCGGCGGCGCGCCAGACTGATGGCGCCCCACCCCCGCCCTACGCCGGGGCGGGGCCTGGCTGCATAAGGGGAGGCACAGATGACGATCCGCTTTTTCTCGGACAAGAACCGGCCCGTGCATCTTGGCCCCTATCCGCTGGAACGGCTGGCCCGCGGGCCGATGCCGGACCTGGCGCAGGTGCCCGCGATGGGCGCCTTGAGCTTCCGCAGGCCCGATGCGCCGGCCTCCATCGTCAATGCCATGGGGGAATACCAGGCGATGATGGACGCCATCCGCGACGGGCTGGTGAACAAGACCCGCGCCGACTGTCCCGCGGACCCGCAGGTGCGCGCCGATCACCTGAAGGCCTTTGGCTATTTCTCCGACGCGGCGATGGTGGGGGTCGGCCCCGTGCCGGACAGCGCCCTGCTGGCCCAGCCCCTGCGCAACCCCGATATCGACCGCCTGGCGCAGGACCTCCGCACCCGCCAGACCAAGACGCTGGCCTCCGGCATTGACATGATCATGGCCGATCTCAAGGACTCGATGGAGGCCCCGCCCACGACCATCGCCGGGCACGCCCATGCGGTTGTGTTCCTGTATGACATGCCCCGCGATCCCCGCCCCGATGAGCCGGGCGCGGACTGGCTGGAGGATGCGCAGGCCCATCGCGCCTGCCTGCGGGCCACGGAAACGGCGGTGGTGCTGGCCAATTACATCCGCGTGCTGGGCTGGGACGCAAAGGCCCACAGCGCGACCTCCACGGATGTGGACCTCAACCAGTTGGCCGTGGCGGCGGGGCTGGTCACGGTGGAGGATGGCGTGCTGACCAACCCCTATCTGGGCACGCGCTTTGGCATTGCCGCGCTGACCACTGATCTTGACCTGGCCCATGACGCGCCGCTGGCGCCGCTGGCCGCGCAGCCCTGGCTGCGCACCAAGGGCCCGGCCTGGTGGCTGGGCGCAGGGTTCCGCAAAAGCGCGCTGAACGGCGATCCCTTCGCCAGGCGGGATTTCGTGCAAGGCCCCCATCCCTTTGAAACGCTCAAGCGCGTGGACAGCCCCACCACCTATATCGACGAACCCCGCGTGGCCCGCGTGCCCAAGCGCACGGACATGTTCGCCCGCGCGCAGTTCGGTGACATGGGCAAGGCCACCCAGGACGGTGCCAAGGGCGGCCATTACGCGCGCAAGGCCGCGCCCTCGGCCGCGCAGCGGCGGATGCTGGGCGCGTTCGTGCTGTTGCAGGACGGCCCGGCGGCCCAGGCCCCCCCCCCCCCAACCGATCGGCAGCGCAATGCCGCCAACATCAAGGCCGCGGCCTATTTCCTGGGCGTGGATGCCGTGGGGCTCAGCCGCTGTCCCGACTGGGCCTGGTATTCCCATGACGCCACCGGCGCGCCCATAGACCCGCCCCATGACCAGGCGATCAGCATGATCATAGACCAGGGCTATGAGACGATGGAGGGCGCATCGGGCGACGACTGGATCAGCGTGGCGCAATCCATGCGCGCCTATTTGCGCTTTTCCCTGCTGGGCGGCGTCATCGCCCGGCAGATCCGCAACCTGGGCTACAAGGCCAAGGCCCATACCGTGCTGGATGGCGAGGTGCTGCAACCGCCGCTGCTGTTGCTGTCCGGCCTGGGCGAGGTCAGCCGCATCGGCGAGGTCATCCTCAACCCCTTCCTCGGCCCGCGGCTGAAATCCGGGGTGGTGACCACGGACATGCCGCTGGCCCATGACAGGCCCATTGATTTCGGCCTGCAGCGGTTTTGCGAATCCTGCAACAAATGCGCGCGCGAATGCCCCTCTGGCGCGATCACGGCGGGGCCGAAGCTGATGTTCAATGGCTATGAGATCTGGAAATCCGACAGCCAGCGCTGTGCCAGCTATCGTATCACCACGCTGGGCGGTGCCATGTGCGGCCGCTGCATGAAAACCTGCCCCTGGAACCTGGAGGGGCTGTTTGCCGAAAAGCCGTTTCGCTGGGCGGCAATGAACATCCCCGCTGCCGCGCCCGCGCTGGCGCGGTTGGATGATGCGGTGGGCAATGGCGGGCTGAACCCGGTCAAGAAATGGTGGTGGGATCTGGAGCTTTATGAGGATGGCGGATACCACCCGGCCCGCCACCCGGTGAATGCGCGCGGCCTGCAAAAGGACCTGGACCTGCGCTATGAGGATCAGACGCTTGCCGTCTATCCCGCGCCGCTGGCCCCGCACCCCTATCCCTATCCCTTCCCGATGGATCGCGAAGCGGGGATAGAGGCCTATCAGGCCATGATCACCGCCGAGGAGTATCGCGCGCGCCGCGCCCGTGGCGAAACCGGCCCCTGGGACCACGCCTATACCAATGACACCGACAGCCCCGTGCTGCGCGTTCAGGTGACCAAGGCCCAGAAGATGACGCCCGACATCACCAAGTATGAGCTGCGCAGCCTTGACGGCAGTGACCTGCCAGAATGGACCGCCGGCAGCCACCTGGACATCGTCGTGGCGCCGGAATTCCTGCGCCAGTATTCGATGTCCGGCGATCCGGCGGACCGGTCCTGCTATCAGATCGCCGTGCTGCGCGAGGATGCCGGGCGCGGCGGATCGGCGCTGATGCACCGGATCTTTGCCGAAGGCCGCAAGGTCTTCGTCTCGCGCCCGATCAACCATTTTGAGCTGGTGGAGGATGCGCGCAAGAGCTTCCTGATGGCGGGCGGGATCGGCGTGACGCCGATGATCGCCTTTGCGCACCGGCTGCACGCGCTGGGGCGGGATTTTGCGCTGCATTATTCCTGCAGCCGCGCGGACGCCGCCGGTTTCATGGCCGATCTGCCCACCATGCCCTGGGCGGACAAGGTGCATTACCATTTCTCTGACAAAGGCAGCCGCGCCGATCTGGACGCGATCCTGGCCGGCTATCAACCCGGCTGGCATGTCTATACCTGCGGGCCAGAGCGCTAC
>CBFHYV010000296.1:0-3430 GCA_965660085.1 uncultured Paracoccaceae bacterium
GTCCTGCCCGGCGGTCCCTGGGGTTACGCGACCCCAAGCGCCGTTTTCACATCCGCCCCCCAGCCCAGATACAGAGTGCCGTCCGGTTGGACGATCAGCGGGCGTTTCATCAGCGCGGGATGATCGCGCAGCAGATCGGCGGCAGGGCGGGCGCGTTCCTGATCGCCCAAGCCCCGCCATGTGGTAGAGCGCGTGTTGACCAGCGCCGCGCCGAACTGCGCCTGCGCCGCCTGCATCAGATCCGAGGACAGCGGCTGTTCACGCAGATCGACGAACTGCGCCTGGGGCAGAGATTTGCGCGCCTTGCGGCAGGTGTCACAGGTTTTCAATCCATAGATGAACATGATCAGATCCTTTGCAACTTGGGCGAAAATCCGCAAACGGCGGGGATTTTTGCCGGGATGACACTTGCTTTTCACGTCGTCCAGCCAAACTTAACGGCGTGACCTTCGACGATCAGCCATGGGCCATGTGGCATGCCGCCTGACCTCCCATTTCCTGAAAGACGATTGTGACGACCCCCCTCGCCCCGGCGAGGATGCACCAAAAGGAAAGAAGGAGACACGGGACATGCCCACCGGCACCGTGAAATGGTTCAACACCACCAAGGGCTACGGCTTCATCGCGCCTGACGACGGCGGCAAGGACGTGTTCGTGCACATCTCGGCCGTGGAACGCTCTGGCATGACGGGCCTGGCCGACAATCAGAAGGTCACCTATGAGCTGCGCGAAGGCCGCGATGGCCGCGTGATGGCGTCCGACCTGTCCGTTCAGTAACCCAAGCGCCCCAGGCCAGCGCGCCCGGCGGGGTGTGTGTCATGGACACCCCATCAGCCCCGTTCGCCGCGGGGCTGATGCGTCAACAAGGCAAGCGGCACGTCACTGCGCTTGCAGCGCGCCGGCCTCGGACCGTGCAAGGGCGATCAGCTCCTGCACAAAGGGCTTCTTCAGATCCTCGCTGCGGGTGGCGGCATACAGGCGGCGGGTGATGCCGGATTTGGTCAGCGGGCGCGTGACGTAGTCAGAGCTGTATTTGACCTCACGCACCACCCAATCCGGCAGCACCGCGACCCCGCGATTGGACGCCACCAACAGCAGGATCACCGCGGTCAGCTCCACCTGGCGCACCGCGGCAGGCTCCACCCGCGCGGGCCCCAGCAGCTGGTTGAACACGTCCAGCCGCGCGCGGTCCATAGGGTAGGTGATCAGCGTCTGGCCGCGGAAATCCGCCGCCTCGATATAAGGTTTGGCCGCCAGAGGGTGGGACGAGGCCGCCACGAACACAGGCGCATAGTCAAACAGCGGAGTGAAGGTGACGCCGGGGATCTCCTCCGGGTCAGACGAGATCACCAGATCCACCCCTTCGGTTTGCAGCGCCGGCAGCGCGTCAAAGGCGAGGCCCGCGCGGATGTCCACATCCACATCCGCCCAGGATTTGCGGAATTTTTCCAGCACCGGGAACAGCCACTCAAAACAGGCGTGGCATTCGATGGCGATGTGCATCCGGCCGCCTGTGCCCGCACGCAGCGCGGCAAATTCCGCCTGCGTTGCCTCAACCTGCGGCAGGACCTGTTCCGCCAACCGCAAAAGCCGCTGCCCGGCGGCGGACAGGCGCATGGGCTTGGACCGGCGCACGAACAGCTCCACCCCCGCCTGATCCTCCAGCCCCTTGATCTGGTGGCTCAGCGCGGATTGCGTGATGTTGAGCTGATCCGCCGCGCGGGCCAGCCCGCCGCAATCAAACACGGCCTTGACCGTGCGCAGGTGACGAAGCTCCAGATGCATATCGCTGACCTCATGTTTATCTTGAGTATTATGAGTTTGTTTCACATGCAGCGACATGGGACAAGGGATCAGCAGGAAAGGATCCCTTATGACCGCCCCCAAGATTTCTTTTGAATTCTTCCCCCCGCAGAACTTCGAGGCCACTTTCCGCCTCTGGGATACCGTGCAGACGCTTGCGCCACTGGATCCGCGCTTTGTCTCCGTCACCTATGGCGCCGGCGGCACGACCCGAGAGCTGACGCGGGACGTGGTTGCCACGCTGCACAAACTTTCCGAGCTGAAGGTCGCCGCGCATCTGACCTGTGTGAACGCCACCCGCGCGGAAACACTGGCCATCGCGCAGGACTTTGCTGCGGCGGGCGTGTCTGACATCGTGGCGCTGCGCGGCGATCCGCCCAAGGGCAGCGCCGGCTTCACCGCCCACCCGGACGGCTTTGCAAGCTCTGTCGAGCTGATCGAGGCGCTGAAACAGGCAGGTGACTTCACCATCCGCGTCGGCGCCTACCCCGACATCCACCCCGAGGCCGCAGACGATGCCGCCGATGTTGCCTGGCTGAAGCGCAAGTTCGAGGCTGGCGCGGACGAGGCCCTGACCCAGTTCTTCTTCGAGGCCGAGACCTTCCTGCGCTTCCGCGACGCCTGCGCGAAAGCCGGGATCGACAAGCCCGTCATCCCCGGCATCCTGCCCATCGAAAACTGGAAAGGCGCGCGCCGCTTTGCCGAACGCTGCGGCACCAAGATCCCGGCCTGGGTGATCGATGCCTTTGACAAGGCCCAGCGTGACGGGCGCGAGGATCTGCTGGCCACGGCCCTGTGCACCGAGCTGTGCAGCGACCTGATGGACGAGGGCGTGGATGCGTTCCATTTCTACACGCTCAACCGGCCCGAGCTGACCCGCGACGTTTGCCATGCGCTTGGCGTCACGCCGAAGGTTCAGCTGCAAAACGTGGCCTGACCCCTGGCCTTGCAGCAGGGGGTAATGCGCTCCCTGCCCGCGCCCCGCACATGGCCCTGGGGCCCGCGCAGGGCGGACAAATTTCTTGGCAAGGCGGTGCATTTTCCCCTTGCAGGCGGCTTGGGCCAAGGCTATTCCGCCAACACCCAACGGAATGCGGGCGTAGCTCAGGGGTAGAGCATTACCTTGCCAAGGTAAGGGTCGTGAGTTCGAATCTCATCGCCCGCTCCAGTTGGACAGTTCTGTATGCGGGCGTAGCTCAGGGGTAGAGCATTACCTTGCCAAGGTAAGGGTCGGGCGTTCGAATCGCCTCGCCCGCTCCAGAACTTCAAGAAGATCAGGGCATGTTGCTCCCTGGGTGATTAGCTCAGTTGGTAGAGCGCTTCGTTTACACCGAAGATGTCGGGAGTTCGAGTCTCTCATCACCCACCATGATTTCAATAAGTTATGGATCCGTTGCGAAGTTGCCTCTGGTTCATTGAACCAGCGGGAAGGTGACGTAGCAGGACCACAGAGGTCGTTGTTGCAACTGGAGGGATGATTAATGGGCTGTCCCACGCAAAGACCCTTCTTCCCTCCACTGTTGCTCTAACGATGCAGTCGTGTATGGACTGCTAGGCTCCAGACTCATTGATATTTATAGCCAGAACAGCACGGTTGCTGCGAGCGCAACGGCTGAGAGAAACACCT
>CBFHYV010000297.1:0-3426 GCA_965660085.1 uncultured Paracoccaceae bacterium
TCACCGCGCCCCTGCGCGACATGGCCCCGGCGCAACTCACCGCCGCCGCGCCAGCGCAACCCGCACAGAACGCCTGGACCGTGCGCGAAGGCACCCTGGGCCTGAGCATCACGCAGATGGGCGCAGAGGTCAGCGGCCAGTTCGCGGATTGGGACGCGCGCATCATCTTTGACGACACACGCGACGCAACCAACAGCACCGCCCCGCTGGGCGAGGTGCGCGTGGACATCGCCATCGGCTCGCTCAGCCTGGGCGGGGTCACGGATCAGGCCATGGGCGCGCAGTTCTTCGATGCCTCGGCCTTTCCCACGGCACGCTATGCCGGGCCGATCCTGCGGCAGGAGGGCGGCTATGTCCTGGATGGCACCCTGACCATCAAGGGCACCAGCATCGCGGCGCCCATCCCCTTTGCGCTGGAGTTGGAGGGCGACACCGCCCGCGCCAGCGGCCGCCTCAGCGTCAACCGCATGGATTTCGGCATTGGCACCCACTTGCCGGACCCGGCCACGCTGGCCCCCGCGGTTGACATCCGCTTTGATCTGACAGCCGACCGCGCCCCACCGCTGGGCTGACCCGCGCCGCTGGACAGTGTCACCCCCGGTGCCTTGCGGCGCCGGGGGTTTTCCTTTGGCGGGGGGCTGGCGTAAGGGCATTTCCACCCGCCACCCAGCGTGCCCTGCTTGCCGACAGGCCAGCCACAAGCACAGACGGAAAACCCCCGCAGCGTCGCCACTGCGGGGGTCTCTTCTTTTCTTGCGTCGCTTGAGGGCGCGGATCACTCGGCGGCCATGGCCTCGATGGAGATATTGACCTGCACCTCATCGCTGACGAAGGGCGCGAAGGCGCCAACGCCGTAATCGCTGCGCAGCAGAGTGGTGGTGGCGCTGAACCCAGCCCAGGGCTTGCCCTCCATCGGGTGCTGGGCGGCCTTGTTCAACTGCGCGTCCAGGACAACGCTGCGGGTCACGTCGTTCAGGGTCAGATCGCCCGTGATGCGCGCCGTGGTCTCGCCCGTCACCTCGATGTTGGTGGAGGTGAAGCTGACCATCTCATCGGCATCCGCGCCGAAGAAATCATCCGCCATGAAATGGGCGAAGCGGGCTTCCCACCCCGTGAGCATGGAGCGCACCGGGAAGGACACGGTCACGGAAGAGGTCTCGGGCGTCTCGGCATCAAAGGCGATCTCGCCCTCGAAGCCGGAGAACATGCCGTAGCTGGTGGAATAGCCCAGGTGGTCATAGCTGAACACGATCTGGCTGTGGCTGGGGTCCAGCACATAGGCTTGCGGGGCCGCCTGGGCGGCGGTTGTCAGGGCGGCGGCGGACAGGGCCGCGGCGGCGGCGGTGCTGCGCAGGATACGGATCATTTCGGAACTCTCCTTGGTCGGTTGACGATGGCCCATAGGTGTCGCTGCGGTGCGGAATGCTCAATTCAGCGGCGGCGCACAGCATCCGTGAGCCTGCGCAGGGTGACGAAAGGCTTGCAATTCGCCCCCAGTGCTGTATGCGGCCATTTCCTTCCGCAGTTGTAAGCATCGCGCTGCCTCTCGCGGGCAGGGGCGGAAGGACCAGCCCTGCCTTACCGAAGCGCGCCAGAAAAAACGGAGAGACCATGCCCCTCTACGAGCATGTGTTCATCGCGCGTCAGGATCTGTCCAACGCGCAGGCCGAAGGCCTGATGGAACATTTCACCAGCGTTCTGAACGACAATGGCGGCCGCCTTGTCGATTCCGAATACTGGGGCGTCAAGACGATGGCGTACAAGATCAACAAGAACCGCAAGGGCCACTATGCCTTCCTGCGGTCCGATGCACCCGCCGCCGCCGTTCAGGAAATGGAACGCCTGATGCGCCTGCATGACGACGTGATGCGCGTGATGACCATCAAGGTCGACGAGCATGCCGAGGGCCCCTCGGTCCAGATGCAGAAGCGTGACGAGCGCGACGGTCGCCGCGAACGCCGCGACCGCAACTGATCCGCAGAGGAGTTTCCAAGATGGCGACAAAACCGTTCTTCCGCCGCCGCAAGGTCTGCCCGTTTTCCGGCGACAATGCGCCCAAGATCGACTACAAGGACACGAAGCTGCTGCAGCGCTACATCTCTGAGCGTGGCAAGATCGTGCCCTCCCGCATCACTGCCGTATCCGCGAAAAAGCAGCGCGAACTGTCCCGTGCGATCAAGCGCGCGCGCTTCCTCGCCCTGCTGCCCTACGCCGTGAAGTAAGGAGAAACGACATGCAAGTGATCCTTCTGCAACGCGTGGCCAAGCTGGGCCAGATGGGCGACGTCGTCGATGTCAAGCCCGGCTTCGCGCGCAACTACCTGCTGCCGCAGGGCAAGGCGCTGACGGCCTCCCAGGCCAACATCGCCAACTTTGAATCCCAAAAGGCGCAGCTTGAGGCTCATAACCTCGAGACCCGCAAAGAGGCCGAGGCCCTGGGCGAGCGTCTGGACGGCCAGCAGTTTGTCATCATCCGTCAGGCCTCTGACGGTGGCAACCTCTATGGCTCCGTGACCCCGCGCGATGCGGCGGAAACGGCCACCGAGGGCGGCTATACCATCGACAAGAAGCAGGTCATCATCCGCACGCCCATCAAGACGCTGGGCCTGCATGAGGTCGAGGTGCACCTGCACCCCGAAGTCATGGTGACCATGCTGCTGAACGTGGCCCGCTCCCCCGAGGAAGCGGAACTGCAAGCGACCGGCAAATCCATCCAGGAACTGGCCGCCGAAGAGGAAGCCGCGGCAGAGTTCGAGATCCAGGAGCTGTTCGACGATATCGGCGGCGCAGCCTCCGACGATGACGACGATGGCGGCCCGGTAGACACCCCCGAGGGCCGTGCCGACGCCCAGCGCGACGACGCCTGACCTGCCGGCCCTGCAAAGGGCCGCATCGCGGGATCTTCCCCGCCGTGACAAGACAAGACCGCCGCGCAGGCCCCTGCGCGGCGGTTTTCTTTCGTGGCCCTGATCCCTGCGTGTCCCTGCGCGGCCGATCAACCAAGGCTGGCGCAGCGCCTTGCCACTGCCGCCGGGTGCGGCGCAGGCGTGGCTGTGTTCAGTTGGTGCGCGGCTTGCGGCGAGGGCTTTCACCGCCGCCGCCAGCATCGCGCCGCGCGGTCGGGGATTTCTGGCCCCCATCACCGCCGGGGCTATGGCCGCGTGGGTTCTGGCCTTGCTGTTTCTGGCCCTGCTGTTTTTGGCCTTGCGGCTTTCGGCTACGGCTTTTCTGGCCCGGGCCTTTTGCGGCCTGCGGTTTCTGGCCGTCCGGGGCCTGGTCCTTGGGGTTCTGGCCCTTGGGTTTTGGGCCTCGCCTGCGTTGGCCCGCTGGCTTGGCCTGCGATGGCTCTGCCCCGGGCGCTGCTGCGCCCACCGCGGTTTGCCCGGCGGCGATGTCCCCCTGCGGCTGGCCATCCGCGCCCTTGACC
>CBFHYV010000298.1:0-3422 GCA_965660085.1 uncultured Paracoccaceae bacterium
CTTCGTGATCGAGGCGGCGGAGATTGCCGCCGGGCTGGCCCCGGGCCGCGCGCGCGCCTTTGATTTCGAACGCCTCGCGGGGCATGACCCGGACGCCTGGACGGCCCTGCGCGCGCCAAGCCTTACCGCCGCGCCGCCTGCCGGCATGCCGCGCTTTTTCGGCGCGGACAGGGATGATGGCGCCATCCGGGCCGCCCAGCGCAACGCCGAGGCCGCCGGGCTGGCCGAGCACATCAGCTTTGCCCGAGGTGCCATCAGCGATCTGGCGCGCCCCGATGGCCCGCCGGGCCTGGTGATGGTCAACCCGCCCTATGGCGCGCGGATCGGCAACCGCAAGCTGCTGTTCGCGCTCTATGCCAGCCTGGGCGAGGTGCTGCGCAGCCGCTTTTCGGGCTGGCGGGTGGGGCTTGTCACCTCTGATGACGGGCTGGCGCGCAGCACGAAGCTGCCCTTCGGCCCGCCGGGGCCGCATGTGCCCCATGGCGGCATCGGCATCCGGCTGTGGCAGACACCACCGCTGCGCTGAGGCCCCGGCGCGCGGCCAAATCTCGTTTCCCCGCGCCCACGCCCGGCCTATATCCCGCCGCATGACACAGCTGCCCGCCCCTTTGCATACCTGGTTCGCCGATCGCGGCTGGGCGCTTCACCCTCACCAGCAAGACATGCTGGACTGCGCCGCAGATCCGGCGACGCTGCTGATCGCGCCCACGGGCGGGGGCAAGACGCTGGCGGGCTTCCTGCCCTCGCTGGCGGAGCTGACACAGGCGCCGCGGGACGGTCTGCACACGCTCTATGTCAGCCCGCTGAAGGCCCTGGCCGCGGATGTGAAGCGCAACCTGCTGACCCCGATCGAGGAAGCCGGCCTGCCGATCCGGGTTGAGGACCGCACCGGCGACACCTCCGCCAGCCGCAAACGCCGCCAGCGCGCCGACCCGCCGCATATCCTGCTGACCACGCCGGAAAGCCTGGCGCTGCTGATCAGCTATCACGACGCCGCGCGCACCTTCGCCGGGTTGCAGCGCATCGTGATCGACGAAATCCATGCGCTGGCCGAGTCCAAGCGCGGGGATCAGCTGATGCTGGCGGTGTCGCGGCTGCAGGGGCTGTGCCCGGGGCTGCGGCGCGTGGGCCTGTCCGCCACGGTGGATGACCCCGATGCCATCGCACGGCTGCTGGCCGGGCCGGACAAGCCCTGCACCCGCGTCCAGGCCGATCCGGGGCCGGAGCCGGACATCGCCATGCTGGTCACGCCGGAGGCCCCGCCCTGGTCCGGCGGTGGCGCGGCCTATGCCATTCCGGCGGTGCTGGCAGAGGTCGCCCGCCACCGCACCACGCTGATCTTTCACAACACGCGGGCGCAGGCGGAGATCTTCTTTCACAACCTGTGGCTGGCCAATGAAGACACCCTGCCCATCGGCATCCACCACGGCAGCCTGGACCGCGCACAGCGCGAAAAGGTCGAGGCCGCGATGGTGGCCGGGCAGCTGCGCGCCATCGTCTGCACCGGCAGCCTGGACCTGGGCATCGACTGGGGCGATGTGGATCTGGTGATCCAGGTGGGCGCGCCCAAGAACGTCAAGCGACTGGTCCAGCGGATCGGCCGCGCCAACCACCGCTACAACGCGCCCAGCAAGGCGCTGCTGGTGCCGGCCAACCGCTTTGAGGTGGTGGAATGCGTCGCCGCGCTGGAGGCGGTGCGCGCCCATGATCTGGATGGCGCGCCGCGCGGGCCGGGGCCGCGGGACGTGCTGTGCCAGCATATCCTGATCACCGCCGCCGCCGGGCCCTTCTGCGCCGATGCGCTGTTTGCGGAGGTGGCCAGTTGCGGCGCCTATGCCGGGCTGTCACGGGTGCAGTTCGACGCCTGTCTGGAATTCTGCGCCACCGGCGGCTATGCCCTGCGCGCCTATGACCGCTGGCAACGCCTGCGCCGGGGCGAGGATGGCCTTTGGGCGCTGCGCGACCCCCGCGCCGCCACGCGCATCCGCCAGAACATCGGCACCATTCAGGATACCGATACGCTGAAAGTGCGCTGGCGCGGCCGGGGCGGCGCCCCCCTGGGCGAGATCGAGGAAGGCTTTGCCGCCACCCTGACCCCGGGCGATACCTTTCTGATCGGCGGGCAGGTCGTGCGCTATGAAGGGCTGCGCGAACTGGTGGTGGAGGTCACGCGCGATCCGGGCCGCAAGCCCAAGATCGCCACCTTCCTGGGCACGAAATTCGCCACCTCCACCCAACTGAGCCACCGGATCCTGCGGATGCTGCAACAGGCCGACTGGCCAGATCTGCCGCCCCATACGGCGGATTGGCTGGCGCTGCAGCGGCAGGTCAGCCGCCTGCCCGAACCCGGCCGCCTGCTGGTGGAAAGCTTTCCCCATGACGGACGGGCGCAGATGGTCGTCTACGGGTTTGCCGGGCGCAACGCGCAGCAGACGCTGGGCTTGCTGCTGACCAAACGGATGGAGGAGCTGGGCCTGGCGCCAATGGGATTCGTGGCCACGGATTATGCCACGCTGATCTGGGGCCTGGACGCGGTGACGGACCCCGCCCCCCTGTTTGACCCGGACGCGCTGGAGGCCGGGCTGGACGGCTGGCTGGCCGGGAACGCCGTGATGAAGCGCACCTTTCGCGCCAGCGCCACCATCGCCGGGCTGATTGAACGGCAGGTGGGCGGCGCGCGCAAGACGGGCCGGCAGGCCACCATGTCATCAGACATCCTGTATGACACGCTGTTGAAATATGACCCCGATCACCTGCTCATGCAGATCACCCGAGAGGAAGGGATGCGCGGCTTAGTGGATTTTGCCCGCATCCGCGAAATGTTGCAGCGGGTCGGGGATCGGATCGATCATCTGCGCCTGTCGCGGGTCACGCCGCTGGCCGCACCGCTGTTCCTGGAACCCGGGCGTATCCCCATCCGGGGCGGCGCCGATGACCGCATCCTGCAGGAGGAAATCACCCGCCTGATGGATCAAAGCGGCCTTGCGGAGGTGACGACGGAGCCCAGCCGCCCGCGCTGGCGCGTGCCGTACTAGGGACGCTCAGCGCACCGCTTCCAGCCCGCGCACCTGGCCCAGCAGTTCCGGGATCTTTTCCTTGAAGCGGAAGAAGCCATGCGTGGCGTGGGGCCAGGCGCGGCTGTCATAGGCGCGGCGATAGCGATGCACCGGCAGGCCCTGCACCTGGTCCAGCAGTTCCGCCACCGTGCCCACGGGGGCATAGGGCGTGACGATGGCCTGCGCCCCCTGCGCGCGCGCCCATTCGGCCAGGTCCGCCGCGCTTTCGATTTCAAACCGCGGCGCGGCGGCGTCCATGCGTGCGGCAGCGTCCCGCAGCGCCGCCTGCCGGAAATTGGTCACCAGATCAGAGGCCAGAAGCGGCCCGGCCTGCCGCGCGGGCCGCAGCACCCCCACCGCGCAGGG
>CBFHYV010000299.1:0-3411 GCA_965660085.1 uncultured Paracoccaceae bacterium
TTTTTCATGGTCGTTCTGCGAGCGACGCCAAAAAAAGAGAAGCTATCTCTCATTGCTTGACTTTCATAAATTTGTTTGGGGAGAAAGTGAAATCAAAGACGGGAAAAAATCCTTTTGCGACACTCAGAGGCCTTACCTCTAAGACAAAACATTTGAGTGCGGCGCAGTCCAACTGGATCTTAAAGGGCGTTTTTGCTGTCAACGACGTTGGCAAGATATCCGAAGCCTGACGCTATGACCCCCGAACTCACCGTCCTCACCCTCGCCACCCTCCTGCAATTCGCACAGATCGCGCTCTACGCGATCCCGGCGAACATGCAGGTCGGCACCGACTACGCCATGTCGCCCCGCGACACCCCGCGCCAGCTCACCGGCTTTGCAGGCCGCGCCCAGCGCGCGATGAACAATCACTTTGAAAACCTGCTGCTCTTCGCCATCGCGGCCCTTGTCACCACAATGGCTGAGGCCGGCTCACCCCTCACGGCCACCTGCGCCTGGATCTACCTCGCCGTCCGCATCCTCTACGTGCCCGCCTATCTCTTCGGCTGGGTCCCCGCGCGGTCGCTCTTCTTCGCGGCGGGCTGGCTAGCCACCGCAACCATGCTGGTCGTGGCCCTGCTGCCATGACCCGGCGGCCCATCACATCCAGATCGGATATCATGGCGCTCGACAGCGCCGCACAACCCTTCATCTTGCCAGATAAACTCCGGGGGTGAATGGGCCGCAAGGCCCAGAGGGGGCTGGCCCCCATCCTCCCCAACAAAAAGGACCAACCCATGTCCCAATATGATGTCATCATCATCGGTTCCGGCCCCGGCGGCTATGTCAGCGCCATCCGCTGCGCGCAGCTCGGGCTGAAAACCGCCTGCGTCGAAGGCCGCGATACCCTCGGCGGCACCTGCCTCAATGTGGGCTGCATCCCGTCCAAAGCGCTGCTGCATGCCTCCCATCAGCTGCATGAGGCCCAGCACAATTTCGCCACCATGGGCCTTGTCGGCGCCACGCCCGAAATCGACTGGGCGCAGATGCTGACCTACAAGGATGACGTGATCGGCCAGAACACCAAGGGCATCGAATTCCTGTTCAAGAAGAACAAGATCGATTGGATCAAGGGCTGGGCCTCCATCCCGGAGGCGGGCAAGGTCAAGGTCGGCGATGCCATCTTCACCGCCAGGAACATCATCATCGCCACCGGCTCGGAACCCGCCTCCCTGCCCGGCATCGACATCGATGAGGATCGCATCGTCTCCTCCACCGGCGCGCTGACCCTGAAGGAAATCCCGAAAAAGCTGGTGGTCATCGGCGCCGGCGTCATCGGGCTGGAACTGGGCAGCGTCTATGCCCGCCTCGGCAGCGAGGTTCAGGTGATCGAATTCCTCGATGTCATCACCCCCGGCATGGACGGCGAAGTGCAAAAGACCTTCCAGAAACTGCTGAAAAAGCAGGGCCTGGGCTTCACCATGGGCGCCGCCGTGCAATCCGTGGACAGCAGCGACACCGGGCTGACCGTGAACTACACCATGCGCAAGGATGACAGCACCCACAGCATGGACGCCGATGTGGTTCTGGTGGCCACGGGCCGCCGCCCCTATACCGCCGGGCTGGGCCTGGATGCGCTGGGGGTTGAAATGACGCCGCGCGGCCAGATCAAGACAGACAGCCAGTGGCGCACCAATGTGCCCGGCATCTATGCCATCGGCGACGCCATCGAAGGCCCCATGCTGGCCCACAAGGCGGAGGACGAAGGCATGGCCGCCGCCGAATGCGTGGCCGGCAAACATGGCCATGTGAATTACGGCGTCATCCCCGGCGTGATCTACACCCACCCCGAGGTCGCCAATGTCGGCAAGACAGAGGAGCAGCTGAAGGAAGAGGGCCGCGCCTACAAGGTCGGCAAGTTCTCCTTCATGGGCAACGGCCGGGCCAAGGCCAATTTCGCAGGCGATGGCTTCGTCAAGATCCTGGCCGACAAGGCAAGCGACCGCATCCTGGGCGCGCATATCGTGGGCCCCGCGGCGGGTGACCTGATCCATGAAATCTGCGTGGCCATGGAATTCGGCGCCTCGGCAGAGGATCTGGCCCTGACCTGCCACGCCCACCCGACCTATTCCGAGGCCGTCCGCGAAGCCGCCCTGGCCTGTGGCGATGGGGCGATCCACAGCTGAGCAGGCCTTCGGTCTTTCAAACCCGGGGCAGGGCCAAGCGGCCCTGTCCCCTCCGCTGGCCACGCCCAGTGTGAGCGGAAAAGGCGCCGCGCGCCGGTCGCCAGATGAAGTAGACGCCGCAGAGCCGCCTAAGGCACATCCCCGGCTTTCGCCATCAGCGCGTCAGAGGCCGCCTCGACCTCAGCCTCCAGCCGCGCCATGAACTGCGGCACCGTCAGCCCCGCCGGGATCGGCGGCAGGAATTCCACCACTGCCAGGCCGGGTTTGCGCCAGATGCCCTTGCGCGGCCAGAACACACCCACATTGGTGGCGACCGGCGCGCAGGGCTGTCCCATCTGGTCATACAGCGCGCCAGAGCCGATCTTGTAGGGGGCCTTCAACCCCGGCGCGATGCGCGTGCCCTGCGGGTAGATCACCAGCTGGCCCGGCGCTGCACTGCCGCGCGACACGTCATCCAGCATCTTGCGAATGGCCTCGCTGCGCTTGCCGCGGTCCACCGGGACACAGCCCATGCGCAGGGCATATTGGCCCAGCACCGGGGCATAGATCAGCTCTCGCTTCATGATGAAGCGCGGCGCGGGCAGGGCCTCGAACAGGATCAGAATGTCCAGGAAGGACTGGTGTTTGGACGCCACCAGCACGGCGCCCTGCGGCACGGCCCCCCGCCGTTCAACCCGCAGCCCCACCATCCAGCGCGCCGTCCA
The DNA here is from genome assembly GCA_965660085.1 of uncultured Paracoccaceae bacterium. GTDB lineage: Bacteria > Pseudomonadota > Alphaproteobacteria > Rhodobacterales > Rhodobacteraceae > CBFHYV01. The sequence continues at coordinate 2,870 of CBFHYV010000299.1, forward strand.
GATCACCCAGCGGCAGTAGGTTTTGGCGGCCCAGACAGCCCCGGCCGGCGAGGCCAGCGCCAGCGGCAGGAACAGCACGCCCATGATCGCCATCATCGCATACATCTGCACAACGAAGACAAGGCTGCGCAGCCATTGCAGCGGGCCGACCCTCATGCCAGCCTGTCCAGCACCCGCCGGGCCGACACCTGCGTGGCCCACAGCGCCATCCCGCCAGAGACAATCGGCACCAGCAGCAGCCACAGCCATTCCGCCCCGCGCAACCCCAGCCCCGTCAGGGCAGAGGCCGCCTCCCCCCCGTCGGGCAGCAGCAGCAGCACGACGATGCCCGCCAGCGTGCCCAGCGCCGCGCCAACCACGCAGCGCAGCGTATAGCGCCGCACGAAGGCCCGCGCGATATAGGCATCCGTTGCGCCCACCAGGCGCAGCACGGCAATCACCTGCGCATTGGCCGCCAGCGCCGCCTGCGCCGCCAGCGTGACCACCGCCGCCACCGCGGACAGGATCAGCCCCAGCGCGGCCCAGCCCAGCACCCGCAGACC
>CBFHYV010000300.1:0-3376 GCA_965660085.1 uncultured Paracoccaceae bacterium
GCCGCCGCCGCTTTGCGCGGGATGCGGGGCCAAGGTGGAGCGTGGCGCGCTGCAACAGGCGGTGGCGGCGCTGCCGGCTCTGCGCGGGGATGTCACGCCCCTGCCGGGCGATGATGCCGCGCTGCTGCGCCTGGGCGATGCGCAGCAGGTGCTGACCACCGATCATCTGCGCGCCTTCACCGCCGATCCGGTGGTGCTGGCGCGGGTGGCGGCGGTGCATGCGCTGGGGGACATCTGGGCGATGGGGGCGGAGCCTCAGGCCGTGCTGGCCCAGGTGGTGCTGCCGCGCCAGTCCGCGGCGCTGCAGGCCCGCAGCATGCGCGAGATCATGCAGGCCGCCGCCGATGTCTTTGCCGAGGCCGGCGCGCAGATCGTGGGCGGGCACAGCAGCATGGGCGCGGAGATGAGCCTGGGGTTTTCCATCACCGGCCTGTGCCCCCGCGCGCCCATTACCCTGGCCGGCGCCCGCCCGGGCGATGCGCTGATCCTGACCAAGCCACTGGGCACGGGTGTCATCCTGGCGGCGGAAATGGCGGGCAAGGTGCATGGCGCGCAGGTAACCGCCGCGCTGGCGCAGATGATGCGCCCCCAGGCGGACGCGGCCCGCATTTTGGGCTCGGCCCACGCCATGACCGATGTGACGGGCTTTGGCCTGGCTGGGCATCTGGCGGGGATCTGCGCGGCCAGCGGCGTTGGCGCGGTTCTGCGGATGCAGGCGTTGCCCGTGCTGGAGGGCGCCATGGCCCTGTTGCAGGACGGCCAGCGCGCCAGCCTGCACGGGGACAACATGGCCATCGTGCCGGAGCTTGCCGCCAGCCTGCCGCCCGCGCAGGCCGCGCTGTTATGTGATCCGCAGACGGGCGGCGGCCTGCTGGCCGCCATCGCGCCGGAGACCGCTGATGACGCGCTGACGGCCTTGCGCGCCGCCGGATATACCGCCGCCCTTATTGGCGAGATTGAGCAGACGCCGGGCCTGCGCGCCATTTGACAAGCGCCCGGGCGCATGGCCTGCCCATTGGGCGATGCGCCCGTTTTCGGGATGCGAGTGTTCCTGATCAGCACCCGCAGACCCGTGCGGAGAGGTCAGGACAGCTGTGCCAGGTGCGCGGCAATTTCATCCGCCAGGCGTTGCAGCCCATCGGCATCCAGCGTCTCGGCGTGGCAGCGGGCCAGGGGCACATCGCTCAGCCGCTCGCGGGATTTGGCATAGGCCGGGTCATAGTGATCCACCATCAGCGCCTGGGCCAACGCCTCCATCCGGCCTTCGGCCAACAGCGCCAGCCAGTGATCCACGGTTTCCGCCCCGCGCAGGCTGCGCAGCGGTGACAGCCGGTCGCGCAGGCGGTCCGGGTCTGCGGTCATGTCGGCATAGCCCTGCGCCAGAAACCGTGCGCGCGCCGCCAGCGGGGCGGAGACCTCGATCCGCGGCGCGCGGCGCATGGCCTCCCACAGGGTGGGGGGGATGATGCGCTGGCCGATCTTGTTCGATTCGGCCTCCACCAGCACGGGGCTGGCGGGGTCCAGGGCGCAGATCTGCGCGGCCAGCGCGGTTTCGAAGGCCTTCTGATCCGGTTGCGGCCCCATGGCGCCCAGCAAGGAGCCACGATGATTGGCCAGCCCTTCCAGGTCCAGCACCTGCACCCCCCGCGCGCGCAACAGCGGCAGCAGCGCGGTCTTGGCCGTGCCGGTGTTGCCATCCAGCAGCACCGGCCGCAGCGGCAGCGGCGTATCATACAGCGCGGCATGGACCAGCCTGCGATAGCTGCGATAGCCGCCCTCGATCACCTCGGCCCGCCAGCCGACCTGGCCCAGCATCCAGGTGAAGCCGCCGGACCGTTGCCCGCCGCGCCAGCAATAGACCAGCGGCCGCCAGCCGCCGTCCTTCTGCGCCAGCGGGCCTTCCAGATGGGCGGCGGAGTTGCGAAACACCAGCGCAGCACCCAGCTTGCGCGCCAGAAAGGGGCTTTGCTGTTTATAGATCGTGCCGACGCGGGCGCGCTCCTCGTTGTCCAGCACGGGCAGGTTGATCGCGCCGGGGATGTGATCCTCGGCAAATTCGGCGGGGCTGCGCACGTCGATCACGGTATCGAACCCGTGGTTCAGCAGATCGGGCAGGGAGGAGAATGTCAGCGCCATGCGCGCCCCTTTAGCGCCCCCGCGCGGCAACGGAAAGCCCCCCGGTGGCGGCCTTGCGCCCGGGCGGGCTTTGACGCAGGCTGCAGCCCCATGAAAGCTGTGTTCGATGCCCGCCAATGGGGCCATGCGCCCTCGTCCTTCCTGTTGCACGGGGCCGTGCGCCCCAGCCCCGAACGCCCGGAGCGGATCGAGCGGCTGAAGCTTGGCGCGCAAGGCGCGGCCTGCAGCCTTGTGGCGCCGGCCGATCACGGCCTTGGCCCCATCGCCGCCGTGCATGGGGCGGATTATCTGCATTTCCTGCGGACGGCCCATGCCCGCTGGTCAGAGCTGGACGGCGCGGCGCCAGAGGTCATCCCCAACGTGCATCCGCGCAGCCGGGCGGACAGCTACCCCGAGGGCGTGGTGGGGCAGGCGGGCTGGCACATGGCCGACACGGCCTGCCCGATCTCTGCCCAGACATGGGAGGCCGCCTATTGGTCCGCCCAGACGGCGCTGCACGCGGTGCATCTGGTGGATGAGGGCGCGCGGGCGGCCTATGCGCTGTGCCGTCCGCCAGGGCATCATGCCTTCGCCGATATGGCGGGGGGGTTCTGTTTCCTCAACAACGCCGCCATTGCTGCGCAGCAATGGGCGGCGCAGGGGCATCGGGTGGCCGTGCTGGATGTGGATGTGCATCACGGCAACGGCACGCAGGGCATCTTTTACGCGCGCGGCGATGTGCTGTGCGTGTCCATCCACGCCGATCCGGCGGCGTTTTATCCGTTTTTCTGGGGCCATGCGCAGGAACGCGGCCGCGATGCCGGGCTGGGCGCCAACCTGAACCTGCCGCTGCCGCGCGGCACCGGCACGCAGGACTGGCTGCGCGCGCTGGCCACGGGGTTGGAGCGTGTGGCGCTGTTTGGCGCGGACCGGCTGGTGGTGGCGCTGGGGCTGGACGCCCATGAGGATGACCCGTTCAAGGGGCTGGCCGTGACCACGGAGGGGTTTTCCAGCATGGGCGCCTGGATCAAGGGCGCGGGCCTGCCCACCGTCTTTGTGCAGGAGGGCGGCTATCTGTCAGACGCGCTGTCGCGCAACCTGTCAGCCGTGCTGACGGGCTTTCGGGCGTAGCAGCCGCCAGCGTGCGGGACCCCGTGGCCTGGGTCAGTGTGGGGCGGCTTCGGCCATATGCGCGGCGCAGCCCTTCAGGGCGGCGTAATCGTCCGTCACCACATGCACGGCGACCTGGTCCATGAATTCG
>CBFHYV010000301.1:0-3365 GCA_965660085.1 uncultured Paracoccaceae bacterium
ATCAGCCCGCGCGGCAACCGCGCCACGGTGGGCCTGCCGGGATCTGGGCTGTTCTATACCGTCAAGGCGCCGGGCGGCGGCGCAGCGGATGATCGGCCGCGCGCTGGCGGGCGCCGCGCGCTGGATCTGGGCTTTTTCCGGCGGCTGGTCACGCCTGCGGCGCAGCGCGCCTTCGTGGACGGGCTGCGCGCACTGAACGAAGGGCAGGCGGATGAGGCGCTGGCGCGGCTGGAGCAAGCCGGCGACACCCCCGATGCGGCCTGGATGGCCGGGATGCTGCGGCTGAAGCGGGAGGATCTGGCCCAGGCGCAGGCTCACCTGGCCCGTGCCCTGGCCGGGGAGGACAAGCTGGGCCAGCTGTATGCTGAATACGGGCTGGACAGCGTGGTCACGCTGCCGGTCACCCCGGAGGTCACCGCCCATCTGCGCCCCTGTTCGCGTGGCACGGCGCTGGCCCTGGCGGAAGCCTATCAGTTGCAAGGGCAGGGCGCGCGGGCCGTGCCCCTTTTGCAGCGCATCCTTGCGGAGGATCCGGGCGATATCGTCGCCATCGCCGCGCTGGCTGAATTGCTGCTGGCGGAGGCGCAAGACCCGGCCGCCGCGCAGGAGGTGGTGCGCATGACGGCGCAGATCACCAATGAAACCTCAGTGCATGCGGCGGCGCTGCTCTACAAGGCGCGCGCGCTGAGCGTCCTGGGCCTGGATGAGGCCGCCGTGACCACGCTGACCACGGCCTGGCGCCGCAAGAAGGACCGCCCGGCAGAGCTGCTGCGCCAGATCCGCTATGACCGCGCGCTGGCCTATGGGCGGATCGGCCGGCGCAGCCGCGCGCGGCAGGAGCTGCAGGCGATCTACGCCGAGGCGCCGGATTTCGAGGATGTCGCGCAGCGTCTGGGGCTGTGAGAGGCCGCGCCGGGCGCGCCACCCGGCCCGCGCGCAAAGGCCTGAATTTGCGTGATGGATGCGGCTATACAATTCCCGCCGCTTTCACTAGACAAGGCCCAGCCAAGATCAATCGAGCGCCGAGGACTGAGATGTCGGAAGATTTCGAACTGGATACCGATGACCTGACACGCCGGATGGAAGGGGCGTTGGCCAACCTGCGGACCGAGTTCGCCTCGCTCCGCACGGGGCGGGCCTCTGCCTCCATGCTGGAGCCGGTGCAGGTGGACGCCTATGGGCAGATGACCCCGATCAACCAGGTCGGCACTGTCAACGTGCCAGAGCCGCGCATGGTCACCATCAACGTCTGGGACAAGTCGATGGTGGGCAAGGTGGAAAAGGCCATCCGCGAAAGCGGGCTGGGCATCAACCCGCAGCTCAATGGCACCATCATCATGCTGCCCATCCCCGAGCTGAACGAGGAACGCCGCCGCGAGCTGGGCAAGGTGGCCGGGCAATATGCCGAACACACCCGCGTGGCCATCCGCAACCTGCGCCGCGACGGGATGGACCAGATCAAGAAGGCCAAGGCCGACGGCATGTCCGAGGATGACCAGAAATACTGGGAAACCGAGGTTCAGGAACTGACCGATACCTATATCGGCAAGATCGACACCATGCTGGAGACCAAGCAGCAAGAGATCATGCAGGTCTGAGCGGGCCTGGACCGCGGCACGGGCAGGGGCACATAATGGCCAAACCGATCCGGGATACGGAAGGACCGCGGCACGTGGCCATCATCATGGATGGCAACGGCCGCTGGGCCAAGCTGCGCGGCCGCCCGCGGCTGTTCGGCCACCAGGCCGGCGCCAAGCGCGTGCGAGAGATCGTCGAGGCCTGCCCGGATCTGGGCGTGCGCTATCTGACGATCTTCGCCTTCTCCACGGAAAACTGGCGGCGCACCCAGACCGAGGTCTCTGGGCTGATGTCCCTGTTCCGCCGCTATATCCTGAAAGAGGCTCACGCCCTGCGCGCCGAAAACGTGCGCGTCCGCTTTATCGGGGACAGGGTGAAACTGGACCGCAAGCTGGTCACCCTGATGGATGAGCTGGAGGCCGCAACCGCGGGCTGCACCGGCGTGAACCTGACAATTGCGCTGAATTACGGTGGCCGCGATGAGGTGGCCCGCGCCACGCAGCGCCTGGCGCGGGATGTGGCGCGCGGCCTGCTGGACCCGGAAAGCGTGAATGAGGAAACGCTGGCGCGCTATCTGGACACGCGCGTTCTGCCGGACCCGGATCTGGTCATCCGCACGTCGGGCGAGGCGCGGATTTCCAATTTCCTGCTGTGGCAGTCGGCTTATGCCGAATATGAATTCGTCGATACGCTCTGGCCCGATTTCTCGGCCGAGGAATTCGGCCGCCTGACCCAGGGTTACAAGGGGCGCGACCGCCGTTTCGGCGCCGTGAAGGCGTGATGCTGCGCGGCCGCTGGGCGGACCTGGGCGTGCGGCTGGGCACGGGGCTGGGGCTGTTGGTGCTGGGCGCGCTGTGCATCCTCGGTGGCGGGCGTCTGTTCCATGCACTGGTGGCGGTGATCTGTGGCGCCATGGCCTGGGAACTGGTGCGGATGCTGGATGGCGATGCCCGGCGCAGCCCGCTGTTACTGGCGCTGGCGATGGCCGGGGTGGTGATGGCGGTGCCGGAACTGCCCCCTGGCCTGGGCATGCCGCTGATGACAGCCGTTCCGCTGCTGTGCCTGGCGCGGATGCGCCGTGGCGGGCCGTTGATGGCCGGTTTCGCCGCGATGATCGTGCTGGCGGGCGTGGGCATGGTGTCCCTTCGGGATGATCTGGGGATGTTGTGGCTGTCCTGGCTGGTGGCGGTGGTCGTGGTCACGGATGTGGCGGGCTATTTCGCCGGGCGCAGCATTGGCGGGCCAAAGATGTGGGCACGCGTCAGCCCGTCCAAGACTTGGTCCGGCACGCTTGCCGGCTGGGCCGCCGCGGCGCTGGTGGGGCTGATCTATGCCCGGCTGACGCAGGCGGGCGCGGGGCTGGCCGGGCTGAGCGTGGCGCTGTCCATGGCATCGCAACTGGGTGACATATCGGAAAGCGCGCTGAAGCGCCGGGTTGGGGTGAAGGACAGTTCTGCCCTGCTGCCCGGCCATGGCGGCGTGCTGGACAGGTTTGACGGGATGTTGGGGGCGTCCGTGTTCCTTGTGATCTCCGCCCCGCTGACGGGGATGCCGCCGGGGGTAGGGCCATGAGACGGATCAGCATTTTCGGGGCCACCGGCTCCATCGGGCAGAACACCATAGACCTGATCGCGCGCGATCCGCAGGACTACGCCGTGGTTGCGCTGACCGGGGGCGCGAATGTGGCGCAACTGGCCGCTGATGCGCGTCGCCTGGGCGCGCAGGTGGCCGTGACCGCCCATGAGGACAGGCTGGATGATCTGCGCGCCGCCCTGGCCGGCAGCGGG
>CBFHYV010000302.1:0-3346 GCA_965660085.1 uncultured Paracoccaceae bacterium
CCCCCGCCGCCGCCGGGCGTGTGACCCATGGCGCTGCCCCCGCCGCCGCCTGCGCCCGAAGGCCCGCCCGCGGCCCCCTTGCAGGAACACCGCTTTCCCTGCACCGGCTGCGGGGCGGATTACCGCTTTGACCCCGTTCAGGGCCGGCTGCTGTGTGACCATTGCGGCCAGCAGGAGCCGGTGCAGGATGGCGGCCCCTGGCAGGGCGGCTTGCAGGAACTGGACCTGACCGCCGCGCTGCGCAATGCCCTGCCCGAGGCCGAGATGGAGGAGACCCGCGTCTCAACCTGTGATGGCTGCGGCGCGCAGGTGGAATTCAACCCTACCCAGCACGCCGCGGAATGCCCCTTCTGCGCCACGCCCGTGGTGCTGGACACTGGCGCGCATCGGCACATCAAGCCCAAGGGCGCGCTGCCCTTCGCTCTGGATGAGGCCGCCGCCCAGAAGGCGATGACGGACTGGTTCGGCAAGCTGTGGTTCGCCCCCGGCGGGTTGCGGGCCTATGCCCGGCAGGCGCGGCGGATGCAGGGCATCTATGTGCCCTATTGGACCTTCGATGCGCAGACGAGGTCGCACTATCGCGGGCAGCGCGGGGTGGCCCACCATGAAAGCCGCACGGTGATGCGCAATGGCAAGGCCGAGCGTCAGACCGTGACTCGCATCATCTGGTCGCCCGCGCAGGGGCGGGTGGCGCGGTTTTTTGACGATGTGCTGGTGCTGGCCTCCCGCGCGCTGCCGCGCCGCTTTACCGAGGGGCTGGAGCCCTGGGATCTGGCCGCGCTGGAACCCTACCGCCCGGAATACCTGGCCGGGTTTCGCGCCGAAGGCTATGCCATCGGGCTGGAGGAAGGCTTTGCCCTGGCACGAGAGAAGATGGACAGGGTCATCGAACGCGATGTGAAATTCGCCATCGGCGGGGATCGGCAGCGGATCCATGCCATTGATACCCAGCTGTCAGAGCTGTCGTTCAAGCATGTGCTGCTGCCGGTCTGGGTGGCGGCCTACCGCTACAAGGGGCGCAGCTATCGCTTCGTTGTCAACGGGCGCACGGGCCGGGTGCAGGGCGAACGCCCCTGGTCGGCCTGGAAGATCGCGCTGGCCGTGGTGTTGGGGGCATTGGTGGCCGCCGGAGTCGGATACCTGGCCGCGCAGAACGGCTGAGCCTTGCCTTGGCCGCGCAATGCGGTAGCTCTTGTCCGTCACGGACAAGGGGAGGACGCACCATGGCAAGAACCGTCATCATCAACGCCCCCGGCGGGCCGGATCAGCTGACGCTGGTCGATCGGCCCGTGGGCGAACCCGGCGCGGGCGAAATCCGCATCCGCCACCAGGCCTGCGGGTTGAATTTCATCGATGTCTACCAGCGCAGCGGGATGTATCCGCTGGCGCTGCCCCATGCGCTGGGCATGGAAGCCTCCGGCATTGTCGAGGCCGTGGGCGAAGGCGTCACGCATCTGGCCGCAGGGGACCGCGTGGCCTATGCCTCGGCACCGCCGGGTGCCTATTGCGAGGCCCGTGTGATGCCTGCCGCGCAGGTCTGCCCCCTGCCGGAGTCGATCTCCTTCGAGGAAGGGGCGGCCATGATGCTGAAGGGGCTGACGGTGCAATATCTGTTCCACCGCACCGTGCCGTTGAAGTCCGGCGACACCGTGCTGTTCCATGCGGCCTCCGGCGGTGTGGGGCTGCTGGCCTGCCAATGGGCCCGGTCCGAGGGCATCCGCCTGATCGGCACTGCCGGGTCTGACGAGAAATGCGCACAGGCCGTGGAATTCGGCGCCGACGCCTGCATCAATTACGATGAGGAGGGTTGGGTGGCCCGCGTGCGGGACCTGACCAAGGGGCGCGGCGTGGACGTGGTGATGGATTCGGTCGGCGCGGCCACCTTTGAAGGCTCGCTGGACTGTCTGCGGCCCCTGGGCATGATGATCAGCTTCGGCAATGCCTCCGGCCCGGTGCCGCCGGTGGATCTGGGCAAGTTGGCGGCGAAAGGGTCGTTGCAGTTGACGCGCCCGACGCTGTTCACCCATATCGCGGAGCACGAAACCTGCCAGAGCATGGCAGCGCATCTGATGGAGAAGGTGCAGTCCGGCGCGCTGCGCATCAGCGTGGAACAGAGCTTTGCCCTGGAAGACGTGGCCGACGCGCACCGCGCGCTGGAGGCGCGCCTGACCACTGGCCAGACCATTCTGACTCTGTAACAGGGGGCGGGGCGGGCCAGTTTCCGGGCCTGCCCCGCGCAGGTGGCCGCAGCGGCCGCCACCACCTGACAGCCCGGCGCAAACGAAAGATGTGCGCAAGATAGGGCTGAGTTTCTTAAAATTACCTGAAAAGAGTCCGGACTCTTGCCCTCTTTGGGACAAGATTCGCCCCAATTCGCTGGCACCACCATAGGCATTGCAGCGCAGGACGCACTGCTTTCCCAGGTGTCAGAACGGCCCGCTCCCTCCTCTGATTTGAAGGAATGCGAACGTGCTGTTGAACCATGGTGCCGGTTTTGTGTCCGGCGAAGGCCTTCTGGGCAATCTCCTCTCTGTGTCTCTGGATGTGCTGGATGGCGTTGCGCCGGTCCAGATGGGCGATGACAACGCCCTTGATCTGAATGTCGGTCTTTCGCTGACGGGCCTTGTCGGCGCGCTGCCGCTGGGCCTGACGGTGGACGCCTATCTGCGCCCCGTCAGCCAGGGCGCCGTGGACACGCTGGCCGACCCCTGGGATGACGCCTATCGCGTTGGCTCCGTGGACATCGACGCGGCCGCCGTGCTGGCGGGCCAGCTGCAGGCCAGCATCGGCCAGGGTATCCTGAGCGGCTTCCTCGCGGACAAGGGCATTTCGCTGGACCAGAGCTTTCACCTGTATCTGGGCGTCAGCCTGAACGGTGAGGCCGTTGACGGCGCCGATGGGCACGGCCTGCTGGGCTATCTGCTGGATTTCGTCGACGGCATCGGCCTGGCCCCGCACGGGATGGAGTGCGACGTCTGCGACAACGACGAGGACGATGACGGCCAGCCCGTTGGTGGCGGCCATGATGGCGGCATGATGGGCGGTGACGACGACATGGACGGCGACGACGACGACATGGACGGTGACAACGACATGATGCGCGGCGGCGACGACGACATGGACGGCGACGACGACGACATGGGCGGTGACAACGACATGATGCGCGGCGGCGACGACGACATGGACGGCGACGACGACGACATGGGCGGTGACAACGACATGATGCGCGGCGGCGACGACGACATGGACGGCGACGACGACGACATGGGCGGTGACAACGACATGATGCGCGGCGGCGACGACGACATGGACGGCGACGACGACGACATGGGCGGTGACAACGACA
>CBFHYV010000303.1:0-3302 GCA_965660085.1 uncultured Paracoccaceae bacterium
GCTGCCGCGGCGGCGCAGGGGGCGGGGCCATCCGGCGCCCGGATCGAGCCGCAGGACGAACGCGAAGCCTATCGCGCTGCGCTGGACGGCGTGGTGCAACAGCAGGGAACGCCCCCCGCCACGGAGACCGTCGGCGGGGACGCACGGCCCGCGCCGCTGAAACTGGTGGCCGCGCAGCGCGTGGGCCAGGCCGACGCCGCCACCGCCAAGGTGCGCCCCGTCCGGCCCCAGCGCATGGGTCCGCCCGCCTTCGCCAAGCCTGACAACGTGGAGGAAGAGGCCAACGAGTTCGCGGCATTTGCCGAAACGGTCGGCGCCGGCAGCTTGGATGAGCTGCTGGAGGCCGGCGCAAGCTGGTTGACCTTTGAAAAGGGCTACGCGCAGTTTTCCCGCCCGCAGCTGATGGCCACCATCCATCCGGCCGAGCGCAGCCAGTCCACCCGCGATGAACGGCTGATCGCCTTTGGCGAGCTGTTGCGGCAGGGCAAGGTGGAAACCGCAGGCGGCGGGCGGTTCACGGCCTCGACCACCATCGGCTATCGGCGCGGCCCGCAAATGATGCACTGACAGCAGTTTAGGGGCGGGTGGGCCGGCATGCGGCGCCCTTCGCGCAGGTTTCGGCCGGTCACATCCGCTTGATTTTTGTGCTTCTTGCTTTTGCCTGCGGCAAGCGTGCCTAAGTATTGCCGCAGAAGCTGTGGCCCGCCCGGTTCGGGCCGCGCATGACATGCAAGGAGTTCTGACGTGAAAGTTCTGGCAATCTCAAGAACACGAGACAGCGCGACGCCGCTGCGGATGTTCTGGCTGACGGCGCTCTCCATGGCGCTGATCGTGTCGCAATCGCTGATGAGCGAAGCCCGCGGCATGCCCGAAAGCTTTGCCGATCTGGCAGAACGGGTCAGCCCGGCGGTGGTGAACATCACAACCTCTACCACCGTGTCGGCGGATACCGGCCCGCGCGGCATGGTGCCCGATGGCTCTCCGTTCGAGGATTTCTTTCGGGAATTCCGTGACCGCAACGGCCCCGGTGACCGGCCCCGCCGGTCCTCCGCGCTTGGCTCCGGTTTCGTGATTTCCGAGGACGGGTTCATCGTGACCAACAATCACGTCATCGAGTCCGCCGATGAGATCATGATCGAATTCTTCTCCGGCCTTGAACTGCCGGCGGAGGTGATCGGCACCGATCCCAACACCGACATCGCGGTGCTGAAGGTGGAGGCCGATGCGCCGCTGACGCATGTCACCTTCGGTGACAGCGACATAGCCCGAGTAGGCGATTGGGTGATGGCGGTGGGCAACCCGCTGGGGCAGGGCTTCTCCGTCAGCGCGGGCATCGTGTCGGCGCGCAACCGTGAGCTGTCCGGCAGCTATGACGACTACATCCAGACCGACGCGGCGATCAACCGCGGCAACTCCGGCGGTCCGCTGTTCAACATGGACGGCGAGGTCATTGGCGTGAATACCGCGATCCTGTCGCCCAACGGCGGCTCCATCGGGATCGGGTTCTCCATGGCGTCCAACGTGGTGACGCGCGTGGTCGATCAGCTGAAGGAATTCGGCGAAACCCGCCGCGGCTGGCTGGGCGTATCCATCCAGAACGTGACCGATGACGTGGCCGAGGCGCTGGGCCTGGAAACCGCCGCCGGTGCGCTGGTGTCCGACGTGCCCGAAGGCCCTGCGCGGGACGCGGGGATCGAGCCGGGCGATGTCATCGTCTCCTTCGATGGCCGCGAGGTGGAAGACACCCGCGGGCTGGTGCGCCAGGTGGGCAACACCGCCGTGGGCAAGACCGTGCGCGTTGTGGTCAACCGCGCCGGTGACACCCGCACCCTGCGCGTGACGCTGGGCCGCCGGGAAGAGGCCGTGGCCATGCCCGCCGCCCAACCCGCACCCGCCGAGCCGGAAGAGGCCGAGATCCTGGGCATGACGCTGTCGGAGCTGCGCGATGACATGCGTGACGACCTGGGCGTGCCCGCCAGTGTCGACGGGCTGGTGGTGCTGGACCTCGACCAGACCTCGCAAGCCTATGAAAAAGGTCTGCGCGCGGGCGATGTGATTGCCGAGGCCGGCCAGACCGCCGTGACCACGGTTGCGCAGTTCGAGGCACAGGTGGAAGCCGCACGCGATGCAGGGCGCAAGTCCATCCTGTTGCTGGTGCGCCGCGGCGGCGATCCGCGCTTCGTGGCGCTGAGCGTTGTGGAGTGATCCACGCGAAAATAGCTGTGGAGTGATCCGCGAACCCGCGTGCTGACATGAAAGACCGCCCCCGATGTTCGGGGGCGGTTTGCGTTTGGGGTTTGGCGCGTGACCGCCCGGCGTGGTTTGCGGGTGCCGCGGGGCCAGAGCCTTAGCCCGTGGTGTCAGGACCTTCAGGGGCCAGCAACTGGTCCAGCATGGGCGAGATATCCTCGATCCCGTCGGCCAGCACATGGGTGACGCCACTTTCGCGTTGCAGCCGGCCGGTGACGCGCAACATGCGCCCGGCAATCACCGCGCGGCGGAATTTTTCATACATCGCTTTCCAGACGATGATGTTCACGGTGCCGGTCTCATCCTCCAGCGTCAGGAAGATGACGCCTTTGGCGGTGCCGGGCCGTTGGCGCAGGATCACCAGCCCCGCCACAGTGACTCTGGCGCCCAGGGGCGGGCGGTCTAGCCATGTGGCGGGCAGGCAGGCCGGTGGCCGGGGCCAGGGCACATGTGGGGAGGGCGTGTTGATAACCTGCATCAGATTCGTGCGCTGTGTGTGAACAAAATAGGAACATTTGGCCGTGGCGGCAAGTGCGGCGCAGTCTGTCATGAAAGAGACGCGATTGGGCTGGAAGCGGGCTTTGCGGCGCACTACCTAGGGCGCGCAACGCACAAAGGGGGAAGCACCGGATGGCACGGATCACATATATCGAACACAATGGCACGGAACATGTCGTCGAGGTCGCCAATGGCCTGACGGTGATGGAAGGCGCGCGGGACAACAACATCCCCGGCATCGAGGCCGATTGCGGCGGCGCCTGCGCCTGTTCCACCTGCCATGTCTATGTGCATCCCGATTGGGTGGCCAAACTGCCCCCGCGCGACGAGATGGAAGAGGACATGCTGGACTTTGCCTTCCAGACCGATGCGGAGCGCTCTCGCCTGACGTGCCAGTTGAAGGTCAGCGATGCGCTGGACGGGCTGGTCGTCCAGATGCCGGAGAAGCAGATTTGATCGCTGCCAAGGCGCCGCGTCTGCCGTGGCGCCCGTGGCACCGGCACGCCCGCGGCGCAGCGGCGGTGGCGTGCCTGTGGCTGGCGGGGGCGGTGGCC
>CBFHYV010000304.1:0-3296 GCA_965660085.1 uncultured Paracoccaceae bacterium
AGATCGAGGGCCAGCAGGGTTGGTGCGCCGCCAGGCATCTCCAGCAACGGTTGGATCGGGATAAGAGCTTGTGTGTTCATTGTGAAGGCTCACGAATTCAAGTGGGCCTTCGGCTTTGGTCGCGAGGAAAATACCGCGCCGGATTCTGCCGAGCAAGGAATTTCGTCGTCTGGCTTACGGGAGGTCCGTGTCACCACCTGTCACCACCTATGCCGACAGGTGGTGACAGAATTACCCCAACAAAAACAACGCTGTCACCACTGTCACCACCTGTCACCACTAATTCATTTTGTATGTATGAGAGGCGCCAATACGTCTTGGAATACACATGTATATGTATAGGGAAGGAAGGTGGCCGTGCAGGTGGTGACAGTGGTGACACACCTGATTTTAAATGAGAATTTCCGTCACCACCCATGCCGACAGGTGGTGACAAGGCCCAGGTGGTGACGTCACAAAAGCCAAGGGGCACCCCATCGGATGCCCCTGCTGCCTAGTGGTGACCTCTCGACACCGCGCCGAGACGAACTCAATCCGTGCACTTCCGATATCGCCACTCCCGCGTCGCTCCTGTTCGCTTTTGAAACCGCTTCCATTTTCGCGACTTCAACCAGGCGCCCACACGCATTTGATCCGGTTTGGTCCACCGTGCCGGCTCAATGCCGATTGCACCTTCGAGTATCTCACCTACGGAGATGTCCTGAAGGGGCTCAAGACGCTCGAATTCTTCCTCCTGCCAGTCGTCAGTCCCAGCGTAGCCATGGTTTACGACCCGTTTCTCGTGGGTCAGCCAACGATCAATCAACCCATCCCAGGCATCGGATTGATACCGCTTGTCCTGTTCTTCGCAGGCCGCTTTCAGCAGGTCCTTGTCCTCGATCCACCAGATGGCGCCATCCTTGAACCTTGCCACGGCCTCGGCCCAGAGTTGGTCGCGGTCCCGGCGCAAGGCCTCAATGTCGATCTCGCCGCAGCGAATAGGCCAGAACCGCCGGTTGCCGGTTTCATCGCGCAAATAGGTGTCGGGATTGACGGTGCCGGCAAAGACGCATTGCCGTTTGATCTCGACCGTGTGGCGCCCATACGGCGGACGAAACCTGTCAGTTGTGCGGGTCAGGAAGGCTTTGATCCTTGAGACTTCCGCGCGCCCGATCGCATCAAGCTCGGCGATTTCGACAATCCAGACGCCCTGCATGTGGATGGCTGCATCCTTGGACCCGAGGTCTGGCAACTCGTCCGTGAACCAGACCTCGCCTGCCAGTATCTTGAGGGCTGTGGATTTGCGCGCGCCCTGCTCGCCCTCGAGGATTAGCATGTGGTCGGCCTTCACACCCGGCCGATAGACACGCGCAATGGCAGATATCAGCCACAGGCTGCCCATCGCATGGGTCAGATCCGTGGACTCAGCGCCCAGATAGCGACAGGCCCAGGTTTCGATACGCGGCGTTCCATCCCATTTGAGATGATCAAGGTAACTGCGCACCGGGTGGATGCGATGATCACGAGCCACCGCGCCGACGGATCGGCCCACAACCAGCGGCGCGACATTCACGTCGCGGTGCTGCAGCCATTCAGCCAGTCGAATATCGTCACCATCCTCCCAGGGACGCGGATACACGACATCCGCATCGTCCCATGGGGCCGGCTGGAGCACGACCACCTCCTGGGCAAATTCATCGAAAGCGATGACGCCCGCGAAGGCCGGATCGCAGCTGAGCGCGAGGATCACATTCGCCTCGTTGCGCTCGGGGGTTCCAGAGCTGTCGAGCCGCAATCGGCTGGCCCAAGTTGGGCGCGAGGCGGGCGTCATCATATCCCCGCTGCCGTTGAGCCGTTTTCTCAGGACGCCAAGTTGCTTGTCGAGGATCGACATGGCGATGCCGGTCTGAGTTTTCACGACGGACAGGACATGGCGCTCTTCCATCGGATCAAGGCGCGCTGTGACGATCCGGCCCAAGAGGGCTCCCAAACCCGCGAGGTCCGGCGGTGTGGTGAGCGTTTCAGCCGCTGCCACCAAAGCCTGAGGACTGGCGTTCTCTTCGGTGCCGCCAGCAACCTGCTGTAATGCAGCGTCAGCCTCGTCAGCCATCATTCCGCTGTAATCGGTCGCCTTCACGCCGTGCTGTAGGTCATCGTTGAAATCATCGCCATGAAGCGGAACAATGATGTCGTTGGGCAGATCCGCCATGTTCAGACGATCCGCCAGTTTTGCGGCCGCCTGCCGTCCGGCTTCCCCTGCATCCGCGTAGATGGTGACACGGGACGTGCCCTCGGGCCATTCGAACCGCGCGAGACCGTCGGCAGATAGCGCCGCCCAGACAGGTGTGCCGAATATGGCATGCGCGGCCAAAGCCGTCTCGATGCCCTCAGCCACTCCAAGATGACCATCCTCCGGCAGCGGGCAAAGGCGCACGGCGCCCTGAGCGACCGGTCCCAACATCTTTTTGCCCGCCGGCGCCTTGCCGCTTCCATCGTCGAGCAGGAACGTGCGGTGTATGCCACCGGCCGCCTCGCCGTTGGCCAGCCGCGGCACTGCCACCATGCCGGGCCAACCACGACGGCTGTCGTAATCCGTCAGATCGGGATGGAAAAACAGATCAGGCGCCACCGTTGCGGGCAGCCCGCGGCTGTTCAAATAGGTTTCCGCCAAGCTGCCTGCGAGCGGCGCGCAGCCTTCAAGGATCCGCTTGATCTCAAGACTATGATCGGGGCGCGCAGGCGCGCTGGATGGTTGTCCGACAGATAACTCACGCTCCATATGCGCCCGGCGCGCCGCCTCATCGAACAGCCGCCCGTCGCGCAAACCGGTGGCGTGATAGATCATATCAATCGGCCCCGCGCGCTCCCCCGTTGCAAAATCAAACCCCCATCCCGCGTATGGACCGTCCAGATGGATCAGGCATGAGCCCTCGCCGCGCGCGCGACGGCCAGACAGGTCCGCGCAGCGCAAAGCGCGTTTGTCAGGCGTCAGCCGCGCGTCCGGATATAGCTCCGGGAGCCACTCCCGCGCTGTAGCCGAGAGGCGCGCCTTGATCGCATCAAGATCGTGGCGAAGGGCCGGCTGGAAGACGTCGTTGAGATCAATCATGGCGCCCCCCTCAGGCCAGTAAAACCAGGCCGCATTCCGCGCGGGTGATCGCCGTGTAGAGCCATCGGCGACGATCCTGTTCGCTGCGGCCAAGCCCGTCATCCCAGACCAGCACATTTTCCCATTGCGAGCCTTGGGCCTTGTGCGCTGTGATCGCCCATCCGAAGGTCGCTTCCGTCAGGCTTTTCTTTTCCCGCCAATCACGATC
>CBFHYV010000305.1:0-3271 GCA_965660085.1 uncultured Paracoccaceae bacterium
GCCTTCGTCACGCTGAGCAATGGGCAGGCCAGCTATGACTTCTATGATGAAAACACCGCCGGCCGGATGCTGGCCCCGGCGGACCTGCCGGATCTGGCGGGCCGGGCCAGCGCGCTGTTCTTTGGCGGCATCAGCCTTGTGTCAGAACCCTGCGCCGACAGTTTTGCCGCCCTCTGCGCGCGGGATCACTCCACCCTGCCGGTGATGCTGGACCCCAACATCCGCCCCGGCTTCATCCGGGACGAGGCGCGGTATCGCGCGCGGCTGGCCGGGATGCTGACCCAGGCCGATGTGATCAAGCTGTCAGACGAGGATCTGGATTGGCTGGCCACCACGCCAGAGGCCCTGTTGCAGGGCGGCGCGGCGCTGGTGCTGATCACGCGCGGGGCCGAAGGCGTCAGCGCCTATGGGGCCGAAGGCCGCTTTGACGTTCCGGCCCAAAAGGCAACCGTGGTGGATACCGTTGGCGCGGGCGATACGTTCAATGCCGGGTTCCTTGCCGGCCTGGCGCGGGATGGTTTGCTGGACAAGGCCCGCCTGCGCGCCGCCGGCCCCGACGCACTGCGCCCGGCTCTGGCGCTTGGCACGCAGGCCGCGGCGATCACCGTCTCCCGCGCCGGTGCCAACCCTCCGTGGGAGCATGAGTTGTGAGGGCGCTGATCCAGCGCGTCGCCTCGGCCTCTGTCTCCGTGGAGGGCGAGACGCTGTCCGAGATCGGGCCGGGGCTGCTGATCCTTGTCTGCGCCATGCAGGGCGACAGCGCGGCAGAGGCGGACAGGCTGGCCACCCGGATTCCCAAATTGCGGATCTTCAAGGATGAGGCGGGCAAGATGAACCGCTCGCTTCTGGATATCGGAGGCGCGGCGCTAGTGGTCAGCCAGTTCACGCTGGCCGCCGACACCAGCCGCGGCAACCGCCCGGGCTTTTCCGCCGCCGCCCCACCGCAGGAAGGCGCGGCGCTGTATGAACGCTTCGCCCGCGCGCTGGAGGATCAGGGCATTCCCACCGGGCGGGGGCGTTTTGGCGCCGATATGCAGGTGAGCCTGATCAACGATGGCCCGGTGACCATCTGGATGGACACGGCAGACTAGCGCACCGTCCCCCGCCGCATGTGAAAAGACCCGCGCGCCAAGGCGCACGGGTCTGGTGTTTCGCTGACTGACGGATCAGAGCAAGCCGAAGACGCCGCCGAGGCCCAGCAGGCCATCGTTGCCATCGTCATTGCCACCGTCGTTGCCGCCGCCAATGCCGAGGTCGATGTCGATCAGCCCACCGTCACCGCCACCCTGGCCGCCTTCGCCGCCCTCGTCGCCGTTGTCCAGGCCGATGCCGAGGTCAATCTCAACCAGCGCATCGCCGTCATCGTCATCATTGCCGCCGCCAATGCCCAGGTCCACGTCGATCAGACCGCCATCATCATCGCCGTCATTCCCGCCGCCAATGCCAACGTCGAGGTCGATCAGGCCACCATCATCATCGTCGTCATTGCCGCCACCGATACCGAGGTCGATGTCGATCAGGCCACCATCATCATCGTCGCCATTGCCGCCGCCGATGCCGACGTCGATGTCGATCAGGCCGCCATCATCGTCGCCGTCATTGCCACCGCCGATGCCGAGGTCCACGTCGATCAGACCGCCATCGCCGCCTTGCCCGTCATTGCCAGTGTCGATGGTAAAGGCCAGCGGGCCGGACATGTTGTTGTCCTCGTTGCGCTCATGCACGCGGCCTTCGGCGTCGATCTTGGCAAAGATGAAGCCATCGCCCAGCGCGGCAAGCGACTCGTAGGTCAGGCATTCAAACTCGTTCAGGTCGATCTCGCCGGCCTCCAGCTTGCCGTGATGGTCCGTGTCCACCACTACGGCGGTGTCGGCATCGAAATGGGCCGTCTCGCTCCAGTAGAAAGTGGTGATGCCCTGCCGCGCGTCCTGGCTGCCCAGGTTGGCGACATCGAGGTAGACGATCAGGTCCTCATCCACTGCCAGCGTGGTGTCATTGGCGCGCATGTCCAGGATCGTCAGATCCGCGGCGTCCTGTTCCAGGGTGAAGGTCACCTCCAGCGCGGCGGAGACGTTGTTGCCCTCGTCGGTCTCATCAATGCGGTCATGGGCATCGATCACACCGAAGACGAAGCCATTGCCCAGATGCGCGATGTCCTCATAGCGGATGCGTTCGATCTCATTGCGGTCGATCTCGCCACCTTTCAGGGTGCCGTGGCCATCCCGGCCGATCATCACGGCAGTGTCGGCGTCAAAGGTGGCCGTGGCGGACCAGTAATAGGTCGTCTCGGTATCTTCCGCGCGGGCGGTGCCGGTGTTCGTCACATCGGCGGACAGGATCAGGTCCTGCCCGATGTGCAGGCTGGTGTCCGCGGCCGACAGATCCAGGATCTGCAGATCAATGGTGCCGAACAGATCCGGGTCCGCATCCAGCGTATAGGCCACACCATTGGACAGGTTGTTGGTCAGGTCCGTCTCAGCCTGCAGCCCATCGGGGTTGATGACGGCAAACAGGTAGCCATCGCCCAGATGCGCCAGTTCCTCATAGCGGATGCGCTGGCGTTCGTTGTCATCGGTTTCCCCGGCGCGCAGAGAGCCGTGGTTGTCCGCCTCAAGGAACACGGCGGTGGCGGCGTCGAAATGGGCTGTCGGGCTCCAGAAATAGTGGCTGTAGGCGCCATCGGCCTTGGCGGTGCCCAGGTTGGACACGGTCAGGTTGGCGCGCAGGTCCTGGCCAAAGGCAAGGCTGGTGTCGGCCACATGCAGCGCGTCGATGGTCAGGTCCACGGTCGCGGCGCCGGGCTGCTGCACCGTGTAGGCCAGCGCGTCAGAGACGTTGTCCGTCTCATCGCTTTCCGTGATCAGGCCATCGGCATCGGCCACGGCGAAGAGGAAACCATCGCCCAGGTTGGCCAGCGTTTCATAGCGGATGCGGCCGCCTTCGCCGTCATCGACGCGCCCGCCCCGGATGGAGCCGTGGTTTTCGCGGTCCACCTCGATGGCGGTGTCGAAGTCGAAGGTCGCGGTCGGGGAGTAGTAGACAACGCTATAGGCATCGCGCACGCGGTCCGTGCCGGTGTTGGCGACGCTGAATTCCAGCGTCAGGTCCTCGTCCTCGGCCAGGTGGGTTTTGTCGGCGTCGATATGGGTGATGCGCAGGTTCACATCCTTGTCGCCCTGATCGTCGTGCATGTTGCCGCCGTTGTCGTCGTCCATGTCGTCGTCATCGCCGCCCATGTCGTCGTCATCGCCGCCCATGTCGTCGTTGCCGC
>CBFHYV010000306.1:0-3256 GCA_965660085.1 uncultured Paracoccaceae bacterium
CGCCGCCCCGGCCTGCTGCGCGGGCAGCGCGCCCGAGGGGTTCAGCGCCGCGATTTCCGCATTGGACATGACCCTGTCATAGACCGCGACGCCGTGAATGGCGCCATCGAAGGCATCTGTCAGGCGCTCTTCGTTCCAGATGTTGCGCGCCCAAGTGCCGGCACCCACCACGGTTTCATAGGGGTTCTGAGCCCAGTCCACGGTCATGTCATGGTCCAGCGCCACCTTCACCCCGTTGAGGAACAGGTCCACGCGGTCTTCCGCAAAGGTGACGGCGGCGGTGTATTCCTCACCCTCGCGCAGGGTGATGGCGCCGCTGTCCAGACGATAGCTGCGCTCTGCCCCGTCCACGCGCAGCTCCAGCCGGCCATTGATGACGGAGAGCGTATATTCGCCCTCCCCCCGGCCGCCATGATCGCGCGAGATCAGCACATCGCGCCCGCTGGTCGGGCTGTCGGCGGTGAATGTCGCCACGATGGTGCCCTCAGCCATCCGGGCACCGTCCATCCCGGCCAGGCCGCGGGCATCGCGGGTTTCGGTGACATGCATCGCCACCATCCGGGCCAGCGGCGTATCGGTGACCTCCGGCAGCGCGGCGGTGAACAGCGCGTCGGCCTCCAGCTGCGGTTGCAGCAGGCGGTTCATCCAGTCGGCCACCTGGCTCAACCGGGCCGAGGTGCCGCCAGTGTCATGCAGCACCCCGCCCCAGCCCGTGTAGCCGAAGCCAAGGTTGTAGATCGAGTCCGCCACATTGCGCACCGCCATCTTGTCAAACAGACCGGATTGCGCGTGCATCGCCAGATCGAAGCCGCTGTCATCGCCATGCAGGCTGCGCCAGGCGTCCAGGTGGTTGGCCTGGATGTAATGGGACAGGTCCTTCATGTCCGTTTCGCTGAAGCTGCCATCCCGGGCCACATCGGTGGCCTCGATCGCCTCCAGCAGCAGGGTGTTCAGCCCGTCGGCTGCATCGGCGGCCTCGCGCAGCTGGGCGGTGTCCAGCCGGTCGTTCAGGATGTCATCCTGCGTGATGATGGCGGTCAGCCGGTCCAGCCCGGTGCCGGTGGTGCCATATTGATAGGGCTGGGCCGATTGCGCCCCCACCAGCGTGCCATTGGCCAGATCGTCGGCCAGCGCGGCCTCCAGCCAATAGGCGACATCGGTCAGGCGCTGGTTGTTGTTGCCATCCTCATTGATCAGCCGATCCCCGCGATAGCCGAAGCCCAGGTGATAGGCGCCGTCCAGCACGGTGTTGATGGCGTTTTCGCCATAGGCGCGGGTTTCGGCCCCGTCATTCTGCACCAGGTGAAAGCCGGTTTCGATCCCGGCCTCATCATCGCCATGGGCGGTGATCCAGGCGTCGCGGTGGCGGGCCATGATGTCCTGCGCCAGGGTGCGGATGTCCGCCGCATCAAACTGGCCATCCCGGGCGATGCCGGTGGCGCGGATGCTGTCCACGATAATCCCGTTCATGGCATCGGCGGCCTCTGCGCCCGTGCGCAGCTCATCGGCGGAAATCCGGCGCAGCAGTTCCGGCTCTGCCTGGATCAGCGCAACCCAGGCATCCAGCCCTGTGCCCGTGCTGCCGGCAAATGCGCCCACGTCAGGGTTGGCCAGCGCGTCGAAATCGGCCTCTGACAGCAGGCTGTTCAGCCAATAGGTGACATTGGCAATGGTCTGGTTGTTGTTGCCATCCTCATTGATCAGCCGGTCCCCGCGATAGCCAAAGCCCAGGTGATAGATGCCATCGGCCACGGTGTTGACCGCATTCTCGGCAAAGATGCGGCCCTGCGCGCCGTCGTTCTGCACCAGGTGAAAGCCGGTTTCGATCCCGTTTTCATCATCGCCATGGGCCACGATCCAGGGGCTGTCCGCGCCCTGACCCTGAGTCAGGCGCAGGTGATCGGCCAGGCTGCGCACCTCGCCTTCCCCCAGCGTGCCGTCATTGGCCAGGCCCAGCGCGCGGATGCCGTCCAGGATCATGTGGTTCATCGCATCGGCGGCCTGCACCCCGGCCTGCATCTCGGCCAGTGGGACACGGCCCTGCAGGCCCGGATCATGGGCAATGGCCATCACCAGCGCGTCCAGTCCCGTGCCCGTGCTGCCTTCGGGCAGCGGCGTGACGGCATCATTGGCCAGCACCGCCATGTCCGCGGCCAGCAACTGGCTGAGCCATGCGCCCACATCATTGAGGCTGGCGTTGCGGTTGCCATCTTCGTTGATCAAACGGCCGCCGCGATAGCCGAAGCCCAGATGATAGATCCCGTCCGCCACGGTGTTGATTGCGTTCTGGGCATACAGCCGCGTCACCGCGCCATCGTTCTGAACAAGGTGGAACCCGGTCTCCACCCCGTTTTCATCATCGCCATGGGCGGTGATCCAGGCGTCACGGTGGTTGGCCACGATCCAGTCTGACAGGCCCGCAACCTCGGCCGCGGAGATGGTGCCGTCATTGGCCAGCCCCAGCGCCTGCACGCCCTCAATCACGATGGCGTTCATGTCATCCATCGCGGTCAGCGCCGTGCGCAGCTCCCCGCCGGGCAGGCGGCGGGCCAGTTCCTGATCCTCCAGCGCGATGCTGTTCAGCAGGTCAAGCCCGGTGCCGGTCCCCTCAAACGCGGCGCGGGCGTTGCCGCTGACCAGCGCGCCGCTGTCCAGATCATCGGCCAGCAGGCGGTTGAGCCAGTCTGCCACGAGCTCCACGCGCTGGTTGTTGTTGCCGTCCTCATTGATCAGCCGGTCACGGCGATAGCCGAAGCCCAGGTGGTAGATCCCGTCCGCCACGGTATCGATGGCCTGTTCGCCAAAGCGATAGGCCTCATCCCCGTCATTCTGAACAAGGTGAAAGCCGGTTTCGATCCCGTTCTCATCGTCGCCATGGGCGCGGGTCCAGTCCGCCAGGCGGTTCTGGTTGATCCAGTCGGCCAGGTCATAGACCTCATGCACCGCCAGGTCCCCATCATCGGCCAGGCCCAACGCGCGGATGCCCTCCAGGATGATGCCGTTCATCTCTGCCGCGGCATGGGCACCTTCGGCGCGGTCAGCGGCGCTGACGCGCAGGGCCAGGCCCGGATCGCTGTCGATCCAGTCAAGGATCGCGTCCAGCCCGGTGCCGCTGCGGGCGGGGGTGTCATCCTGCGGCGCAAAGACCGGCGCATCGGTAAAGGCCTGCACATCAGTATACAGCTGCGCGCCCGACAGCACCTGCCCGTCCATCGCCAGGCTCAGCGATTGCCACCCGCCGTTTTCAAAATAGAAG
>CBFHYV010000307.1:0-3251 GCA_965660085.1 uncultured Paracoccaceae bacterium
CCTCGCGCACCCGCTCCGCCGCCTGCATGGCACGGCGGCGCGTGTCCAGCTCTGCCTCCTCGCCGGGTTGGGGCGCCATGGCCTCCAGCTCGGACACGGCATGGCGCAGGAACTCTTCCTCGCCCCGGATCTCATCCAGACGGGCCTGGGCGGCATCGCGGGCCGCGCGCGCCTTGGTCAGCCGCCCCCAGGCCGCCCGACAGGCCGCCAGATCGGCACCCAGCCCCGCGTAGCTGTCCAGAATATCGCGATGGCCACGCGGGTTCAGCAGGCCGCGATCATCATGCTGGCCGTGCAGTTCCACCAGCGTCTCCGACAGGCGGCGCAGCACCTCGCCGGAACAGCGGCGGTCATTCACCCAGGCAGTCTTGCGGCCATCGGGGCTGTTGACCCGGCGCAGGATCAATTCGGCCTCATCGGGCAGGCCGGCCTCTTGCAACACGGCATGGGCGGGATGGTCCGGGCCCAAGGCGAACTCCGCCACCACCTCGCCCTGCGCGGCGCCCTGGCGGACCAGCTCTGCCCGGCCCCGCCAGCCAAGGACAAAGCCCAGCGAATCCAGCAGAATGGACTTGCCCGCCCCGGTTTCGCCGGTCAGCACGTTCAGCCCCGGCTGGAAGTGCAGATCCAGCCGGTCAATGATCAGGACGTCACGGATTTCCAGCGATCTCAGCATCGCATTCACTCACCACGCGCCAAGGCGCCCGCTGTTACAGCCATTTGCCCTGCAGCATCTGCCGATAGATCTGTGCCAGCCAGCCATCGCCCGCGGCGCTCAGTTCCAGGCCCTGCCCCGTCAGAAGCGCATAGCTGTCCGCATACCAGGTGGTTTCGCCATAGTTGTAGCCCAGGATCGCGCCGGCGGCCTGCGCCTGTTGGGTCAGGCCCAGGGACAGATAGGCCTCGACCAGCCGGTGCAGCGCCTCGGCAGTATGGGTGCTGGTCTGGTAATCCTCAACGACAGAGCGGAACCGGTTGATCGCCGCGCCATAATGCTGCTGGCGCAGGTAATAGCGGCCGATCTCCATCTCTTTCGCGGCAAGGTGATCGAAGGCGAGATCGAATTTCGCGATGGCAGAGCGGGCGTAATCGGATTCGGGATACAGCTCGATCACGCGGTTGAGCTCTTGCAGCGCCTGAAAGGTCAGCCCCTGGTCGCGGCCGACTTCCTCGATCTGGTCGTAATAGCTGAGCGCCAGAAGGTATTGCGCATAGGCGGCATCCTCATCGGCGGGGTAGAAATCCACATAGCGCTGCGCGGCAGAGCGGCTTTCTTCATATTCGCGGGCCTGATGATGGGCGAAGGCTTCCATGATCAGGGCGCGCTTGGCCCAGTCGGAATAGGGATACAGGCGCTCGATCTCGGAAAAGAAATAGGCCGCGCGGGTGGCACGGTTGCGGGCCATCTCGAACTCGCCGCGCTCAAAGATCTGCTGCGGCGTGAAATTCGCAATCGGCACGCCGCCGGGGCCAAAGCCCTCACGCTCGCCCAGGGCATCGCCACAGGCCGACAGTGCCAGCAGCGCCATACCCAGCACCGCCCAGATCCCGCGCCTTTGCCCTGCCGCCATTCTAAACCCTACCCCTGCAACGGCCATTCGTGCCCATTCCGGGCGGTGGTAGCACAGATTTTCGGGGGGCAAAACGCCCTAACGCCATCAGGCGACGCGGGGAATTTCCAGGCGGCTGACGTGGCTGCCCGGCATCCGGCGCAACTGGTCCGCGTCACATTCCACATGGCGGAAGGCTGTCGGGTCCGCAAACAGCGCGCGCAACAGGCCATTGGTGATGCCGTGGCCCGCCCGCATCCCGCGGTAATGGCCAAGGATCGGAAAGCCCGCCAGCGCCAGATCACCCACGGCATCCAGCATCTTGTGCCGCACGGGTTCATCCGCGTGGCGCAGGCCACCGGGGCTGACCACATCCGCCCCATCAAACACCACGGCGTTGCGGCCAGGCTCGCCACCCTGCGCCAGACCGTTGGCCAGCATGAAATCCACATCCGCCTGGCGGCAGAACGTGCGGCTGTCACACAGCTCGCGCACGAAGGCGCCATTGGCCAGGCGCATCGTCTTTTCCTGCGTGCCGATCGCCGCATCGGGGAAGCTGATGTGGAAGGACAACAGCGGTTCCTGCGCGGGCAACAGTTCCGCCCAGGCCGCGCCGGTTTCATGGCGCACGGGGCGCAGAACCTCGATCATGCGCAGCGGGGCGTCCAGCATCCGCACACCGCGCGCCAGAAATGCCTGCACGAAGGGCAATGCGCTGCCGTCCAGGATGGGCACCTCGGGGCCGTTGATTTCGATCATCGCGTTATGGATGCCACAGCCCGCAAGCGCCGCCATCACATGTTCCACGGTTGAAACGGTGACACCGGCGGGATTGCGCAGCAAGGTGCACAGCGAGGATGGCACCACGGCGTTCCAGCGCGCCGGCACCAGCGCATCGCCCAGGTGGATGTCCGTGCGTTTGAACCAGATGCCATGTTCAGCCACGGCGGGCAGCACCGTCATGCGCACGGGCTGGCCGGAATGCAGGCCCACGCCGTCAAAGCTCACGCTGGATCGGATTGTTGTCTGCACGTCTCGCTCCTGTCCCATGTGGGCACGAATGCTCACAATTTGGGGATAAAAGCGCGCACCCAAGGTTACAAATCACTCTTTGCAACGGGCTGTTACAAGCCTTTGCCGGTGCAACTGCCTGAAAAGAAACACCCCCACAGCCTGTGACTGCGGGGGTGGTCCTCAATGGGCGGGGTGGCGGAAAATCCGTCGCAATATGCCGGTCAGTTGGCCTGACGGCGCAGGAAGGCGGGAATTTCGATCTTGTCCTGATCATCCTCGGCATCGTCCAGCGGTGCGCTGCGCCGTTCCGGTGCCGCGGAACGGGCCGCCGCAGCGCGCGGCGCGGGGTCCTGCGGCTGGTTCGTCATCCGGTTGATGAGCGAATTGATGCCGAAACGGGGGCGGTCTTCCTCGCTCGCCTCCGGTTCTTCCACCGCATCGCGTGTCTTGGACACGGCAGCCGCCAGACGGCGCTTCGTCTCTTCAGACGGCGTGCCGGCCGGGCGGCGGCGCGGGGCAACGAAATCATCGGCCTCCGCCGGCTCTGCCTCGGCGCGGGCGCGCTCATAGGCGGGGGGCGGCAGATCATCGTCGCGCCGTGCGGCGGGACGGGGTGCGGGGCGCTCTTCTTCCCGGGCGCGGCGCAGATAAGAGGGCAGCTCCTCTTCCTGCGCAGGCTCTGCCGGG
>CBFHYV010000308.1:0-3232 GCA_965660085.1 uncultured Paracoccaceae bacterium
CATGCCCTTTGCCCCGCGCACGATCCCCAAGCCGCCGCCCCTGCGCCGCAAGACCCGATCCCCCGACCCCCAGCAGCCCACGCTGGACCTGCCCCTGCCAGATGCTGCGCCTGCCCTGCCCGGCTTTCTGACCCGGCCCGGCGACGCGGGTGTGAACGCGCCGCCCCATTCGCCATCCCGGCCCGATCCCGCGGTCCCCGCAGAAACGGACACCGCTGCGGCAAGCGCACAGGCCCCGGACCAGACATCCCCACAGCCCAAACCGCCGCCCCAGCCGCCTGCACGCGCGGCGAATCCGGGCTTGCAAACCCTGGCCCGCCTGGCCGGGATAAAGCGCCTGGATGCATCCACCGCGCAGCAGATCACGCCCCTGCGCACACGTCTTGGCGCGCTGGAGGCCCGGTTGGCCGCGCGCCCCGAAAAACCCTGAAATTTTCCCTCTCAGGGGGTTGCCACCGCAGGCGGATAGAGTATTAACGCCGAACACGTCGGGCTATGGCGCAGCCTGGTAGCGCGTCCGTCTGGGGGACGGAAGGTCGCAGGTTCGAGTCCTGCTAGCCCGACCATTACAGCGTTTCCAGCATCTTACCTGAACATCCGGTCTGCTTGCAGCCGCCGCACAATGCAGCACGGCACTGGCCCGGTGCCTGAGGTCTTGCCTCCACATTGGACCACCTGCACCGCCCGTCTCATGTCCGGGCGGCGCACAGGGTCAGGCCGCGTCCTCGGCACGCTGGCGATTCCACAAGGCGGCATAGCGGCCTTCGCGCTGCAGCAGGCTGACATGGGTGCCTTGCTCCACGATCTCGCCATTCTCCAGCACGATGATCCTGTCCGCATCCGCGATGGTGGACAGCCGATGCGCGATGGTAATGACGGTGCGCCCCTCGCCCGCGCGGCGCAGGGCGGTCTGGATGCTGGCCTCCGTCTCTGTATCCAGGGCCGAGGTCGCCTCATCCAGCAACAGGATCGGCGGGTTCTTCAGCAAGGTGCGCGCGATTCCCACACGCTGCTTTTCGCCGCCGGACAGCTTCAGCCCGCGTTCGCCCACCATGGTGTCATAGCCTTCGGGCAGGGACTGGATGAACTCATGAATCTGGGCGGCCTGAGCGGCCTGCTCGATCTCTTGCTGGGTGGCGCCGTCACGGCCGTAGGCGATGTTGTAGCGGATGGTATCGTTGAACAGCACCGTATCCTGCGGCACCACGCCAATGGCCGCATGCAGGCTGGCCTGGGTCACGTCACGCACATCCTGGCCATCAATCCGCACTGCACCGCCGGTCACGTCATAAAACCGGAACAGCAGCCGCCCGATGGTGGATTTGCCCGAGCCCGAAGGCCCCACCAGCGCCACGTTCTGCCCCGGCAACACATCCACGGACACGCCCTTGAGGATCGGGCGCGATGGGTCATAGCCGAATTCCAGCGCGTCCAACTGCACCGCACCGCGGCTGACCTTCAGATCCGGCGCGCCGGGCTTGTCAGAGACCTCAAGCGGTTGCTGCAACAGGTCGAACATCTCACCCATGTCCACAAGGCTCTGCCGGATTTCACGGTAGACCGTGCCAAGGAAGTTCAGCGGCATGGTAATCTGGATCATGTAGGCATTCACCAGCACGAAATCGCCCACCGTCAGCGTGCCGTTCTGCACCCCGATGGCGGCCATGACCATCACGATCACAAGCCCCGTGGTGATGATCAGCGACTGGCCCGCGTTCAGAAAGGCCAGCGATGTGGCCGTGCGCACAGCCGCGCTTTCATACCCGGCCATGGCGGCGTCATAGCGGTCCGCCTCGCGCGACTCGGCGCCGAAATACTTGACCGTTTCAAAGTTCAGCAGGCTGTCGATGGCCTTCTGGTTGGCATCGGTGTCCTGGCTGTTCATTTCCCGGCGCAGTTTCACACGCCATTCGGTGACCTTGAACGTGAACCAGACGTAGATCGCGATGGTGCCCGTCACCACCAGCACATACCACGCATCCAGGAACAGCAGCAGCGCGCCGGCCACCAGCAACAGCTCAAGGATCAGCGGGCCGATGCTGAACAGCATGAAGCGCAGCAGGAAATCCACGCCCTTCACCCCGCGTTCGATCACCCGTGACAGGCCGCCGGTCTTGCGGGTGATGTGATAGCGCATGGACATGCGGTGGATATGGGTGAAGGTCTCCAACGCAAGCGCGCGCAGCGCGCGTTGGCCCACACGGGCAAAGACCGCATCGCGCAGCTGCTGAAACCCCACGGACATCAACCGCGCCAGCCCGTAGGCCACCGTCAGCCCCACGGCCCCGATGGCAAGATCCGGCACATCGCCGGACAGCCTGTCCACCGCCGCCTTTTGCAGCACCGGCGTGCCCACCGCCACCAGCTTGGCCACCAGAAGCAGGGCCATGGCCCAAACCACGCGGTGGCGCACCCAGGCGGGCTTGTCCGGCCACAGATAGGGCAAAACCCTGCGGATGGTGCGCAGGCCGGAGGCACGCTCCTGCGCCGCAAGATCGGCGGCGCTGCTGGTCTCTGGGGGCATCTAAGTCCTGTCCTTGCGGGGCTTATTGCGGCAGATCGAAGATCTGGCCGGGATAGATCAGATCCGGGTCCCGGATCTGGGTGCGGTTGGCGTCAAAGATTTTCACATAATCCACGCCGGTGCCATAGCGCCAGTCGGCAATGCCCCACAGCGTGTTGCCGGGCTGCACGATCACTGCCCGCACCGGGCCGCCTGTGGTGGCCCGGTCAGCTGCGGCGATCACGGCCGGGTCTTCGCGCAGGAAGGGGCTTTCTACGCGGGACAGCACCTGCCCTTCGGCATCCAGCTGATCGACGCGCAGGGTATAGACCCCGGAATCGACGCTGGGCAGCGCCATGCGCCAGGTGCCCTCATCCGACACCGCCGATGTGCGCAGCGGCTGGTTGTCCAGATACACGCGCACGAAGCTGGCCGCCGTGCCGCGCCCGGACAAGGCCACGCCGCCGTCTGCATCATAGGAAATGGTGTCCAACGCCAGTTCAGACATGACCTCCGGCCGCCCGGCGGACCGATCCCGCGCGGGCTGCAACAGGCGCACACCATCCGGCGTGGCCAGAAGAACGGCGGTGCCCTGCCGCTCGGGGGCGGGTGAGGTCGGACCCAGCGCGATGCCGGGTTCAGGCACAGCGGACGGCGGCGGGCTGGTCTGGGGTGCAGCCAACTGGGGGCTTGGCTTGGGCCCCGGCTGCGGCCCGGCATCCCGCTGGG
>CBFHYV010000309.1:0-3219 GCA_965660085.1 uncultured Paracoccaceae bacterium
GCTCGGTCCCGGTATATCCGCATTGGCGCAGGAACAGCGCGGCCAGCGTTTCGCGCATGGGGGCCTTGCTGACCGCGGGTTTGAAGCCGCGCTTGTGCAGCAAGTCCCCGGAGGTATCGATGCTGATGGTCACCATGTTGTCTTCGATCCGCACCATCAGGCGCAGCGGCGCTGGCCCGTCGGGCAGGGTGGCATCTGCCGTGTCCCCGGCCCCCCTGGCGGCCAGCGGGGCACCCGTGGCATCGTGCAGCGCCGCGCCAACGCGCTGGATGGCGGCGCCGGCGTGATAGATCCGGGATTTGCGGCAGGTGGCCTCGATCCGCACGGGGATGTCCGGGCGCAGCCAGTCCTGCCAGGGCAGTTTGCGCGCGCGTTTGTCCAGCTGTGCGGGGTGCAGGGCGGGGAATTCCGCCAGGCGCAACAGCACCCGGCTGGCCCCCCGGCACAGCAGGTTGGCCCGCATGGCGGCGGGCAGGCCACCCGTGGCCGCCACGCCCCCGGGCACCACCGCCACATTGGGCAGCCCTATAGCGCGGGCCTCTTCGGCCAGCGCCTGTTCCAGCCCCGGCGCCGTGGCCAGGAAGATTGGCATGTCATCTGTCATCGCGCGGGTCTATCCCGCTTTGCGGGCGATGGCGATAGGCCGCATGGCCCACCGCCGCCGCCGGAGAAGCGCGTCAGCCCCTTACATGTTGGGGTAATTCGGCCCGTCACCGCCCTGCGGACAGGTCCAGTTGATGTTCTGGCTGGGGTCCTTGATGTCACAGGTCTTGCAGTGAACGCAGTTCTGGAAGTTGATGACGAAGCGCGGGTCCTGCCCTTCTTCGCGCACCACCTCATAGACGCCGGCTGGGCAATAGCGCTGCGCGGGCTCGTCATAGCTGGGCAGGTTGATCGCCGTTGGCGTGTAGGGATCGCCCAGCTTCAGATGCGCGGGCTGGCTTTCCTCGTGGTTGGTGAAGGAATAGGCGACGTTTGTCAGCCTATCGAAGCTCAGCTTGCCATCGGGTTTGGGATAGTCGATCGGTTCGCAGGCGGCGGCGATGCGCGTGGCCTCCGCATCTGTCTTGCCGTGGCGCATCGTGCCGAACAGCCCGTTGCCGAACAGCGTGTTCAGCCACATGTCCAGCCCGCCCAGCGTCAGGCTGGCGGCCAGCCCCATCTGGGACCACAGCGGCTTGACGTTGCGGACCTTCCACAGATCCTTGCCGATGGCGCCTTCGCGCACCTCGGTCTCATAGGCGGTCAGCTCGTCACCCTCGCGGCCCGCGGCGATGGCGGCATGCGCGGCCTCTGCGGCGGCCTTGCCGGACAGCATGGCGTTGTGGTTGCCCTTGATCCGCGGCACGTTGACCATGCCCACGCTGCAGCCCAGCAGCGCCACGCCCGGCGCTACCATCTTGGGCATGGACTGGTAGCCGCCTTCGGAAATGGCGCGCGCGCCATAGGCCACGCGCTTGCCGCCCTCCAGCAGTTCGGCCACCATCGGGTGGTGCTTGAACCGCTGGAATTCCATGTAGGGATACAGATAGGGGTTTTCGTAGTTCAGATGCACCACGAAGCCGACATACACTTGGTTGTTGTCGAGGTGGTAGATGAAGCTGCCGCCGCCCGCGTTGCCGTTCAGCGGCCAGCCCATGGTGTGGGTCACGGTGCCTTCGCGGTGCTTCGCGGGGTCGATCTCCCAGATCTCTTTCATGCCGATGCCGAATTTCTGCGGCTCCTTCCCGGTGGAAAGATCGTATTTCGCCATCACCTCCTTGGCGAGGCTGCCGCGCACGCCTTCGGACAGGAAGACATACTTGCCGTGCAGTTCCATCCCCGGCTCGGTATCGGGGCCGATGGAGCCATCGGGTTCCAGCCCGAAGACACCGGCCACCACGCCTTTCACCCTGTCCCCGTCATAGACCAGTTCCGAACAGGACATGCCGGGGAAGATCTCCACGCCCAGGTCCTCGGCCTGTTCGGCCATCCAGCGGCAGACATTGCCCATGGAGACGATGTAATTGCCGTGGTTGTTCATCAGCGGCGGCATGGGGGCGTTGGGGATGCGGATGCCGCCGGCTTCGCCGAGGTAGTAGAAGTTGTCTTCCTTGACCTCGACTGTGATCGGCGCGCCGCGCTCTTTCCAATCAGGGATCAGGGCGTCCAGACCGCAGGGGTCCAGCACCGCGCCGGAGAGGATATGCGCGCCGACCTCCGAGCCCTTTTCCAGCACGACAACGGACAGATCCGCGTCCAGCTGTTTCAGGCGAATCGCCGCCGAAAGCCCCGCAGGACCGGCGCCCACGATCACCACGTCATATTCCATCGCTTCGCGCTGGACTTCGCTCATGCCGTTACCTTTCCTGGCGTCATCTGATAACAATGTTGCGCAGACACCTAGCGTGCCGTTAGACCACCGGTCAACGTAATGCCCGCAACGTCAAAGGAAATTGCGCCATTTTTCCGCATCCTGCGCAAGGGGGCGTCCTTCGCGTCTTGCAATTCCGGCAGGCTGCGGGTCAGTCTTGTCACAACGCGTTGCCCGTGATTTGAAGCCGCGAACCAAAACCCCCCGCCTGCGCGCCATGAGGTGGCGCGCCGGGCAAGCAACCGGGATGCCTATGGAAAAGATACCGATGACCCGCGCGGGGTTCACCGCGCTCGAGACTGAATTGAAAAAGCTCAAGTCCGTGGAGCGCCCCGCCGTCATCCAGGCGATCGCCGAGGCGCGCGAGCTGGGCGACCTGAAGGAAAACGCCGAATACCACTCGGCGCGGGAAAAGCAGGGGTTCATCGAGGGCCGCATCAAGGAGATCGAAGGCATCCTGGGCCTGGCCGAGGTGATCGACCCGCGCAATTTCTCCGGCGCCATCAAGTTCGGCGCGACCGTCACGCTGGTGGACGAAGACACCGATGAGGAAAAGCGCTGGCAGATCGTGGGCGAGCATGAGGCCAATATCGAAAAGGGCCTGCTGAACATGAAATCCCCCATCGCGCGGGCGCTGATCGGCAAGGAAGAGGGCGACTCGGTCGAGGTGCGCACCCCCGGCGGTGACAAGTCCTACGAGGTGCTCAAGGTCGAATACCGGTAAGGCGGGCTGGCGCGGAGCGGTGGCATGGCAGGCAAGATCGACGATTCCACGGCAGGGCTTTCGCCGGCCGCAGGTGCGGATGGCGTGGCGCGGATGATGCAGGCCGCGGGCGGGCTGCTGACGGTGGTGTGGCTGGCCGCCT
>CBFHYV010000310.1:0-3215 GCA_965660085.1 uncultured Paracoccaceae bacterium
CCCGCTGCTGGATTACGCCCGCCCCGAGACGATCGATACAGCCCTGGCCGAGGTGCTGGCCGCCACGGGCGGCCGGCTGGACGCGCTGGTCAACAATGGCGCCCATGCCACCCCCGGCGCGGTCGAGGATCTGCCGGCCGAGGCGCTTGCGGCGATCTTCCAGGTCAATGTCTTTGGCTGGCACGCGCTGACGCGGGCTGTCATCCCTGTGATGCGGGCGCAGGGGCATGGGCGGATCATCAACATCTCCTCCGTGCTGGGGATGGTCGCCGCGCCGTGGCGGGGGGCCTATGTGTCAACCAAGTTCGCGTTGGAGGGGCTGACCGATACCCTGCGGATCGAGATGCGGGATACGCCGCTGCATGTGATCACCATTGCGCCGGGGCCGGTGACATCGCGGATCCGGCAGAACTCGGTTCCGCACTTTGAGGCCTGGATTGACTGGCAGGCCTCCGCCCGCGCGGGGCAATACCGCGCAAGCCTGCTGCGCCGGCTCTATGAGGATCGCGGGCCGGATGCGTTTGAACTGCCGCCCGAGGCCGTGGCGCAGGTGATGCTGCGCGCGCTGACGGCGCGGCGTCCGCGCCCACGCTATAACGTGACATGGCCCACGCATATCATGGGGCTGGCGCGGCGGCTGTTGCCCGTGCGCCTGCTGGACGCCATCCTGGCGCGCGGCTGATCCGGGCGGCGGCCTGCACAATCCGGTTCGCTTTTGCCGCAGGCTCCGCTACATCGCGGGGTCAGAGCCAATTCACCGGAGGCACCATGGCCAAGGACCCGCTTTTCATTCTCATTGCCATCGTGATGCTTGGCGTCGTCGGTGTGTTGATGTTTGGTATCGGCAGTTTCGCCAAGGGTGGCGAATTTAACAAGAAATATGCAAACCGGGCGATGCGCTGGCGGATCATTGCACAGTTCGTGGCTGTGGTGCTGATCCTGCTGTTCGTCTGGCTGCGCGACGGAGGGTAAGCGCATGGTCGTTCTGAACAAGATTTACACCAAGACGGGCGATGCCGGGGAAACGGCGCTGGGCAACGGATCGCGCGTGGCCAAGCATTCCATGCGGGTGACGGCCTATGGCACCGTGGATGAGCTGAACTCGGTCGTCGGGGTGGCGCGGCTGCAGGCCGATGGCGATCTGGATGCGAAGCTGAAGCACATCCAGAATGACCTGTTCGATCTGGGTGCGGACCTGTGCCGCCCGGACATGGCCCGCGATGATGAGGCCGGCTATCCGGTGCTGCGCATGGTCGAAAGCCAGGTCAAGCGCCTGGAGCAGGAGATTGACGCCATGAACGCCCGGCTGGAGCCGCTGCGCAGCTTCATCCTGCCGGGCGGCTCGCCCGCGGCGGCGCATCTGCATCATTGCCGAACAGTGGCCCGCCGGGCCGAGCGCCTGACGGTGGAACTGGCCACGATGGAAGAGATCAACACGGTCGCTGTCACCTACCTGAACCGCCTGAGCGACTGGTTCTTCGTGGCTGCCCGCATCGCCAACGACGACGGCCGCGCGGATATCTTGTGGGTTCCGGGGGCGAACCGCTGAGGCATCAGCGGCGCGCGCACTGCGCGTGGCCCCCGGAAGGGGCGAACCGCTGAGGCAACAGCGGCGCGCGCACTGCGCGCGGCCCCGGGAAGGGGTGAGGCGCTGAGGCGTCAGGTGATGCAGAGTCGGTGGCGCGGGTCCGTGGCCTTAAACCGGCTCTGCCGTCAGCCAGACGCCGCCTTCGGGGCGCAGGGTCAGGATCATCACGGGCTTCGGGTCGCGCCCCGGCACGTTGCGAAAGCGGTAGCGGCCCAGCAGCGTGGCCAGGATCAGCACGGCTTCCTGCATTGCGAAGGATGCACCGATGCAGATGCGGGGGCCATCGCCGAAGGGCAGGTAGGCATAGCGGTCCGGGCGCTGGCCCATCCAGCGCTCGGGGTCGAAGGCATCGGGGTTGTCCCACAGCAGCCTGTTGCGATGCAGCGCGTAGATGGGGATCATCACCGTATCGCCGCGCCGCACCTCCCGGCCGCCCAACTGATCCGGCGCCTGCGCCGTCCGAGAGATGATGCCAGCCGGCGGATACAGCCGCAGGGCTTCCTCGATGATGGCGCGGGTGAAGGGCAGGGCATCCACATCCTCGCCCCGCAAGGCACGGCCGCCCACGGCCTGCTGGATTTCATCGCGGGCCCGGTCCTGGGCGGCTTCGTCAAAGGCACAAAGATAGAGCGCCCAGGACAGCGTCAGCGCCGTGGTCTCATGGCCCGCCACGATGAAGGTCAGCAGGTTGTCACGCAATTCCGACACATCCATGCGCCGGGCAGTGTCCGGGTCGGTCCCCGCCATCAGCAGATCCAGCAGATCGGGCGGTGTGGCGGGGCCGCGCGCGGCGCGCGCCGTGATCGCATCGTCCGCGACCGACTTCATCTGACGAAGGCTGCGCGCGGACAGCGTCCGGCCCGGCCGCGGCACCCAGTCAGGAAAGCCCAGAACGTCCAGCAGGCTGACGCGCCCGGCTTCGGCCACGTAGGAATCGATGGCGCGGTGCACCTCGTCGCGGTTGAACGCCTCGCCCCCGGAAAAGGTGACGTCAGAGATAACGTCGAAGGTCGTGGTGACCATTTCCTGCATCATGTCGATGGCGCGGGGGCCTGCGGCATCGATCCGATCCGCGCAGCGCAGCGCGGCATCCGACATCACCGGCGCCAGCGCGTGCATGTTGCGGCGGCTGAACACGGGCGCGGCCGTGCGCCGTTGCCAGCGCCACTCCGCGCCCTCGGCAATGAACATCGATTCGCCGATGGCAGGCCGCAGCAGGTTCTTGGTGACGTCAGACTTGGGGTAATTCTCCACCTCTTCCAACAGGATACGGCGGATCGCGGCCGGGTCCATGACCATGTGCCACCGCGCGCCGGTGCGGCCGGAAACCATGGGCTGCGTGGTCGCAATCCGCGGCAGGATCTCTAGCAGGTTGCGCCGCGCGGCGCGCAGGCTTTGCAGCAGCGTCATGGGCTGCGTGACCAGATCGGCATGGACCGGCAAGGGTGTGGTGGCGTTTTCAAGCATTGCATGGCAAGTCTAGGCTGCGGGGGCGCCAAGGCAACCGCGGCAGGGGGCGAATGCGGAATGCGCAAGTGGGTGGTGATGGTGCTGTTGCCGTGTCTGGCGGCCTGCGCAGGGATTGGCCCGCGCCCGGAGGCGCCTATGCGGCCCATTGATCCGCTGG
>CBFHYV010000311.1:0-3207 GCA_965660085.1 uncultured Paracoccaceae bacterium
CGAGAGGCGCAACCCGCGCCCCGATTTCGACACCCGCTATTATGCGCAGGCGCATGAGACCGGCAATCAGAACCCGTTTCTGCATTGGGTCGAAACCGGGCGGGCTGCGGGGTTGGATACACAGCCCCCCGCCATGCCCGACTCCGATGCTGCGGTGGCCGGGTTTGCAGGTGCCGCGCTCGACACCCTGCGCACGGCGTTTGACGAGTCCTTTTACCTGGCCGAAAACCCCGATGTGGCCGCTGCCGGGATTGATCCGTTAGCGCATTACATGGTTGATGGCTGGCGCGAGGGGCGCGATCCCTGCGCGGATTTTTCGACTCTGTATTACCTTGATACCAATGACGACATCACCCGGGGCGGGACCAACCCCTTTGCGCATTGGGTGCTGAGCGGCCGGTCCGAGGGACGCCCAGGGATCAGCCCCGATCACTATCGCAGCGCGCGCGATTACGTGACACGCGGGCTGCGCTTGGGCAAAGAGGACTATGGCCGTCTTGCCGCCTGGTTCGACGAAGATTTCTATCTGGTCAGCTATGGTGATGTGCGCGAAACCCAGGTCGACCCGCTGATGCATTTCCTGATCATGGGCTGGAAAGAAGGGCGTGACCCCAGCGCGGAGTTTTCCGTCGCCTATTATCTGGGCCAGAACACCGATATCGAAAGGGCCGGGATCAACCCGTTTGTGCATTGGGTGTTGCATGGCCGCGCCGAAGGGCGCCGCGGCCGCCCGGTGCCGCTGGAGCGGGAGGGGGCGTCGCACAGCGTCGATCCATCCCGGATCGACTGGGCGTCCTGCCCGCCCGAGGATATCGCCGATATCGAAGACCGGTTCGACGTGGGGTTTTATCTGGACCGCTATCCGGATGTGGTAGAGCTGGGGGTGGACCCCCGGGCGCATTTCCTGATGCTGGGCTGGCGGCTGGGCTACGACCCGCGGCCCGATTTTTCGACCCGCTACTATCGCGACCGCTATGTCGATATTCAGCGCGCCGATGCCAACCCGTTCCTGCATTACTGCCGTCACGGCCACAAGGAACATCGCGAAACCCAATCCTATATCGAACAGCGCCGGACCGAAGGTTTCCGGCCCAAAGTGTCGGTCATCGTGCCGAACTATCGCCACGCCAAATACCTGCCCCAGCGCATCCGGTCGATCGCCGATCAGACCTATGACAATATCGAACTGATCATCCTGGACGACAACTCTCCTGATGACAGCCAGCGGGTGATCCGCGATACCGTGGCCGATCTGGGGATCGAGGCGCATCTGGAATTCAACGAGATCAATTCCGGCAATGTTTTTGCGCAATGGCGCAAGGGGCTGAGCCTGGCCACCGGCGATCTGATCTGGATCTGCGAAAGCGATGATTTCTGCGAACCGGATTTCCTGGAACATCTGGTGCCCGCCTTTGCCGACGAGTCCGTCAATATCGCCTTTGGCCGGATCCAGTTTTCCGATGGCGACGGAAATTTCATGGAGGGGCTTGACCGCTACCGCGAAGGCGCAGAGCCTGGCATCTGGGACGACACGCTGACCCGTCCGGCGGCGGAATGGTTCAATGGCGGGTTTGGCGTGAACAACGTCTATGCCAATGTCGGTGGCGGGCTGTTCCGCCGGATGGACCTGCCCGAAGAGGTCTGGACCGAGGCGCGGACCTTTAAAATCTGTGGCGACTGGTTCTTGTATCTGCACATCGCAGGCGCCGGGCAGATCACCTTTGAACCGCGCGCGGTGGCCTATTTCCGTCAACACGGATCAAACACTTCGGCCAGCAATTTCCATCAGCGCTATTACTACGACGAAAACATGCGCATCCTGCGTCTTCTGGCGCAAAACTGGGGCATTTCGCCCCAGACCCGGATGCGGTTTCTGGAAAAGGTCCAGGCCCAGTACCGTCATTTCAAACTGGCCGAGACCATGGGCCCGTTCGACGAGGTATTTGGCGTGCCCGAACTGTTGGCCACGCGTCAGGCCCGGCGCCATATCCAGCTTTATTTCCTGGGCTTCCACTCCGGCGGAGGAGAGTTGTTTCCGATCAACCTGGCCAATGCGTTCCTGGCGGCGGGTCATACCGTGTCGATGATGGCGGTGGATATGGGCACCATCAACGAGGACATGCGCGCCCGTCTGAACCCGCGCATCCCGGTCTATCACGCCAGCCACATGACCGCGCGCGGGCGCGGTGCCTTCCTTGGGGCCTGTGGTGTGGATGTGATCAATTCCCATGTCGCCGCAGCGGATGCGTTTTTGTACACGCTGGGCGACGGACCCATCGAAAAGCCCTTTGTGGTCACGCTGCACGGGTCTTATGTGGCTTTTGAAGGCGTGCCGCAGGCGATCGTCAATTGGATCATCGCCAATGTGTCGGGCTGGATTTACACCGCTGACCGCAACCTGGAATTCTTTGAGAACCGCGAGGTCGACTGGGACGGCTTTGTCAAACTGCCCAACGCCATGCCGCGTGATGATCGGCCCGCGCCCTTTACGCGGGCCGATCTGGGCATTGCCGAAGGCGATACGGTGTTCACGCTGGTGGCGCGCGGGATCAAGCGCAAGGGCTGGCGCGCCTCGATCGAGGCGTTCCGCGCCCTGCGCGAGATCCACGGGCGGCGCGATGCGCATCTGCTGCTGATTGGCGATGGCGAGGAGACCGACAATGCCAAACGGTTGGCCGGAGATCTGCCCGGTGTGCATTTCCTGGGTTATCAGTCGGCGATCAACGGCATTTTGCGGCTTTCGGACTGTCTGATCCTGCCGTCGCGGTTCGAGGGGGAAAGCTATCCGTTGTGCCTGATCCAGGCGATCCAGGAACATGTTCCGGCGGTGGCCACCGATATCGGGGAAATCCGGTCGATGATGACCGGCGAAGATTCTGCCCCCGCCGGCATCGTGCTAAAGAACCAACGCGACAGCCGGGCGTTTTTCAACGCGCTGACCGCCGCGATGTTGGAGATGTGCGACCCTGCCGAACGGTCCCGCTTTGCCGCGCTGGCCGCGCAGCGGGCGCGGATTTTCGACATGGGCGCGCTGGTCTCCTCTTATATGCAGATCTACGATAGCGCCCAGCGTCAGTTTGCGGGCGACGCCTGATCGGCGCTCAGCAGCGCCCGAGCCTCGGCGCGGGCGCTGCTGATAGCGTCGGGCACCGGCACCCCGGTTTCCATCGCGCGGATCACCATCCAGTCACTGGCGGCCAGACAGGC